>DASWEO010000144.1:0-5016 GCA_036394715.1 Steroidobacteraceae bacterium
TTCGACAATCGACGCGCAGCGCGAAGTGCACGCGCAGATGACGTCTTGGCGCACATCTGCACGCGCAGTCGCGGCGAACGATGCACTGGCCGCGTCGCCTGCCCCCGCGGTGTCCGTCGCCGCGGCGTTCGACCCCACGGCGCCCGTCGCCGGCGAGCCGCCCAATGCGGCTGTCTCCACCACCGCAGCCGATAAGGCGTCGGAAATGCCGGGAGCCGAGGCGCTCGGCCTGCGAGTTCAATCGCTGGAACAGAAACTGAGTGAGATGAAGGGCTTGCTGGAAAGCGAGCGGGTCCAGTTGCTCGATTTGCGCCAGCAAGCGGAACGTGCCGACAAGCCGGTGCCCGTTGCCGCGCCGCAGGCGGTCGGCGCGTCGCAGGCAGTCAGCGCACCGCAGGCGGTCAGCGCACCCCAGGCAGTGAGCCCACCCCAGGCAGTGAGCACACCCCAGACGGTCAGCGTGCGGCACGCGCAGCCCAAGCGCGGATACACGGCTCTGCTTCCGCTCGCCGCGGGCTTAGGACTATTGTCCGCCGCATTGGCTGCTATTTATGTCAAATTCCGCCGGCGCACGGCAGTGTTGAAAGTGTCGCGCAACGATGAGCTTGCCGCGGCGGCCGGTGCAGCGCCTGCCGATGCGGTATCTGAGGGCGGCTTGCCCGATGCCCTCCACGGCGCTCAGAGCCCGGAACAAGCACTTGCGCAGGAACGCGTGCCGGGCGTCGCCCAAACTCACGGTTCCGACCACGCCCAAGCCGACCTTGGCTCCGGTGCCGAACCTGAAGACATCGCTTCAACCCATCCCGCGCTGCCGGCACTGTCGGCCGCGCCGGCCGGGCGCAGCGAAATCGCCGCCGGCGCCTCGTCGCTCGCCGTACCGCAAGACCCGACGGTCAACCTGCACGTCGACACGGTCAATCTGCGGATTGATCCGACGCGGCTCGACTACAATTTTCTCGATCTCGATCTGACCGCGCAGCACGTGCAAATGCCCAGCGTGCTCAACGAGCACGCAGTGGTGAAGGAACGGCGCACGAATCTCGCGGATGTGCTGAAGATGGCGATTGAGCGCGAACCCGACCGCCATGATCTGCGCATGAAGCTCCTCGAACTCTACTATTCTGCGGCGACCACGAACCGGGAGGCGTTTCTGGAAGTCGTGCAGAAATTCGCGCGCGACCGCGACTACCTGCAGCCCGAACAATGGGACAAGATTGCGTACATGGGCCGTAAGATTGCATCCGACAATCCCCTGTTCATCGAGGAATCGGCGGCCGACGATGATCTGGCGAATTGCGCGTAAGGCCGCGTAGAGCGGACGGCGTGCCGCCGCCCCGTTAGGAAGCAGTTACGGCCAGGGTCGGGGCAGCCCGCGTTCCGTTCAGCTTGATGTTCAGACGCAGCTCGTTCGCCGAGTCCGCATTGCGGATCGCCTCGTCATACGAGATGTCGCCGTCGTTGTAGAGTTCGAACAGGGACCAATCGAAGGTCCGCATACCCAGCTCGCGCGACTTCGCCATGATCGCTTTGATCTCGTGAAAGTCTCCTTTGAGAATTCTCTCGGCGATGATGGGCGTATTGATCAGGATCTCCATGGCCGCCTTGCGCCCCTTGCCGTCGGCGGTGCGGATCAGGCGCTGTGAGACGATGGCCTTGAGGTTGCTGGACAGATCCATCAGCAGCTGCTTGCGCCGCTCCTCGGAAAAGAAATTGATGATGCGGTCGATGGTCTGGTTGGCGCTGTTCGCATGCAGCGTGCCCAGGCATAGGTGCCCGGTTTCGGCGAATGCCACCGCATGTTCCATGGTTTCGGCGTCGCGTATCTCGCCGATCAAAATGACGTCCGGAGCTTGGCGCAAGGTGTTTTTCAATGCGTGATGCCAGGAATGCGTATCGATGCCGATTTCGCGATGGGTGACCAACGATTGCTGCGATCGATGCACGAACTCGACGGGATCTTCCACGGTGATGATATGACCCGGCGACGAACGGTTGCGGTGGTCGATCATGGCGGCCAGCGATGTCGATTTGCCCGATCCGGTCGCGCCCACGACCAGCACCAGACCGCGATTGGTCATGACGATCTCCCTGAGAATTTCCGGCAAAGCCAAGGTCGCGAAATCGGGAATTTCAGCGGGGATGGTTCTGATCACCATACCGACGTGTTGTTGTTGAACGAAGGCGTTGACGCGGAAACGTGCAACTCCCGGAATCGAGATCGCGAAATTGCATTCGAGTTCCTTGGCAAACTCCTCGCGTTGGCGCGGATTCATCAGGGAGTCGGCCAGCTGGCGGGTGAATTCACCGGAGAGCTTTTGCGAGGTCATCGGCCGCATGGTGCCGTGAGTTTTCATGCTCGGCGGGAATTCGTTCGAAATGAAGAGGTCGGATCCCCCTGCACGGCTCATCGCCGTCAACAGCTTGGTCATATAGGACTTGGCCTGTTCTTCCGTCATTGACATATCCCTTCCTCGCGGTATCGAACGTATTGGTATCGTTCTTGAATACCGGCGTTGATTGTATCGGCATGGCCGGCCGCCTTTCCGCGATGGAGTAGTCAACCGTGCCTCGCCGATGCTGCGATCGGCAGGTGCGGATCGCAGCAGACAGGGATTGCGTCGGATGCGTAGGGATCGGCCCTAAGATCCATTGCGGGATTTACCGAAGCAGCCTGTCGCATGGCGTATATTGCCGCGTGGTCATTCGGGGTCCCGCATGCTCGGCCGCGTTATCGGTATTCTGATCTTGACAACCCTTTCGGCGGCGGGCGCCGCCGTGCCGCCGTCGGCACCCGCGTACGCCGTGCATCTCGAGAAGACCTGGATTCCCATGAAGGATGGCGTGCGGCTGGCCGTCACTCTCTACAGGCCCGTTCCTCTCAAACCCGCTGAACGCTTCCCGTCTCTTCTCGAATATCTGCCTTATCGAAAGGATGACGACGAGGCGGTACGGGACTTTGGAACACACATGTATTTCGCAAGGCGCGGCTATGTGGGCGCGCGCGTCGATATTCGCGGATTCGGCGCGAGCCAGGGCGTGCCCCCCGATCGCGAGTATTCGGCACAGGAGCAGCAAGATGCGGAGGCGGTCATCGCCTGGCTTGCCCGCCAATCGTGGTCGAACGGGAAAGTCGGCATGCTCGGAATTTCCTGGGGCGGCTTCAATTCCATTCAGATGGCGCTGAGGAAGCCTCCCGCACTCAAGGCCATTCTCGCCGTGGCCGCCACCGAGGAACTGTTCAAGGAAGACGTGCACTACATGGACGGAGTGTTTCACGTCGATGAGTTCGAGCTCACCATGGATTTGGATCAAGGGCGCTGCGGAGCGCCGGACTTCAGTCTGGATGAGCCGGTGATCGGCCCGCGCATGGAGTCACCGCCGTGGTCGCTCAACTACATGAAGCATCAGCGCGACGGTGCGTTCTGGCGCGCGCCGCTGCGGCCGATCGAAACGCTGGAAGTGCCGGCCTTTTTGATCGGCGGTATGCAGGACGGTTACCGCGACAGCATCCCGCGCATGCTGGATAGAGTGAAAGCGCCGCTCAAGGCGTGGATCGGTCCCTGGAACCACGGTTTCCCGAACGACAGCGATTATGGACCGCTGTATGAATGGCGCGACCAAGCGGTGCGATGGTTCGACTACTGGCTCAAGGGACGCGACACCGGCGTCCTCGAGGACCCGCGAGTCGTGATCTATCAGCAACATTGGCATCCGCCCGAACCGCAGCCGCAGAACGTGCCCGGCGAATGGCGCGCCGAGACCTGGCCGCCCGCGGGCTTGACGCCGATGACCTTGTATCTCCAGCCGGATCATCGCCTGTCGCCGGCCGCGGCCGCCGGCGGGCGCGACCTGCTTCGATTTGTTCCATCCGCCGGCGTCGAGGCGGGGTTCTGGTGGGGAGAGTTGTTGACGGATCAAAGGCCGGTGGACGCGTTCAGCCTGACGTATGATTCGGAAGTTCTCAGCGACGAGGTGGCAATTCTGGGTCTGCCGCGCGTAAGCCTACAGGTCGCGGCCGACGTGCGGCTGGCCGATTGGTTCGTGCGGCTGTCCGACGTGGCGCCCGACGGGCGCGTGACCATGATCACCGGCGCCGGCATCAATGGGGCGCAACGTGACTCGATGGCCAAGCCGCAAGACTTGGTGCCCGACAAGGTCTATGCGCTCTCGCTGGACTTGCACCTTGCATCGTGGGTATTCCCGGAAGGTCACCGCATCCGCGTTGCCATATCCAACGCGCTCTGGCCCATGAATTGGCCAACGCCCTATCCCATGACGACCTCGCTGATGCTGGGCGGAGACGCCGCGTCGCGCATCGTCCTGCCGCGCGTACCCGTGCACGGACCGGCCGCACCTGCGTTCGCGGCCCCCGAACCGGTCGAGGAACCCCCGGGGATCGAAGGCATCGGCGGCGGCGGCGGCGCCTGGCCCGGCGAATGGACGGTGCTGCGCGATGAGGGGAAGCAACGCAGCACGGTGATCTGGAAGGGCACGACCGCGGTGTCCTACCCGTGGGGACGGTTCGATCATTCGGAAAAGCTCACCTATGACATCGACGATGCGCATCCGGACATTGCGCGAGTGCAAGGAGATTCAGAATACATCCAGGCGGTGAAGGATCACGTGCTCACGTGGCGCGGGCGCCTCGACGTATCGAGCGATGCACAAACGTTCTTCTACAAGTACACGCGAACCTTGTTGCGGGACGGAGTGATCATCCGGACGAAGACCTGGGAGGAACCGATTCCGCGGGACCACCAGTGAATTCATCGCCTCAGCGCGATTTCAGTTCGGCGCCTTTATTGTCTGGCCGAGCCCCCGGCCCGACGTCTCGGTGCGAGCCAGAACGAGTGCCTGACGAGCGGCCTCCTGCGTAGCGCGATCGCGGCATCTCATCATCTGCTTCAAATCGTCGATCGATCGTTTGCCGGAGAATGTCTCTCGTTCAATCTGGTCGTCCTCCGATTCTGTGATCGAGTTCCGCTTCAACGTCATCCGATGCGGCGCTCGCGCGTT
>DASWEO010000145.1:0-14817 GCA_036394715.1 Steroidobacteraceae bacterium
GCACGATGTTGCCCGGATCCACCAAGCGTATGCCCGTGCGGCCGTCGATCGGGGACGTGATGCGGGTGTAGTCGAGCTGCGTGCGCGCATTGTCGATCACGGCCTGGTCGACCTGGATCTGTGCCGCGAGCTGATCGACCAGCGCGCGCTGGGTATCGACGGTCTGCTTGCTTGCCAAATCCTGCGGCTGCAAAATCGTGTAGCGCTCCAGATCTCGTTTGGCGTTCGCGAGCTGGGCCGTATCCCTGGCCTTGGTGGCGACGGATTGGGCGTACGCGGCCTGATTCGGACGGGGGTCGATTTCCGCCAATAGGTCGCCTTTGTGAACCGTTTGACCTTCCGTGAATGCGACTTTCTGCAGCTCGCCGTCCACGCGCGCGGTCACGGTCACCGTATAGAAAGCCTGAACCGTGCCCAGCCCCGACAGATAAATCGGCACGTCGGCGTGCGTGACGGCCGCGGTGTCGACCGCGATCGCCGGCGACGTTGCCCCCGGTGCATTGCGCGAGGCGGCATCGGCTCGGCTCTGAACCACCGCGCGCCACGCAAGCAGCAGCAACACCGCCAGAACGGTCCCCCAAGCCCACGGGTGTTTGCGAATTCCAGAGAGATGTTTCATCTGTGCGTCACCCTTGATTCCAACCGCCGCCGAGCGCGGTGAACAAATCCACCAACGCCTGCAGATGGAGAAAATTCACTTGGACCAACTGGTCCTGCGCGGTGAACAGCGCGTTTTCCGTATTGAGCACGGTCAGAATGTTCACCGTTCCTGCGGACATTTGCTTTTGCGCGAATTCATAGGCGCGCCGGGCCGTGGCCACCGCCTCCTGCTGCCGTTTCTGCTGCTCAGCGGTTTGTTGGGCCGCCGCCAATGCGCCTTCGACGTTGCTGAACGCCGTGAGCACGGTCTTGTGGTAGGTGGTCAGCAGCTCGGTATAGCGCGCCTTGCTAAAGGCCACCTGGCCACGGAGTGCGCCGCCGTGAAAGATCGGCTGAGTCAGACCCGCGCTGACCGCGTACACCCGGTTGCGCGGATTCACGAACGACGCAAGCGCCTGGCTCTGGTAGCCGCCGCTCGCCGTCAGCTGAATGTTGGGAAATAGAGCAGCCCGGGCGACGGTGATATCCGCGTTGGCGGCGATCAGCTGTTGTTCCGCCGAGGCCACATCCGGACGGCGCGACAGGAGCCGCGACGGCAGACCTTCGACGACGGCCGGGCTCGACATCGCGTTGAGCGTGCCCGTATCGACGTCGACCGATTCGGGCGTCTCGCCGATGAGCACGGCCAGCGCATACACGGTTTGGCGGAATTGCTGCAATAGCGGCGGAATCGCGGCGTTCAGTATCGCCACCGTGGTTTCTTGCTGAGCGACGTCGAGTCCCGTGGCGGTGCCGGCCGACAGCTCGAGCCTGAAGCCGTTGAGGATCTTCTGGCCGTTCTCGAGATTCTGTTGCGCCACTTGGATGCGGTCGCGCAGCTCGAGCGCTTGAAAATACGTGGTGGCGACGCTGCTGACCACCGTGAGCGCGACGGTTTGCCGATCGTAACGGCTGGCCGTCGCGGCCGCGCGCGCGGCATCGCGGAGGGCCCGATTCTTGCCCCAGAAATCGAGTTCGTAACTCGCGCTAAACTCGGAATTGAAAACGTTGAACACTCGGCCACCCACACCCAAACTTGCCGTCTGTGCGCGCTGGCGCGTGCCGGTGGCTCCAAGATCGAGCGAAGGCAGCAGCGCGGCCCCGGCGATGCGCACCTGCGCATCCGCTTCCTGAACGCGGGCAATGGCGCCGGCCAGGTCGTCGTTGTTGCGCTCGGCTTCGGCAATCAATTCGTCGAGCTTCGCCGATCCGAAGCCATGCCACCATTCGGCCGCGGGCCAAACCGAGGCTGATGCGCCGGCGTCCGCGCCGGCTGATTCGTGCCATTGCGTCGGCAACGCGATATCCGGCCGTTTGTAAGTGGGACCCACGCTGCATCCTGCGAGCAATGCGCAGACAGCGCCGATGAGCGCCGGCCCAGAGGGTAGCCATTTCATGCCCGCCACCCTGGGCCCGCGGCCATTAAACACGAGTGGTCGGATTGTTAAGATCCGTTAATGGGCCCGGCAGGCGGAAAATGATGGTGCTGACTTGAAATAAAGGACCCAATCAAGCTATACATACCGAATGGTAACTAACTTGGCTTCTGAGCCGTTCAAATTCCACGAAACGCTGACGCAGGCCGAGGACCGTGCGGCGCGAGGAGTGTTGGAAAGAATCACCGGGAGATGGTCGCTGTCCGTGCTGCGCATCTTGGCGGAAGTGAACGGCCCGTTGCGATTCTCCCGCGTGCTCGAACGCGTCGAGGGTATCAGTCAAAAGGTACTCACGCACACCTTAAGAGCACTCGAGCGAGACGGCTTGCTCACCCGCACGCTGTATCCGCAAGTACCACCCCGCGTCGAGTATGAACTGACGCCGCTTGGCCGCGAACTCATGGGGCCGGTGGCGTCGCTCTGGCGCTGGATTGCGGGAAGGCTGCCGGATTTCGAAGCGGCACAGGCTCAGCAACGCGACTAGTCTTCTCTTTTGGCGATCATGAACTCGTCGATCCTGCCATCGGGATGGCTGCGCTCGATCGCCTCGAGTCGTGCCCCGGGGCAGAGGATTTTCCAGCGCCGAGTGGTCATGCCGCCGCGCCGGGCCTCATGTTCGAGCTGGATCAGGCGGGGGGAACCCAGCGGGCTCAAGCTCGATCTCATGTCCGCCAGTACCGCGGCCGTCAAATAGAAGTTGCCGACGGTAGAAAATAACCCTCTGTCGACTCTGCCGTCCTGAAACGCCTGGAAGATCTGCCGGACGCGCGCCTCTTCAGGAGTCGGCGGAAGCACGATGAAGGCGATGCGGTCGGTCAAGTCGGACGGATCCGCCCAATCGTTGTTGGTCAAAACCACGATGGCGGTCCGCTCCCGCGGCCAGAGGCGATTGTCTGCGAGGAAACCCGAGCCCGCGCCCGAATGACCAATGCGCAACCGTCCCTGGACGGATGCCACCTCGAGTCCGAGGGCATAGTCCTGAGTACGGCCGGACTTCAATACCACCGGCTCGAATTCCGACTTGTACGATTCCGCTTTGAGAAGCGAGCGGTCGATCAGGCTCAAATCCCACAGGGCAAGATCGGTCGGCCGCATCACCAGACTCGCCGCGCCGAATAGCCAGCCCGACCCCTCCTTCGGCGCCGGAACTATCGGACCCAAGCCGTGGCGCGTATAGCCCGCAGCATCGCCGCCTGCGACTCGCGCGGCCGCTCCGGTCGGCGAATACTCGGTAACCTGTGTCATCCGCAGCGGCTCGAACACGTAACGGCTCAGAAACTCGAACAAGGGCTGGCCCGACACTTTCTCCACGACGGCGCCTGCGAGCACATAACCCGTATTGGAATATTGCCAATCCGTTCCCGGCTCGAAGTCGAGCGGGCGCTGTACCCATTCATCGATGATGGCGGCAAGGGTCGTCGGCCGGGTCATTTCGGGTGTGAGAAAATCCTGCGGCCAGTAGTCCCTGATTCCGCTGGTGTGCGTGAGCAGCTGGCGAAGCGTGACGGCAGCTGCCGCGCGCAGCTCGGGAAACCATTTCGCCATGGGATCATCCAGGGACAGCTTGCCTTGCTCCGCGAGCAGCAGGACCGCGGTGGCCGTGAATTCCTTCGATACCGAGTCGATCGGATAACTTGTGGCACCCGTCGACGGCACCTTTGGATTCAGCCTGGCGTCGCCATACGCTTGCGCATACGCCAATCGGTCGTCCCGCACGATGGCGATGGACGCCGAGGGGGCACCGGTACTCGCCAGCCATTCCGCGACGACGCGATCCACGGCGGCAGTATCCACCGCAGGGGCATCCGGCTTAGCGGCATCCACGGCGGGTTCCGCCTCCGTGGGCACCCAGGAGACGCAGAGGCAGAGCAGCGCCACCCAGCGGACGGGATGGCGCAAGTGTCTAATGATTATTTTCCGGCTGCCACGGTCTGCGCGGCATCGGGGAGGGCGTCGGCGGAACGCCTCGGAGGCAGGTGCGCGTCGATGAGTGCGCGCACGGCGGGCAGAGCCGCGGAAATCGGTCCGCTGCCCAGCGGGAAAACCAGGCGCGTGAAATATCCGCCGTCCAGCAGCAACATGAGCGCATCGCCCAGACGCTCCGGGTCGCGCGCTCCCATGGCGCTTGCCATGCCATGCAGGCGCCGGCGCACCTTTTCCTTGTATGCGCGTACCAGCGTGCTCAATTCGTCTTCGTCGTCGGAGATTTCCGCCGCCGCATTGCCGAGTGCGCAGCCACGGCAGCTGTTGGTCAGGGCGATTTCAAATTGCGCTTCAAACAGGGCTTCGACCTGGCGGCGGGGATCTCCGGGATGTCGGGCCACGGCCTCGTCCCACCAGGCCCAATACTCGCGTTCCTGTTCACGAAGATATTCGGTAACCAACGCATCCTTGGAGGCGAAGCTGCGGTAGAAGCTCATTTTGTTGGAGCCGGCTTCCGCGGCGATCTCGTCGACGCCGACGCCGTGAATGCCGTGGCGATAAAAGAGCTCGCAGGCGGTCTCAAAGATCCGGTCGCGTACCCGCGACTTGGTCGGTGCGCACGGGCCCAGGTCCACGTCGCTTCGGCTTATGCCTGTTTTATCGCCACTCATGCCCAACTCTTCTGTTGACAACGATGTTACCGGTCGGTAACGTACCAGCCATGTTACTTCCTAGTAACACAGACAGGATCGTCGCCTTAAAGTTCTAAGTCAAGGTTTAGTTTCACCGGAGCACCCATGTACTTGCGGACATCATCGTCTATTTTAGCGGCTATTTGCTCGATCGTACTGACCGCGTGCGGTCATTCCCATGCTCAATCTGCGGCCAATGCTGCACCGCCACCGCCGACGGTCACCGTCGCCCAAGTGCTCGCCCGACCGCTGCATCATTGGGACGAACTCACGGGAGAGCTGCAGGCGGTCAACACCGTCGATGTGCGCCCCCGGGTCAGCGGGTTCATCGACAGCGTGCAGTTCACCGAAGGGGCGCGAGTCAGCAAGGGACAGGTGCTGTTTCAGATCGACCCGCGCCCATTTGAAATCGAGATCGAGCGCCTGACCGCCGAACTCAAGCGCGCGCAATCGAAGCTCGACTATGCGACCGCGGGGCATGCCCGCGCCGAGCGCCTGTATGCGCAGAACGCCATCGCACGCGAGGAATACGAGCAGCTCACGTCGGCAGAGACCGAGGCCGCCGGCGACTTGGGGTCTCTGAACGCGCAGCTGCACGCGGCACGCTTGAATCTCGAGTACACGCACGTGCGTTCGCCCATCGACGGCCATGTGTCGCGCGCCGTCATCACGTCGGGCAATCTCGTATCCAACACCAATCTACTGACCACCGTGGTGTCCGACGACCCAATCTATGCCTATTTCGATACCGACGAGGCGACCTATCTGCGGTTCGTTCGACAGGAGCGGGGCGACCGCACGCCGCCGCGCGCCGCCGCCGCCCATGGTCCGAGTCCGAGTGCAAGTCGTCCGGGTCCGAGTGCAAGTCCGGTTTTCATGGGCCTGGTCGGCGAACAGGGATATCCGCACCAGGGACTATTGGACTTCATCGACAATCAGGTTGACGCGCGCAGCAGCACCATTCGCGTCCGCGCGGTATTCGACAACAAGGACGGGCGCTTCACTCCCGGCCTGTTCGCGCGCATCAAGTTGGTCGCCAACGACAGCTACAACGCCATCCTCATCGACGAGCGCGCCGTGGGCAATGACCTGGGTAAGAAATTCGTCCTGGTCTTGAAGCCCGACAGCACGGTCGAGTACCGCCCGGTCACGTTGGGGACGCGAATCGACGGATTGCGGGTCGTGGAGGAGGGTCTGCAACCGGCCGACACCATAGTGGTCAACGGCTTGCAGCACGTCATGGCCGGCGCCAAGGTCGCGGCAACCCGGGTCACCATGACCGCGGGTGGATCGGGACTGTCGCAGGGGCTGTCGCAGGTGGCGGCTCCCGAGGCCAAAGCCCTGCTCGTGCGCGCCGAATCTACGGCCGGTGCCGCCGCCGCGCATCCGTAAGCTGTGCCCGAGACTACCTGCAAAATATTGTGTAACTGTTGGGACTTCTAAATGAACATATCTCGATTCTTCATCGAGCGGCCGATTTTCGCCGCGATGCTGTCCGCGCTCATTCTATTGGTGGGACTCATCGCACTGCCGGGTCTGCCCATCAGCGAGTACCCCCAAGTGGTACCTCCCACCATCGTCGTGCGCGCAACATATCCCGGTGCGAACCCGACCGTGATCGCCGATACCGTCGCCTCGCCGTTGGAACAGGCGATCAACGGGGTCGAGGACATGTTGTATCAATACTCGCAGGCCACCAGCGACGGGGTGATGACATTGACCATCACCTTCAAGTTGGGCACCGATGTCGACAAGGCGCAGGTTCAGGTGCAGAACCGGGTCAGCCAGGCGCTCCCCAAGCTGCCGCAGGAAGTACAACACCTGGGCGTGGTCACCAACAAGTCATCGCCGGACATCACGCTCGCGGTATTCGTGTACTCGCCGAACAATCGCTACGATCAAACCTATCTCGCGAATTTCGTCGCGCTGCGCATCAAGGATGAGCTCGCGCGCCTCGACGGGGTGGGCGATGTGCAGCGCTTCGGCGGCGGCGACTACTCGATGCGAGTCTGGTTGGATCCGGAAAAAGTGGCCGCGCGCGGCCTCACCACCGGCGATGTGGTGAACGCCATACGCGAACAGAATGTGCAAGTGGCCGCCGGGCAACTGGGCGCGCCGCCGACGGCCAACGGCGCTAATTTCCAGCTCGAGATCAACACCAAGGGCCGTCTCACCGACGAGGCCGACTTCGAGAGCATCATCGTCAAAACCGGCGCGGCCGGACAGATAACGCGCTTGCGCGATGTCGGCCGAGTGGAGCTCGGCTCCGACAATTACGCCTTGCGTGCCATGATCGATAACCGCACGGCGGTGGCCATCCCGATATTCCAGCGTCCGGGCAGCAATGCCATCGCCGTATCCGACGCCGTACGCGCCAAAATGGTGGAGCTCAAGAAGAGCTTTCCGGAAGGCATCGACTACAACGTCGCCTATGATCCCACCGTGTTCGTGCGCGGTTCGATCCACGCCGTCGTGCACACTCTGATCGAAGCCATCGCCCTGGTGGTCATCGTGGTCATCGTGTTTCTCCAGACCTGGCGGGCCTCGATCATTCCCTTGATCGCCGTACCGGTCTCGCTGATCGGCACCTTTGCCGTCATGCATCTATTGGGCTTCGGATTGAACGCCCTGTCTCTGTTCGGTCTGGTGCTCGCCATCGGCATCGTCGTCGACGATGCCATCGTGGTCGTGGAAAACGTCGAGCGCAACATTCACAACGGTCTCACGCCTATGGATGCGACCCGTCAGGCCATGAGGGAGGTGACGAGCCCGATCATCGCCACCGCACTGGTGCTGTGCGCGGTGTTCGTACCGACCGCGTTCATCAGCGGCCTGTCCGGAGAGTTCTACAAGCAGTTTGCGCTGACCATTGCGATCAGCACCATTATTTCGGCATTCAATTCGCTGACCCTGTCGCCGGCGCTCTCGGCCCTGCTGTTGAAGCCGCAGGGTGCCGCCCCGGATCGCGTCACACGCATTCTGAATGCAGGCCTGGGGTGGTTTTTCGCGCCGTTCAATCGGTTCTTCGCGCGCGCCAGCACGGGCTACGTCGGCACGGTGGCCCGGGTACTGCGTTCGAGCGGGATCGCGCTGTTCATCTATGGCGGACTCATTCTTCTGACTTGGTTCGGTTTTGCCCACACGCCGACCGGCTTCGTGCCGGCGCAGGACAAGCAATATCTGGTCGCCTTTGCGCAGCTTCCCGATGCCGCGACCCTCGATCGCACGGAGGGCGTGATCAAGCGCATGAGCACGACGGCGCTCGCCACCCCCGGGGTGGAATCGGTGCCCGCATTTCCGGGTTTGTCGATCAACGGCTTCACCAATGCGACCAACGCGGGGATCGCGTTCACACCGCTCAAGCCCTTCGAAGAACGCCGCGATCCCGCGCAGTCGGCGGGCGCCATCGCCGCCGCGCTCACCGCCAAGTACAGCCAGATCCAGGACGCCTACATCGCGGTATTTCCGCCGCCGCCGGTTCAAGGGCTGGGCCAGATCGGCGGCTTCAAGCTGCAAATCGAGGATCGCGGCAATCAGGGCCCCGATGAGCTGTATCGTCAAACCCAAAATGTGCTGGCCAAGGCGCGGCAGCGCCCGGAGCTGGCCGGGCTGTTCACGGGTTTCCAAGTCAATGTACCGCAGATTCAAGTCGACGTGGATCGCGAGAAGCTCAAGGCCGCCGGCGTCAATGTGCAGGACCTCTTCGACACCATGCAGGTGTATCTGGGCGCCCTGTACGTCAATGACTTCAACCGCTTCGGCCGCACCTACCAGGTCAACGCACAAGCGGAGTCCGGCTTTCGCTTGAGCGCCGAGGATATCGGCCGCCTCAAGACCCGCAATCAGCGCGGCGACATGATTCCCATCAACAGCTTCATCACGGTACGCGAGACCTCCGGCCCCGACCGAGTCACGCACTACAACGGCTACGCGGCCGCGGACGTGAACGGCGGCCCGGCGCCCGGCTACAGCACCGGACAAGCGCAAAAGGCGATGGAGGAGGTCGCGCGCGCGGAGTTGCCGAACGACATGCGATTCGAGTGGACGGAGCTGACCTACCAGCAGGTTCTTGCCGGCGACACCGCGGCCTACGTATTCCCGTTGGTGATATTGCTGGTGTTCATGGTGCTGGGTGCCTTGTATGAGAGCGTGAGCCTGCCGCTGGTGGTGATCCTGATCGTGCCGATGTGCCTGCTGAGCGCAATCCTCGGCGTGCAGATCTCCGGCGGCGACAACAATGTCTTCACGCAGATCGGCCTCATCGTGCTCGTGGGGCTCGCGTGCAAGAACGCCATTCTCATCGTCGAGTTTGCGCGCGATCGCGAGGCGCAGGGCGAGAGTGTCTGGCAGGCGGTGCTCGATGCCTGCCGGCTGAGGTTGCGGCCGATCCTGATGACCTCGATCGCGTTCATCATGGGCGTGGTGCCGCTGGTGACCTCGCACGGCGCCGGCGCCGAAATGCGCCGCGCCATGGGCGTGGCGGTGTTCTCGGGCATGCTGGGTGTGACTTTCTTCGGCTTGCTGCTCACCCCGGTGTTCTATCTCGTGATCCGCAAAGTCGTCGAGGCGCGCCGCCGCTCGGGCGCAGCGCCCGGCGTATTGATCGAGACGAGCGAAACGCAACCATGAACGGGATTTCAATCATGTCCAAAAATTCGATGATTTCGGGGCCGGCACGAGCGGCGCGGGCGTTTGGGCCGGCACGAGCGGCGCGGGCCGTCGCGGCTGCGGCGTTGCTCGCCGTGCTCGCCGCCTGCGCCGTCGGGCCCACCTACCATCGTCCGGAGACACCAACGGTCCAGCCACACAATGTGGATGCGCATTTCACGGCCGCCGCCCCCAATGCGGCGTGGTGGCGGCAATTCGGAGATCCGGTGCTCGCCGATCTCGAGGCGCGCGCATTGGCCGATAATCTCGACCTGCATATCGCGATCGCGCGCGTGCGCTCCGCGCGCGCGGCCTTCACCGAACAGCAGTTCAACTATGCACCGCATGCGCCGTTGGATTACTCCTATTCGCGCAGCAAGGAGCAGTTCCCCGGCTTCTCGAACAACCGGCTCGACATCACGACCTCGAGCGTCGGATTCGACGCCACCTGGGAGATCGATCTCTTCGGGCACGTGCGCCACCAGGCGGCCGCCGCCGGCGCGACGCTCGGCGCCGAACAGGCGAGTCTCGCCGACGCGCAGGTGACCGTTGCCGCCGAGGTCGCGCGCAATTATTTCGAACTGCGCGGCACCCAGCGCCAGATCGCGGTCGCCCGCGACAATCTGCAAAACGAGCGTGAGGCGCTGAACCTGGCGCAGGTGCGTTACGACGCGGGCAGGGTGACGGAACTCGACACCGACCAGGCGCAGTCCCGCCTCAAGGCGACCGAAGCCACGCTGCCTACGCTGGAGGCGGCGGAAAAACGCTTTGCCTACCGGCTCGCGGTGCTGCTCGGCGTGGCGCCCGGGGCGTTGGATGCGCAGCTCTCGCCCGTGCCGGTGCAGGTCATGACCGCGCCGTTGCCGATCGGCGACGTCTCGGCGCTGCTGCGGACGCGGCCCGATGTGCGCGTCGCCGAACGCAATCTCGCGGCGGCCACGGAACGCGTCGGCGTCGCCACGGCGGATCTCTTTCCCCGCGTCAACTTCACGGGCTTCGTTGGCTTTCTTGCCGGCGACACGTCGCAATTGGGCAAGGCCGCGAGCCGCGCCTGGTTGATCAATCCGGCGGTGAGCTGGCCGGCGCTCGATTACGGTTCCGTGCACGCGCGCCTGCGCGGCGCGAGGGCCGAGGCTGACGGCGCTCTCTCGGCCTATCAGAAGGCCGTGCTCACGGCTTTGGAAGATTTCGAGGATGCGTGCGTCGGCTACAGCACCCAGGAAGCGCGGCTTGCCGATGTGCTCGATCAAGCGCAGGCCTCGCGCCGGGCCGAGCAGCTGGCCGAGATTCAGTATCGCGAAGGCAGCGTCAATTTTCTCGTGTTGCTCGATGCACAGCGCACACTGCTTCAGGCCGAAGACGAACTCGCTCAGGCCGAAACGGCGGCAAATACGGGAGCGGTGGCGGTGTACAAGGCGCTCGGCGGCCCGGCCGGGTAGATTGGATTGAGTGATCCGGCCGGATAGACTGAGTGATGGAGACAGGCTGATCCGGCCGGGGGGGTGGCCCGCGGGTTACCCGGGCGAGCGAATCAGGATTGCGGCGCCGCTGAATGCGATTCGGTTTCTCGCTCCGGTTCTTGGATTTGCTCCGGCGGCCCGCCCGGCAGGGAAGGGGCGCCGAAGATATCCCTCGCCAATAATTCGCGCACCAGGACGAGGAACCCGAACGCCAACAGCGCGACGAAGCACAGAATCAATGCCAGCAAAACCAGGAAGCGCATCGCTAGTCCCCGCAAATCAATCATGCCCCAGGGCAGCCGCGACATGCCGCAACGGGTTCAACCGGCTGCTGCGGCGGATGAGCGCGATTCAAGCCGACCGCCGTGCTTGCGTACAGGCACAACAGCAGCGCGATGATGCTGCCGCCCGGCAAGGACAGCACTTCGGGATCGAAACTGCCGCCGATGGTTTGGATGCGAGCCGCGATGCGGCCGGCGCTCGATTCTATGAAATTCAAATTCATCATGTCAGTCTCCTAACGCCGCCCCCTCGTTACCCCTAGGGCCGGCACTCGCCGTGGTCGCTGCCTGAACAACATATGCCTGGGCAACCATGCGGCTTAAAAAAATACTCAGCTACCCGCGAGTGCCCGTTTTTCAGCCGTCGGCGAGCGAGCATCCGATTGACAGCTGTTGGCGAGCATCCTCTTCAATGTCTTCTCCACTTCGCGAACCTGGGCCTTGGTCACACCCTTCAACAATCGATTGACGACTTTGGTCAGGCAGGCCTGCATCTTCGGAAACGCCGCCTTGCCCGCCTCGGTCACTTCGAGAGCCATCGTCCGGCGCGTATGGGCGAGAGCAACACGCCGTATCAGACCCTTGGTCTCCAGCCGGTCGATCATGCGGCTCATGGCACCGCGATCGTAGTCCATGTACTTGCACAGCTCGCAGGCCGAATTCGCGTGTCCCTTCAGCACATTCGAGATGATGACGAACTGAGCAGCGGTGACTTCCAGGGACGCCACATCCTCGTGCAGCAGAAACTCCTGATCCATGCCGCTCAGCACGGCCATGCGCACCTGGCTCAACAGAGGAGCCAGGTTATTGTTCAGGTCGCTGGATTTCGGTTCGTGAATATCGCTCATAATCGACGTCGGTTGTGTGCGCCTCATTATGTTAGCTGCCTGGGCAACTGTTGTCAACGCTGACGCCCTGCAAAACGCGCGATGAATGCATCATCGGCCGGACAGGGCGACGTCGGCCCGTCCAGCCCGACTTGAGCGCCTGCCCGCCGGCCGGCATCGGGACGAAACTCCGTCCAGAGCCGGCCGGCGCGGGCGCATTCATAGGCATAGTGGAACAACGGCCGCACCGTCGCGGCGCTGAAATCCAAAGCCCCGTGATAGGGGTAGGAGACCGGTATCGCCGAATAGTCGAGTGCAATCCCGCGCTGCTCCGCCGTGGCCGCGGTCAATTCGAGCGTCGTGCGCATCATTCGATTGAGCCCCGCCGCCACGCTGCGAGACATGATGGTCCTGGCTCTCATTCGCGTGGCACGCGGCTGTTCGCCGAGCTGCCCGTCGATGAGGACGAATAGTCTGGCGCCGCGCGCCTGACCGACCGGATCCCCGGACATGTCCACGGGCGAGGGAACGACGAAAAACGGCAGGGTCACTCCGCCGTCGACATGCGTCTCGTTGCGCTGCCCGCCGTCATCCGGTACCCGGATGATGATGGGCGGAAAAAGTCCGGGAACGCTGGCCGACGCAACCAGCACATCTCGAAACAGAGTTCTTGCATCCCTGCCACCGTGCATGGCGATGGCGCCGAGGTCCCAGACGACCGGCTCACCGGTATTCACGTCGGTGGTCGCCACCAGCAGCAAACGGCCCTTGCTTGCCTCGACTGCAATGGCCTCGATCAGGCCATCGGTTGCGTACCGATCGACGAGGTCTTTGAGCGGAGCCCCGCTGAACATGCTCGAACCGAAGATCGCACCCAGTCCCCGCGATTGCAGTACATGTTCGCCGGATCCGCTCTCGTAGATCTCCATCAATTGATGGTCCCAGGCGGGGCCGAGAAAGGCATAGGGGGCTATCAGGGCTCCTGCGCTCACGCCGGTGACCACGGCAAACTCCGGCCGTTCTCCCGAGTGGTTCAGGCCGACGATCGCGCCGGCCCCGAATGCGCCGCCGGCTCCTCCGCCCGACAGCGCGAGAATGTTGATCGGCTCTCCCGGCTTCTGCGCCTGAATCCGCCGGGCGATATCGCCGGAAGATTGCTGCGAATAGCGGTGATCGGCGCCGAGCGTGCGTATGCTCATCGGCGAGTCGCCGGTTGGCGCGGCGTAGCCGAGCGGCGGCGAATTCCGGGATGAAAGGTTGACGCACCCCTGCAGCAGTGCAAGGACGGCGAGCGAGCAGATCGATAGAAATGTCGGCGATACACGGCGCAATCGAACGTACCCTGTGGACGAGGGGTTGGGGGACGATTGAGTCGTGTCTTGCATCGTCAAACCCTACATTCGTCTGCCCTACGGCGCGCCTCTCTCTAACATAGGTGTAGTTTAGTTGCCGGGGCAACTATTGTCAAGGCAGCTGCTGTCAAGGCAGCAATGTCCGCGCGGGGCGCCACCCTCGCGGCCGAAGGTCGGCGCTCGGGTCGATCAGGGGGAGGGGCGTTTCCAGCGGACCAGAAAGTCGGTCACCGCGGAGGATTGCATGCCGCGCATGGCCTCGAACTCGCCGGTCTTTTGACTGTAAAGGAGTTCGCCGCGTTCGCCGAGGACCGCGAGAGCCGGAACTCCCTTGCGCAACGGAATCTGGTAGCGCTCGGCAATGTCGATATTCTCATTCATGCGCCCGATATTGACGTGAACGAGGATGTAGTTGGCTTCCAGGATGGGCCTGTTCACCGGGTCATGAAAGTAAAGATCAAGAACGTGGCAATCGGGACACCAATTGCCGCCGAAGTCCAGGATGACGCGCTTGTGAGCCGCGGCCGATGCGGCGAGGGCCGCGGCCAGGTCGCTTTTCGCTTGGGCAGGGTCCGGGTAGATGTCGCGCTCGGCGGAGCGCGCGGTAACAAAGGTTAACGCGATCATCAGGGCGAGGACTGCCGATGTCCAGTTTGCGCGAACTCCAGCCATGAGAAACCATACCTTCTATCGGGCAGCGTTTCAACTGACGGGCAGTGTTCAGCCCAACGGCAGTGTTTCAACGTGGAGCGCGTTCTCTCAGCCTCGAGGGATTGGGCCGTGCTCGAGGGATTTGAGCAGGTCGCGCCAACTGACGATGCCGATCGGCTTGAACTCATCGTCGACGATGGGAATGCACGAAATACGGTGGGTGAGAAGCAGGCTGACCGCCTCGGCAACGGCGGATTGCGCGTGCAGAGTGATGGGATGTCTGCTCATGATCTGATGTACCCGCTTGTTGAGAGTGGCGAGATCCCGTTCGGTCTCGGCTGCGCTGCCCACATAGGGGCTCAAGGCTCTCAGAAGGTCCCGGTCCGAAACGACTCCGCTCAGCTTCTTGTGCTCGTCCACCACGAGCAGGTGGTGAAAACGCATGGTGTCGAAGATCTCTTTGACCACCTCGAGCCTGTCATCCATTTCGACGGTAACGACCCGCGCCGTCATGATATCGCCCATAACCATCGGCACGCCCTCCAGTTCCACATTATATCGCGTGTGCCGGCCGACAAATCGGCGCTCGCGCACGGTGTATCCTTCGCAACGAATGACCCAACGCGTATTCGCATTCCTGATTGCAGTTGCCGCGCTCGGTTCTCCGGCGCACTCCGCCGATCCCCAACCGTACCGGGTCGAGATCGCGTCGGTCGGGAACGGGGACATGGACGCGACCCTCAAGTCCACGTCCGATCTGCTGTCGCTGCGCGGAAAGGCTCCCGTCAGCCCTTTTGGCCTGATCGCGCGTGCGCGAAGCGATGTCGACCGGCTCACCACGGCGCTCGAGGGCTTTGGCTATTATCAGTGCCGCGTCGCGGTCAAGATCAACGACATGATGGTCAGCAA
>DASWEO010000146.1:0-19704 GCA_036394715.1 Steroidobacteraceae bacterium
ATCGGGCCGATGCGGATCCGGTGCCAGGTATCGTTGTCGACGGACACCTTCTGTACCTTGGATTCGATGCCTTGCAGCGCCAGCTGCGCGCGCACGCGGTCGGCGTCGGCGAAGTTCTTGTACGAACCGGCCTGCAGTACGTAGGTTCCGCGGCGCGTCTCGGGGACGGATTTGACGTCGGGCCGTACATCCTTGTCCTTCTCGGGCACCACCACTTCGAACTTCGGCAGCATGTCGTAGAAGGCGTAGGACTTCGCCGGATCTTCCGTGCCCGAGTCCCCGGCTTCCGCATCGGGAGGCTCGGCGCTGCGGGACTTTTTCTTGTCCGCCTTGGCTGTCCGGGCGATTTGCGCGTCCGGTCGATGATCCTTGATATAGACGACGGCGGCGACGCCGAGACCCACGGCCAATCCGCAAAGGACTCCCGTCCACCCGGAGAAACCCGCGCTCTTCCGGCGTTTGGTCCTGTAGTCGCGCGCCGCAGCCTTGGGCATGGGCCGCTCTACATCGTCTCGGGCGCGGATACGCCCAATAGTTCGAGGCCGTTGCGGATGACGGTCTGGGTCGCGAGCGCAAGGTCGAGCCGAGCATCGCGGAGCCCCGCATCCTCCACGATGAATTGATGCGCGCTGTAGTTGGTGTGGAAATCGTTCGCCAGGTCCCGCAGGTAGTGCACCAGTGTGTGCGGTGCGCGCAGCATCGCGCACTGGCGCACGATTTCGGGGAACGCGCTCACTCGCTTGATCAATTGCAGTTCCTGCGGCTCGACCAGCTTGTCCAGGCACGCAAGACCATGCGCCGCGTCGTGGGCAAGCCCGCGCTCCTGGAGTTGCCGCATCACGCTCGCGACCCGCGCATGCGCGTACTGAATGTAGTACACCGGGTTGTCGTTCGAGCGGGCGGTGGCGAGCTCCAAGTCGAAGTCCAAATGCTGGTCGTTGCTGCGCATGACGTAGAACAGCCGCGCCGCATCATTGCCTACTTCATTGCGCAAGTCGCGCAATGTGACGAACTCGCCCGAGCGGGTCGACATTTGCGCCTTTTCACCGCCGCGAAACAACGACACGAATTGCACGAGGCGCACCTCGAAGGAATCCGCGGGGCCGCCCAGCGCCACCAAACCTGCGCGCAGGCGAGTGATATAGCCGTGATGATCGGCACCCCAGATATAGAGCAAATGATCGAAGCCTCTTCCAAGCTTGTTGAATACATAGGCGATATCCGACGCAAAGTACGTCTTGACGCCGTTTTCGCGCACCATCACGCGGTCCTTTTCGTCGCCGTAGTCCGTGCTCTTGAACCACCAGGCGCCGTCCTTCAGATAGGCGTGTCCTGCCGTCTTCAGTGCGTCGAGCGCCCTGTCGACGGAGCCGTCGTCGCTCAAATGTCGCTCGGAGAACCAGCAGTCGAAGGTGACGCCGAATTCCTTCAGGTCTTGGCGGATGTCGTTCAGGATGCCGGCCAGCGCCAGATCCAGCACGCGGCGAAACGCCGCGTCCCCGATGAGAAGCCGCGCCCGGGCGATCACTGCGTCGATGTAAACGTCCTTGTCGCCTCCCTGCGGCTCATCCGGCGGCAATTTCGCGAAGACCTCGGCGGCGCCCTGGCGCAGCTTCGCGCCTTCCACGGCGAACAATTGCTCGGCAATCGCCACAATGTAGTCGCCGCGGTAGCCGTTCGCGGGAAACGTGAAACGCTCGCCGCAGTGCTCGAGATATCGCAGCCAGGTGCTGACCGCCAGAATTTCCATCTGGCGGCCCGCATCGTTGATGTAGTACTCGCGCTCCACGCGGTAGCCCACTGCCTCGAGCAAATTCGCGACGGTCGCGCCGAACGCGGCATGCCGGCCGTGACCGACGTGCAGGGGGCCCGTCGGGTTCGCTGATACGAATTCCACCTGCACCGATCGGCCGGCGCCGGCGAGCGACCGGCCATACCGGCGCCCGTCTTGAAGCACCTTGCCGATTTCGGCGTGATAGGCGTTCTGCGACAGAAAGAAATTGATGAAGCCGGCGCCGGCGATCTCGACCTTGGCAACTGCGGGGCTCGCCGGCAGCGACCTCACCAGAGCCTCCGCCAGTTTGCGCGGATTCTGCCGGGCCGCCTTGGCCAGCCGCATGGCGAGATTGCTGGCGAAATCTCCATGCTGGGCGTCGCGCGTGTTCTCGACCTCGACGCTCAAAGTCCGCGCAGCGGCGGGCACCAGGTCTTCCGGCAGGGCCGCCAGCGCTTGCCGCAGCAAATTCTCGATCAGAGTCTTCAAAGCGAATCCATGGGTCAAATGTACGAAGGGTGGGTCAGGAGTCCAAAGATTGCCCGTCGGGAATACAAAGGGTCCGCAGTTTACCCGGAATCGCCGCTCTTCAGGCAGAGGGAGATGTCACGCAGGCGACTCAATCCACTTCCAGCGGATCCACGTCGATGGACCAACGCAGGCCGGGCGGCCCGCGCAGCTTCTCCACCTGCGGCAGCCAACCCTTCAAAAAGCGCTGCAATGTGGACCGCGCGGCGGTCTCGATCAGGAGATGCGCACGGAAGTGGTCGGCCCGGCGCGCGATCAAGGCGCTGGCGGGACCCAGCACTTTGACGGCCGCCGCGTCGCCCAGCCCGCGGCTGGAATCCACCGCGGCGCGTAGAAATGCGTCCAATCCGAGGCTGTCCTTGGCTTCGGCGCGCAGCATGGCGAGCCGCGAGTAGGGCGGCCAACCGGCCTCGCGGCGCTCTTCCAGGGCGCTGACCGCAAAGCCTTCGTAGCCTTCCGCCATGAGCCGATTGAGCAGGGGATGCTCGGGGAATTCGGTTTGAATCATGACTTCGCCTGCCAGGGAACCGCGCCCCGCGCGGCCGGCGACCTGGGTGATGGTTTGCGCGAGACGCTCGGTCGCGCGAAAGTCGCTGGCGAACAAACCCTGATCGGCATCCACGATCACCACCAGGCTGACCTCCGGAAAGTGATGACCCTTGGTGAGCATTTGGGTGCCGACCAGAATTCGCGCCTCACCGCTGTGCACCCGGTCAAGCACGGTTTGCACAGCGCCCCGCGCGGATGCCGTGTCGCGATCCAGCCGCGCCAGCGGCGCGTCCGGGAACAGTCTCGCCAGGGTTTCCTCGACCCGCTCGGTCCCCTGACCCACGGGATTCAAGGCTTGACCGCAACTTCCGCAAATCGCGGGAACGGGGCTGTGCGCGCCGCAGTGATGGCAGCGCAGCTGCTGCGCGCGGCGGTGCAAGGTCATGCGCGCATCGCAATGCGCGCATGGCGCGACCCAGCCGCAGGCATTGCAGAACAAACTCGGTGCATAGCCGCGGCGATTCAAGAACACGATGACCTGCCCGCCGGCTTTGAGATGTCGGTCAATGGCCTGCATCGCGGGCGTCGACAATCCCTGGTCGGCGGCATGCTTGCGCAGGTCCACGATCGACATGCGCGGCGCCTGCGACGCCCCCGGCCGCTGCGGCAAGAGGTGTTTCGAATAGCGCGCTGTCGCCGCGTTTTCCAGGGTTTCCAGCGACGGCGTCGCGGAGCCGAGAACGATGGGCACGTTCGCACCCCGCGCTCTCATCACCGCGAGATCGCGTGCCGAATAACGAAACCCCTCGTGCTGCTTGTACGAGGGATCGTGCTCCTCATCGACGACGATGAGAGCGAGCTTCGGCAGCGAGGTGAATACCGCGGAACGTGTTCCTATGATGATCCGCGCTTGGGCCTGGTGAGCCGCGCGCCAGGCATCGCGGCGCTCGGCGGTGCTGAGGCCGGAATGCAACGCCACCACCCCGGAACTGAAGCGGCGGCGGAAGCGATCGACCAGCTGGGGCGTCAGGGCGATCTCAGGCACGAGTACCAGAGCCTGGCCTCCTTCTCCAATCGCTGCGGCGATCACCCGCAAGTACACCTCGGTCTTGCCGCTGCCGGTCACGCCGTAGAGGAGATGGGCGGCAAAGGTCGACAGGGACGCGATTATGGCGGCGACGCAGGCAGCCTGCGGCAGGGTGAGCGCGACTTCGCTGGGACGCATCTCCATCGCCGCCGCCGCGGGCGCGGCGGCCTCCACGATCCAGCCGCGCGTCGCCAGCGAACGCAATTGCGCGGGCTTGAATTCCTCACCGATGTCATCGCCGGTGGCGCATCCCCTCGTCCCGAGCCAGGCCAGCAGGGCTCGTTGTTGCGGAGCGCGCCGCGCGCCGGGAGCGGACAACTCCCGTCGTCCCGCATCGCTCAAGCACCACCATTCGGTCTTCTGCAGCGCGGGCTGACCTGTACGCAGGCTGACCGGCAAGGCTGCGGCAAATACTTCGCCGATGGGGTGGTGGTAGTACTCGGACGCCCAGCGCAGCAAGTCGAAGGTGACCGGGTCGACGATGGAATGCTCGTCCAGAATCTCGAGCGCCGCCTTGAGCTTAGGGGGGGCGACGGCGGACTCGGATGCGACCCCAACCAGCACCCCAATCAGCTGTTGGCGGCCAAAGGGCACGCGCACCCGCACACCCAGGGGGGGAACCCCGTGGGACCCCAAGCTCGTAGGCGGCCGATAGTCAAAGACGCGACGTAACGGGGTATCCAGCGCAACCTGCAGAATCATCGGTCCTTTTTGTCCCACAAAACATGTGGATAAGTCTGTTGAGAAGCTAAGGATCTCCACCCTAAGTGCCCGTTCCGTTTCGAGTCCCATCCAATTTGGCGAAAAAGCGTGCTAAATCGAAATGAATCTTTTAAATTCAATAGGTTAGGACGCCCTCTGGATTCCGCGCCGAGGTCTCGATCCAAAATATTGCAGAGGACGTCACACGCCGTGTGCGTAAGTCGCCGACCTTGACAAACCCAGTCCATTAGTCAGACAGGCTCCTCCGTCAACCGCGGCGGCGGATAGGCGTTTATACCTGGAATAGCGACGGTCCGTCGACGTTGAGAGGACGAGGCATGCCCCCCTTTGATACGCTGAACCAGGCTTGGATGGTCTGGGATGGTCCCGCTCCAGCACCTGAGGATGCGGTTCTGGAGTACACGCGAGAACTCGAGAAATTCTTGGCCGAGATCGAGCGGCGCGCATTCCGCATGGCGCAAGTCGCGCTGCGTGATGCGGACGATGCATTGGACGTGGTGCAAGACGCGATGCTCAAGCTGGCGCGCAATTACGCATCGCGCCCGAGTGGCGAATGGCGGCCGTTGTTCTATCGAATTTTGGAAAATGGCATACGCGATCTGCAGCGGCGCAGGACCGTTCGCAAGCGGTTCATGGCGTGGTTGCCGGGACCGAAAGACGATCCCGACAGCGAAGCGCAGGATCCGCTCGAAAACGTCGCCGACGCTGCCCCCGCCATTCCCGAGGCGCTGATGCAGGGGCAGGCAATGCAGCAGCTCGAGGTCAGCTTGCGAGCCTTGCCCGCGCGGCAACGGGAGGCGTTCATGCTGCGGAATTTCGAAGGTCTGGACGTGGCTGAAACGGCAACCGCCATGGGTTGCTCGGAAGGCAGCGTCAAGACGCACTACTCGCGCGCAGTGCATACCCTGCGCGAGCAACTGGGTGAGGTCTGGTGATGAACGAACAGCCCCGTGATTCCTTCGAGGAGCGCAGCCGTGCTCTGTTCAACGGCAGCGTCGAAGGCTTGGATTTTGCGACGCGCTCGCGCCTCACGCAGGCGCGCAAGGCCGCGATCGAAGCGGCGTCTGCGAGCCGCCGGCCCTGGTTTTTCCGCATCGGAGTGCTGACGCCCGCGGCCGGAGTGACTGCCGCGGCGATTCTGGGCGTGTTCCTTTGGCTGGGGTCGCCATTGGGTCAGCACGCCGCTACAGTAGCTGATGGTCAGTCGAATTTCGAAGATTTCGAGCTTGTCGCGTCCGCCGATGAGGGCTCGGGCGACGCCATGGACATGTTGCAAGACGATATTGAATTTTATGACTGGGCGGATAAGGCCGCGAATCCGGGACCAGCCGCCTAGCGCGCTACTTCAGTTGCGAAGGGGAAGGCGTTGGCTGTTGGTCGGCGTGGCTGTCGTGTGCTCAGCAGCAAATGCCGGTCCGCCGGTGGCGCCGCCGTCGCCGCCTTCGGCGCCGGCGCCGCCACCGGCGTCGTCACCGGGCGCGCCCGATGATGAGTTCATCGAGTTCTTGGGCGCGGATGATGTGGGTGATGCAGCTTGGTGGGAGTTCTTGAAGAAAGTGCCGCCGCGAGGGGGAAATCCTCCCGCAACGCCACCGCAGGAAGTTAAGCAATGATCAGGGCGTTGTTGATCTGTGCCGGTCTCGTCCTCGCGGCTGCGAGCGCGTCCGCGCAGGCGCCCGCCGCGCCCGAGCCTGCGCCGCCTGCTGCGCCCGCGGCGCCCAAGACATGGTCCTCGATGTCGCCCCAACAGCAGCAATTGTTGAAGAGTTATCAAGGCAAGTGGGACAGCCTGCCCCCGGAGCGCCAACAGTCGCTGGCCAACGGCAGTCAGCGCTGGCTGTCGATGTCGCCTGAGCAGCGGTCGAGTGCGCAGCAACGCTTTACTCAATGGCGCGCCATGCCGCCGGAGCAGCGGCAGCAGCTGCGCCAGCGCTGGCAGCAGTACAAGAGCTTGCCGCCGGAGCAGCAACAGCGGGTACGCGAATCATTCAACCGGTTTCGGCAAATGCCGCCGGAAAGGCGCATGGAATTGCGCAAGCAATGGCGCCAGATGAGCCCGGAGCAGCGCCGCGGAGTCAACCAGCGGCCGGCGGCGCCGCGGCCGCCCGCACCGCGCCCGCCCCCGCCGCCGCGGCGCGGCGGGCGATAGCTCCCTCGCCGCGCTGCTCACGGGCGGTAGCTCTGCTCGGCGTGCGCCATCACGTCCTCAGGGCTGAAAAGCACGTCGCGGAATCGTCCCTGAGTGAACATGGGCGCTTGGTCCGTGAAGTGAGGCGACTCCGGGTGGCCGCTCTCGCCGCCGCTCATGATGGCCTTGGCATGAATGACCGGGCCAAATTCCACCGCCGCGACGAAGCTATTGCCGACTGACCCGTAAATCTTCTTCGTTCTGCGCGGATACGGGGCATCGAATGACGCCAAGGCGCCCCAGTTGGAGGAGGCAAAGCCCACCGGCAAGCTGGGTTTGGCGTCGTCGAAGGGCTGTACGATGTCGTCGGTTATGCGTTGATAGCGGTTGATATCGCCCCATGGTGTTCGCCACCGGCCGAAGTCGCGCTGCAATTTCGCGACGGCCGCGGTCAAGCTGTCGATTCGGTCGGATGGGGTCGAATGGTCGACCATGTAGTCATGGACCGGCCGGTCGGCGGCGCGCGCCCCGGCGCTTTTGCGCTCGCGCAGCTCTTGACCCCAGAAAATGGCGAGGGCCGTCTGACCTGAGTCCGCCGACGTATGCCGGTCCCAATTGCGCAAGCTCGCCATCGGTTCCTTAAGGCCGTCGCGCCGCGGATCGTCCACCGCCAATCGATCATAGTCGTCGAACAGGGGCGGCAGCAGCACGTCGAAGGCAGTGAGGTGGCTGTCATAACCGGCCGCGATCAAGCTGTCCAAAGTCACATCGTGAATATTTTGCAGCACTTCGACGGCGTGAATGCCGCGCGGATTCTCACCCCGGGTCCACATGTACGCCGGATAGTTTTCGCGCTTCGGGCTTTCCGTGCCCGCTGCCGAGAAGGGCCAGTCATTGGTGTTCTGGATCCAACCATTGCCGGGATTGAGCAGCGTGATCGTGTCTTCGATCGCATGCGGTCCCTGCCATTCGGTCGCCGGGTTGCTGCCATCCACCGGATGGGTGTAATCGAACTTCGGATCGCGCTTGGGGATGAAATTTCCATGGAAATAAGCAATCGTCCCGTCGGAATCCGCGTAAACCGTATTGTTGGAGGTGTCGCTGCGCATCTCCTGCGTCTTGCGGAACGACGCGTAGTCCACGGTCTTGGTGCGCAAGTACGATTGCGCCAGTGCCTGCCCGGGTTCCTGCAGCAACTTGACGGCAATCCACCGGGTGGAGTTTCGGCCGCCGACGCTCCGCCGGCCGTTCTCGGCGCGGACAATCGGTCCGTGATGGCTGTAATACACGACGAACTTTCGATGGGCCGTCCGGCTGCCCTGTTTGAACGGGATGGTGATTTGCCTGACCTGCAGTTTTTTCAAATCGGCGCCGTATTGGTAATACAGTCCGTCGGGCTTCCCGACGATGGTCTCGGCATATTCGTCGATGGCGTCGCCGCCGTACGAAGTGTGCATCCAGCCGTTGTGCGCGTTGAATCCCTGATAGACGAAGAATTGTCCCCAGGTGACGGCTCCGTAGGCGTTCAATCCCTGCTCGCTGACCGTCTGCAGCTCTGAGCGGAAATAATAAGACGTGTGTGGATTTATCCAGAGCAGGGCGTGCCCCGATGCGCTGCGGCTGGGCGCAATGGCGAAGCCGTTGGAGCCGCCGGGAGCCGGCTCCGCCGGCGTAGCCGCGGGCACATTCATGGCGCGGGCCGGCCGCCGAGGCTGCGTTGCGTAAAACTGTTCCAGTTTGCCGACATCGACGCTTTCGATGTCGCCGCCGATACTGCCTTCCGTAAAGGATAACGCCATCCAGGGTTCGTAACGATGGATGACTCTGGGCGCAACGGCGGGATGTTTCGACAAGAAGTAATTCAGGCCGTCGGACCAGGCCACCATCAGTGTCTTGAGCCAGTCCGGGCTGCTGCAATAGCTTTGCCGCAGGCGGAGGGGATCGACGAACAATCTCTGACGAAGATCGGTGTAAACAGCCGTCTCGCCTTCGGCCAGCGCCAAGAGTCCCAGACCGTCGAGGTAGTTGCGTTCGATGCGGCCAAAGTCATCCTCGGCCTGCGCGTAGATCATTCCGAACACGGCATCTGCGTCGGATCGGCCGTAGACATGCGCGATGCCCCAGTTGTCGCGGACGATGCGCACATTCTCGGCATGTTCTCGCCAGCGCTCGGCCTCACCGGCGCCCGCTTCGACGGCGGTGACGGCGCTCAAGGCGCACAGACACGTCAAGACAAAAAATCTCATGCCAACGAAGGCCTCCTTTGCGTAGCATCGCGCAATGCGAATTTCTTTGCCCGTAGTTTTGCTGACGCTGGCCGTAGTTGCCGGCACTTTGCGCGCGGGGACTCCGCACGCGGCAGCCACGTTCAGTGTGCCGGAAGGCGATCTGCCCGATCCCTTGGTACTGGTCGCGTACGGCGATATGCGGTTCACTGCACCTTCGGAGACCGACGCGACCAATCCCGGCGCGCGTCAGGCTTTGGTCGCAAAGATCGCAGCGGAGAACCCGGCGGCGATCTTCCTCGACGGCGACGTTCCCTGGCACGGTGTCGCGCCGGACTACGCAGTGTTTCGCGATGAGACTCATTCGTGGCGGGAGCGGCATCTGCGGGTCTACCCGGCGCTCGGCAATCATGAATTTTCGGCCTGCATGGAATCGGCATGTCTCGATCGCTGGTGGGGTGCGTTTCCGGAACTGCGCGGCCGGCGCTGGTATTCGGTCGCCATCGGGACGAGAGTCTTAGGGTTGGCGCTGGACAGCGAGACATCGCTCCTGCCGGGAAGCGCGCAGCGGATCTGGTTGGAGAATCAAGTCGCGGGGCTCTCTCCCAAGGTTCGCCTGGTATTGATCGTCATGCATCACCCGCCGGTGGCCGATGTGCAGACGGTCAAACGGACGGATCATAATCCGCGCCCGAACGAACTTGCGCTCGCCGAGTATCTCAAGGCGGCTGCGCCGCGGTCGACGGCGAGCTTCGTCGTGACCGCCGGCCATATTCACAACTATGAACGATTCACCGAGGGCGGCGTCGTGTACCTCGTGTCGGGCGGCGGCGGCGCCAGGCCGTACGAAGTGGATCGCACACCCACGGACCTGTACCGAAGCGGCGAATTTCCCAACTATCACTACGTGCGGTTCGAATTGCACGGCGACCGAGTCGTGGGCGAAATGATCCGGCTGGGCGATTACGCCGCGGCCGCGCCCACGGAATGGCAAACCCGGGATCGTTTCGAGATCAGCCTGCGGCCTTGACCGCCTGGATCAGCTGGCTCACGGCCGACTGCGCGTCGCCGTAGAGCATGCGCGTCTGATCGAGCACGAAGAGCGCATTGTCGATGCCGGAAAAGCCCTGGCCCTGCCCGCGCTTGATGACGATGACGTTCTTCGCCTTGTCCGCGTTCAAGATCGGCATGCCGAAAATCGGACTCGACCGATTGGCGCGCGCGTCCGGATTGACGACATCGTTGGCGCCGATGATCAGCGCCACGTCGGCGGTTTCGAACTCGGCATTGATTTCGTCCAGGTCGGAGATCAAGTCGTAAGGCACTCCCGCTTCCGCAAGCAGCACGTTCATGTGCCCCGGCATGCGGCCCGCCACGGGATGAATGGCAAACCGCACCTTGACGCCATGATCGATGAGCAGCTGACTGAGTTCCCACACCTTGTGCTGGGCTTGCGCCACGGCCATGCCGTAGCCCGGCACGATGATGATCTTCTGCGAGTACGCCATCATCACGCCGGCATCCGAGGCCTCGATGGCCTTCTGGGTACCGGTGACGCCGCCGCCGCCCGCGGACGAGCTCTCGCCGAAGTTCGAGAACAGCACATTGCCGAGCGAACGGTTCATGGCCTTGGCCATGAGCTGAGTCAGCAGGGTGCCGGCCGCACCGACCACGGTGCCGGCGATGATCATGGCGGCGTTGTCGAGCACGAAGCCTTCGAAACCGACCGCAAGACCGGTGAGCGCATTGTAGAGCGAAATCACCACCGGCATGTCGGCGCCGCCGATCGGGAGTGTCATGGCGACGCCCAACAGCAGGGCGAACGCAAAGAACAAGGAAATCGCGGGCAAACCGCCCTGCTGCGCGCCCAAGTCCATTCCTGAGACGATGACGAAGCTCAAGTAGAGCGTCACCAGCAATATCGCCAAATTCATGAACTTTTGACCGCCGAAGCGCACCGACTTGGTGATCAAGCCCTGTAATTTCGCGAAGGCGATCAGGCTGCCGCTGAAGGACACCGAGCCGATGAAGCCGCCGATCGTGGCGATGGTCAAGTGCGTGATGCTGTGCTCGCTGCCGCGATATAGTTCCACGGCGGCGATGGCGGCCGCCGCGCCGCCGCCCATGCCGTTGTACAGCGCAATCATCTGCGGCATGTCCGTCATGGCGACGCGCTTGCCGCTCACCCAGGCCAGAATGCCCCCGGCCGCGATGGCGCCGATCACCAGCATCAAATTGAAGGACGAGGCGCCCATGAAGGCCAAGGTCACGACCGTGGCGAGCACCATCCCTGCGCCCGCCCAGCGCACGCCGCTCACGGCGGTGACCGGCGAACTCATGCGCTTGAGGCCAAGGATGAACAGCGCCGCCGCCACGAGATAGGAGAGCTGCGTCAGGGTTTGAATAGTCGAAGCGGAGGGCACGTCTAAGATCCTTTCTTTCTGCCGGCGGAGACGAACATCTGCAGCATGCGCTCGGTCACCACGTAGCCGCCCACGGCGTTGCCCGCGGCGAGAATCACACCGATGACGCCGATGACCCGCAGCTGAGTCGTATCGGCGGCGGCTAAAGCCACCATTGCGCCGACCAGAACGATGCCATGCACGAAGTTCGATCCGGACATGAGCGGCGTGTGCAGGATGACCGGCACGCGGGAAATGACTTCGTAGCCGGTGAACGCGGCCAACATGAATATATAGAGCGCGATGACGCCGTCGATCATGATTACTGTCCCTCTAGGATTTTGCGCGTGGCTTCGTGTTTGATCTGGCCGTCGTGCGTGAGCACGCAGCCTGCGAACACTTCGTCGTTCCAGTCGATGGCAAGATCGCCCTTCACCAGCGCCGGCTTCAGCAGATTGAACAGGTTGCGCGAGTACATTTCGCTGGCGTGATACGGCAATGAGGCGGGCAGGTTCAAGGGGCCCACGATCTTGACTCCGCCGTGAACGACGGTTTCGCCCGCCTGAGTCAGCTCGCAATTGCCGCCCTGTTCGGCGGCGATGTCGATGATCACGGAGCCGGCCTTCATACGCTCGACCACCGCCCGGCTGATGATCCGCGGCGCTGCCCGTCCGGGCACCGATGCGGTACTGATCACGGCATCGCTGGCGGCGATTCGCGCATCGAGCACTTCCTGCTGCTTGGCTTTCTCTTCGGCGGTGAGCTCGCGCGCGTACCCGCCGGCGCCTTCCGCGGAGACGCCGGTTTCGATGAACTTCGCCCCGAGCGATTTCACCTGGTCCTTGGTCGCGCTACGTACGTCATACGCTTCGACCACGGCTCCCAAGCGCTTCGCCGTGGCGATCGCCTGCAAACCGGCGACGCCCGCGCCGATGACGAGGACCGTCGCCGGGCGGATGGTGCCGGCGGCGGTCGTCAGCATGGGCAGGAATCTTTCCAGCGTATTGGCCGCGATCAGCACTGCTTTGTAGCCGGCTACGGACGCTTGCGAGGACAGCGCGTCCATCGATTGCGCCCGGGAAATGCGCGGCACCAGCTCCATCGCAAAACTGGTGATCCCGCGGTCCTTGAGGGCCCGGACGAGGTCGGGCCGCGCATAGGCCTGCATATACCCGATGACCACCGCCCCTTTCTTGAGCGCGTTCACTTCCGTCAAGGCCGGCGGCTGAACTTTCAACAACACATCCGCCGACCCGAGAATGGCGGCGGCATCGCTGAACTCAGCGTCGGCATATAAAGCATCCGGAAAATGAGCCGCCGTCCCCGCGCCGCGCTCGATCAGAACGCGAGCGCCGGCCGCCTTCAGTTTTGCGGCGATTTCCGGGACAACGGCGACACGAGTCTCCTTTGCAGCGGTTTCCGTGAGGATACCGACGATGACAGCCATGCAATCTCTCCCAAAACCAGAGAATTATGCCAAACATTGAATTATTGCATAATAGTCGACTATCTTTAGCAGTGTTATGAAGCCGATGATCCAGGAGAAGCTGCAGTTATTGGATTGGCGGGACGACCTCGCGGTGGTCACGCATGGATATCCGTTGTCGCAACAGATCCTGCGCACCGATGTGTCGGGGATGCCGTTGGAGTGGGTGGACTATCGGGAAGCCGCGCGTCTGTACCACACCGACCAGGTCGCCTATGCCTGCGGGACGCTTCTGTACCGGCTCTACGGCGGCACCTGTGCGAGGACGGGTCTGCGCACCGTCGTCGACGTGAATTCAATCATCGCCACGCTGGGAACGTCGGGCAACCCGGGAAACCTGCGCGGCGCCGCTTACACGCCGCCGCTGAACAATCAGACCTTGTTCCGCCGCGACGCCTACCTGTGCTTGTACTGCGGCGCGCGGTTCACGTATAGCATGCTGTCGCGGGATCATGTGACGCCCTTCAGCCGCGGCGGACGCGATACCTGGAAGAACGTGGTGTCGGCGTGCCGCCGCTGCAATAACGCCAAGGCGTCGCGCACGCCGGAGCAGGCGGGTATGCAGCTGCTGGCGGTGCCGTTCACGCCGACCTATGCCGAGTACATATTCTTGAAGGGCCGCCGAGTGCTGGCCGATCAGATGGAATATCTGATCGCGCACTTCCCGCGTTCGAGCCCACTGCACGAGCGCATGCAACGCTGGCCGATGTGAACGCCGGCGCGATCCAGCCGCGAGCGCTGTCCGGCGTGGTGTACTACATCGACGCCAGCTACTTCATTTTCCGGGCCCACCATTCCATGCCGCCCGACATGGTGGATGGCGACGGCAATGCGACGCATGCCTTGTACGGATTCGCGCGCTTCTTGTCGGATCTTCTGGAACAGGTCCGGCCGGAGCGCATCGGCATCGCCTTCGATCTGAGCTCGCGCAGCGAAACCTCTTTCCGCAACGCCATTTACCCGGCGTACAAGGCCAATCGCGAAGCTCCGCCCGCCGATTTGGAGCGGCAATTTGCGCTTTGCCGCGAGTTTTGCCGGCACATGGGCCTTGCCGAGTTCGCGAGCACGGAGTACGAAGCCGACGACATCATCGGCACCCTGGCCGCGCGTTCCCGTGCCGCGGGCCTGCGCAATGTGTTGGTGACCCGGGACAAGGACTTGTCGCAACTCATCCGCGACGGCGATGTGTTCTGGGACTACACCGGCAACACCCGATATCATTACCACGACATAGAGCCGCGTTTCGGCGCGACGCCCGAGCTCATCGCGGATTTTTTGGCCCTGACCGGCGATAGCGTGGACAATATTCCGGAGTGCCCGGCGTCGGCAAAAAGACCGCGGCTGAATTGTTTGCGGTATTCGGATCTCTCGATGAGCTCTATGCGAATCTCGACCGTGTGCCTTCGATGAAGCTGCGCGGCGCCGCGGCCGTCGCCGCGAGACTCCTTGTGCACAAGGAGGCCGCCTATCTGGCGCGGCGATTGACCGGCATCGTCTGCGACCTGCCGCTCGAGGCTACGCTCGATGATTTGAAGCTGCGGGCGCCGGACGGCGCGGGCTTGAGCCGCTTTTTTGATACGCATGGATTTGGCGGTATTCTGCGGCAGCAGGCGCGGCGTATCGCCGCCGGCGTGTAAAAACTGCAAACGTGAGCCGCTAAATTTAGTTGGGGGAACGAGGCAATGGCCCAAAAAGACATTCAATCCGTGCTGCAGGAGGATCGCGTATTTCCGCCGTCCGCGCAGTTCCGCGAAGCTGCAACGCTCAAGGCGGGCGAAGTGCAAGCGATGTACGCCAAGGCCGCGCATGACTACGTCGGTTACTGGGCGGATTTGGCGAAGGCCGACATCGACTGGCACCGGCCGTTCACGGTGTCTCTGGACGATGCCCGCGCGCCCAACTACCGCTGGTTCGCCGACGGGCAGCTGAACGTGTCGCACAATTGCCTGGATGTGCACCTGCGCGAGCGGGGCGAGAAGACCGCGATCGTGTTCGAGGGTGAGCCGGGCGATGTGCGCAGGCTGACCTATGCCGAGCTCCACCGTGACGTGTGCCGGTTTGCAAATGCGCTCAAGGACCTGAATGTGGAGCGCGGCGATCGGGTCGTCATCTATATGCCCCTGATTCCGGAGGCGGTGATCGCCATGCAGGCCTGCGCCCGTATCGGCGCGGTGCATTCGGTGGTTTTCGGCGGATTTTCTTCCAATGCGGTCAAGGACCGCATCGAAGATGCGGCTGCGAAGCTCGTGATCACGGCCGACGGCGGCTGGCGCGGCGGCCATCCAATCGAGCTCAAGCGCGCGGTCGACAAGGCGCTCGCCGACGGCTGTCCTACGGTGCAGAACGTGATCGTGTACTCGCGCACCGGTGCCGGCTGCCCGATGCGCGCCGGGCGCGATGTATGGTGGCAGGACGCCGTATCCGGAATGAGCACGACCTGTGAACCGGAATGGGTGGATGCGGAGCATCCTCTGTTCCTGCTCTACACCTCGGGATCGACCGGCAAACCGAAGGGAATACAGCACTCGAGCGCAGGATATCTGCTCAACGCCAAGACCAGCGTACGCTGGGCATTCGACCTCAACGCTACCGATGTTTTCTGGTGCACGGCCGACGTGGGCTGGGTCACCGGACATACCTACGTTGTTTACGGACCCCTGGCGGCCGGCGCAACCGTCCTCATGTACGAGGGAGCGCCGACCTTCCCCGACGGCGGGCGCTTCTGGAAGATCTGCCAAACGCACGGCGTCACCATTCTCTACACGGCGCCGACCGCGATCCGCGCGCTGATGAAATTGGGCGATGCCATTCCGGCCAAGTACGATCTGCGCAAGCTACGCCTGTTGGGTACCGTGGGTGAGCCCATCAATCCGGAAGCGTGGATGTGGTACCACAAGATCATCGGCGCAGAGCGCTGCCCCATCGTGGATACTTGGTGGCAGACAGAGACGGGGGCCGCCATGATGACGCCCATTCCGGGCGTCACGCCGACCAAACCCGGTTCCTGTGCCAAACCGCTGCCCGGGATTTTTGTCGACATCGTCGATGACGAGGGCCGGCCGGTGGAAACGCCCGATGCCGGCGGCTACCTGGTAATCACGCGCCCGTGGCCCTCCATGCTGCGCACGATTTGGGGCGACAACGAGCGCTATCTTCAGACTTACTGGGAGAAATTCCAGAATCGCTACTACGTGGCCGGCGATTCCGCGCGCCGCGACAAGGACGGCTACTACTGGATCATGGGCCGCATCGACGATGTACTGAATGTCGCGGGTCACCGCCTCGGGACCATGGAAATCGAATCGGCGCTGGTCGCGCACCGCCTGGTCGCGGAATCTGCGGTGGTCAGCAAGCCCCACGACATCAAGGGCGAGTCGGTCTTCGCCTATGTCGTGCTCAATGTCCCGCGACCGGAAGGAGCGGCGGCAAAATCACTGATCGATGAACTGCGCAACTGGGTCGGTGAGCAATTGAGTCCCATCGCCAAGCCCGATGAAATTCGCCTGACCGACAATCTGCCCAAGACTCGGTCGGGGAAAATCATGCGCCGATTGCTGCGCTCGATTGCGCGGGGAGAGGAGATCACGCAAGACGTGACGACGCTCGAGAATCCGGGGATCCTCGAGCAGCTCAAGGGTGGGGCGGCCGCGCCTGCCAAGCGCACCGCTTCTGCCAAGCGCGCGGCGCAACCCAAGCGTGCCGTAGAACCCAAGGCTGTCGCTGCCATCAAGAAAGTCGCAGCCCGCCCCAAGGCGAAGAAGGCCAAGGTTGCGGCCAAACGCGCCAAGCCGATTACGCGCGTCAAACGGGCGAAGCGCAAAGTCGCAAAACGCAAGGTGGTCGCCGCAAAATCCCGCCGCGCCGCGGTCAAAGCGGTGCGTCGCAATAGCAAGGCGCGCGGCAAGAAGTAAAAGCGCGCAGCAAAAAAATAGGAGGGCGCCGCAATGTCGCTGCTGATCGTCGGCCTGGTGCTGTTTCTCGGGGTTCATTCCGTCGCCATCTTCGCGCCGGCGCTGCGTGCCGGAACGATCCACGCACTCGGCGAGGGCGCATGGAAGGGACTGTACGCGCTGGTCTCGCTGGTCGGCTTCGTCCTGATCGGCTACGGGTTCGGTCTGGCGCGTCAAACACCGGTAATTTTGTATTCACCGCCGAGCTGGCTGCGGTATGTTGCGGTGATCCTGATGTTGCCTGTGTTCCCGTTGGTTCTAGCGGCGTACCTGCCGGGACGGATCAAAACGGCGGCCAAACACCCGATGTTGGCCGCCGTGAAGTTATGGGCATTCGCTCATCTACTCGCCAACGGCATGTTGGCCGACGTATTGCTGTTCGGCGGATTCCTGGCCTGGGCCGTGGCGGATCGAATCTCATTGAAGCGCCGTTCGACACCCCAGGCACCGCCTACCGCGCCGCCTGGACGCTGGAACGATGCCATTGCGGCCGTGCTCGGGCTTGCGATCTACGCGCTCCTGATTGTGTCGGGTCACGCCCGCTTGTTCGGGGTGTCGCCGCTCGCCTGACGAGGAAACGAGGACAATCAGCACCCACACCGGCACTACGAGATGCGCGCGAGCACCGTCTAAGAAATGCAACTACCGGGCATTGCGAAGCATGAAGAAGCTATCGAAAACCTGCTCGATTGGAATGGCGAAACCGATACCCTGGGTGCCGGTCAAGATGGCGGTATTGACTCCAAGGACCTGCCCCGCCTCATTGATCAAAGGCCCGCCGCTGTTGCCGGGATTGATGGGCGCATCGGTTTGCAGTGAGCGATGTTTGTCGAGCTCGCCATATCCAGAGAAGATGCCGGAGGTCACGGTAAATTTTAGACCCGACGGATTTCCAATGGTGAACAGTCGATCGCCTTGATTGATTTTTTCGGAACTCGCGCGCTTGAGGTAAGGACAAGAAGTCGCCGGAAGTTGGAAGAGCGCTAGATCCGTTTGATCCGCATATTCCGCTTGCGACATCGCATACTCGGTGCCGTCGATCAGCACCACGGTAAATCCTTTCGCGTTCTCAGCAGGCGCAGCGCGTTCCAGTTCTTGGCGCATTTCCTCCTCGGCCCTCTTCGGCAAGTTGGCCAGTTCGACCTCCAGTTCCATTCTCTTATGGCTTATCTGTTGGAGGTCGAGAATAGAGCCTCTATTCGCGACGTTTTCCGTCTCCCGCAAGCGCAGCCGCTCGATCTCGCCTCGAAGTTCCTGTTGCACGTCGCTCACCTTTGCACGAAAAGCTGGATCTTCGCGATACTTGCGAAAGAGTCTGTCCGGATTGAACTCGAGGACGTGCCGATTGGTGACGCCATGACACTCCGCATCGATCAGGAATCCTGAACCGAAGGCGCCCCAACCGGTTTTGATGAACACTGTCGCATTGCGCGCCGTTTCGATGATGTTGCCGGGTGGATTTGATTTTGCGAGCTGGGCCGCGAGACCTGTGAATTGTGGCGGGCTCTCTTCAGTCGCTGTCGGGGCGGGTTTGCCGGAAGGGACAGGCAGCGGAGTGCGTTGTAGCGGCGCTGTCGCTACCGGCGGATTCTTTGTACCGGTACTCACCTTCGTGTAGACCAACAGTCCAAGACCGATGACGGCGGACGTAACGAATACGATTTTGATCGTGCTACGGACACCGGATTCGAGCGGACGGCGAGGGTTCTTTAGGCCCGAATCCGCGGATTGGCTCTCCGCTTGTCGGCGACGATATTTTTCGAAATAGATGCCGCACGACTCGCACTGGACTTCGCCGAGTTGTTCATGGCCGCACTTGGGGCAATCCATACGATCTAGGAGCCTGTCTGACTAATGATCGCCGTCGCGAGGGTGCGACGCATGCGTCGCACGGGCGACCATGGATGGTCGCCCCGGGCTTGCGCGCAGCAGGGACTGCGCAGCGCAATGACCCACAGCGAGCAGATTTTTGCGATCGTTTCGCGCGCATGGTGGGCACCATGTAAGCGAAAGGATCGCAAAAAGATGCCGCTGTGGGGCGGCCGCAGCAGGCGCATCATTAGTCAGACAGGCTCCTAGCGCCACGGCTTCCGAAAAGGAAGCTGAAACTATAGTGTCAATGCCGCGAAACCTCTGTGACGAACCTCACGACGCAGCTCTTGTGAACGCCGCAAAAACGCAACAACATGCATCTCATTACATTTGCAGGAGCACCCATGAATCGTCGCAGTCTTCTTGGCGCCGCCGCTGCATCGGTCTTGATTGGCGCCGCGCGCACCGCAGCGCCGGCGTCTCCGGGTTCGACTCAGTCTTCCGACACCCCGACCGGACGTCCCGACGGCCTCAATCCTCCGGGCATTCGCGTGGCCGGCATTCGAATGCTGCCGGTGGTCGGCGGCAAGTACAAAGTCTGGACCAAGAAGATGGGCTCCGGCCCCGTCAAGGTGCTCCTGCTCCATGGCGGACCGGGCTTCAGCCATGAGTATCTCGAGGCCTGCGAATCGTTCCTGCCGCAGGCAGGAATCGAGATGTACTACTACGATCAGCTGGGCTGCAACAACTCCGATCAGCCCGATGATCCCGCGCTTTGGACTCTCGATCGCTACACCACGGAAGTGGAGGAAGTACGGCGCGGCCTCGGACTGGAACACTTCGTCCTCTACGGGCACTCATGGGGCGGAATCCTGGCCATTGAGTATGCCCTTCGCCATCAGCAGCACCTGCGCGGACTGGTGATCTCGGATATGACGGCGGGGGTTCAGTCCTATCTCAAGCGGGCTGATTTCATCAAGCACCAGCTCCCGCCGGACACGCTGGCCCGCCTCACCGCACTCGAATCCAAGGAGGACTACGATTCGCCCGAGTATCAGAAGATCATGATGGAAGATCTGTACCCCAAAATGGTCTGCCGA
>DASWEO010000147.1:0-9772 GCA_036394715.1 Steroidobacteraceae bacterium
TCGCCGAACAGCTGTCGCTGCAGATCGCGGAGAGCCGCTACCGCTTCGGGGTGGCGGCCAGAGCCGATGTCGTGAGCGCCGAGGCGCAATTGCTGTCGAGCCAGGCGCAGCAGGTGAACGCCAAGATCCAACGTGCCGTGCTCGAACATGCCATCGCCGTGCTGATCGGCCAGCAGCCCGCATCGTTCTCCGTGAGTCCCTCCTCCATGCGGACCGACGTACCCACGGTGCCCGCAGGCATTCCCTCCGCATTGCTCGAGCGGCGCCCCGACGTGGCAGAAGCGGAACGCAGAGTCGCGGCGGCCAATGCGCAGATCGGCGTGGCGAAATCGGCGTTCTTTCCGAGTCTCACCTTGTCCGGGTCGGACGATTACACGGGCCGTACCTGGTCGCGGCTGTTCAACGTGCCGAATCGCATCTGGTCGTTGGGTCCCACGCTCGCGGACACTTTGTTCGACGGCGGACTGCGCAGCGCGCAGGTGGCCCAGGCACGCGCGGCCTACGACGTGAGCGTCGACAATTATCGGCAGACGGTGCTGACCGGCTTTGAGCAGGTCGAGGACGACATCGTCACCCTGCGCGTGCTGGAACAGCAGGCGGTCATCGAGGACGCCGCGGTGGCCGCCGCCAGAGAAGCGGAAAAGCTCACGCTCAACCAGTACAAGGCCGGAACCGTGCCTTATAGCAGTGTGATCACGGCGCAGACCACGCGCCTGAGCGCGGAACAGACGGCGCTCGCCGTGCTGTCGAACCGCCTGCAAGCCAGCGTGGCGCTGATCGAGGCCGTGGGCGGCGGCTGGAACGCGTCGCAGCTGCCGCTGCCGTAGCGGCGCGAGAATCCGCCCGACAAGGGCAGACTAGAACGACATCTTGCCGGCAAGCCCCCATTCACGCGGTCGGTTGAATTCCGCTTCGTGAAAGCCGATACCATAGTTGCTGTCGCCGCTGACGATGTAGCGCCTGTCGGTAGCGTTATGGACGAACACTCGAATCGACCACTTCGCCAAAACGGGTTCCCATGCGATCGATGCATTGCCGATGTTGTATGCCGGCTGATACAGAAATATCGAGTTCTGTGCGTCGTTATACGTGTCGGCGGTGAAGCGCCAGTCCGCATGCAGCGCCACTGCACCGCCCGGCAGAATATGCGCCAAGCGGTAGTCGATGCCGATAACGCTTTCGTTGGGAGGAGTTTTCTGCAGTTTCGAGCCACGCGAAATTTGCACCTGTGGCGGCAAGTTGAGCGCGGGATTCGGGACCAGCGAAACATAGTGTGCGCTGAGCACCCCCAGGCTGTAAGACAGTTCAAGCCCTTCAAGCGGAGCCGCCACCAGTTCCAGTTCCCCGCCCTTGATCTTCGAATTACCGGCATTGACCGTGAGCGGCGCCCCGAGCTCCTGGTACTCGGTCAGCTGCATGTCATTGTAGTTTGTCGTGAATAGCGCCAAATTGGCCCTGACCCGCCGATCCAAGAATTCGGTCTTGAGGCCGGCTTCCCAGGTTGTCACCTTCTCGGCGCCAAACGGCACCACCGCCGGCACCGGCGCTACGTACCGGAGGTTGAAGCCGCCGCCCTTGTATCCTTCGTTGTACGACACATAGACCAGCGCTTGATCCATGATCTTGTAATCGAGGCTCACCCGAGGTGAGGTATTGGTAAAGGTGCTGTTGACGTGAGAGTGCCTCGGCACCAGCGGGATCAGAGTGCCGGGGGGTGCGCCACCAAACACGGCATTGCCCACCAAGGCACTCGTGCCGGTGATCAAGTATTGATCCGTGTCGAAAGTCTTGGAATCTCTCGTGTAGCGCCCGCCTGCGGTGATCGAAAATCGTTGCGTGAGCGAGAACGTGGCTTGTGCATAGCCCGCGACGCTGTTGTTATCGACATGGTCTTCGTCCTGATACAAGGTTCCGAACGACGACGGGAACGTGACCAACAGAGGATCCGAGCCGGTTTCAACGAAGTAGTAGACGCCCATCGCAAACTTGAGCCGATCGTCAAACGTACTGCCGTTCAACTGTAGCTCCTGGCTGAATTGCCGATGTTGGTAGTCGTAGTTGGACGTATGAGTAAGGTCAATGGGCGATCCGTCTGCGTCGCGATTGAAGAACCCGCTTTCCTCGTGATGAGCGGAGATCGATTTCAGCTCCAGATTCGGCCTTGGATGCCAGCTCAAGGTAAGCGCCGGGCCCCACGCATTGATGCTGGTTCCGTTGGGACCCGTCGCATAGGTGCTATTCGGGCTGCCGGTGCAAAAATTGGCACAGCTGTACTGCGCATTCGGGAATCCTGCCAACTGGGTACCAGGCGCCTGGACCAGGTTGTAGAAGAACGCGATCGGGCCAAGTGCCGGGTTGTTTCCTCCGGTCACCCCGACGAGCACGGCCGGCGCATTGTTTTCGCGAACCCGCTCACCATCAACGGAGAAATCTGCGGTGAAATTGTTATGCGGGTCATACGTCGCAATGAGCCGCACCGCTTGGCGATTCTCGTTTCCATAGTCAATCTGACTGCCGCTTCCCGGAAGATTCGACCCGGGCGGCACCGGCGAAGTGGCCGGCGATTGGGGTACGAGACGTGAATGTACGTATCCGTCCTTCTCTTTCGAGGATGCGGTCAGCCTGATCTTCACTGAATCCGAGAGGGGAATATTCAATGTGCCGCGCAGATAGCGCCGGCTGAATGAACCGAGTTCCAGCTCGCCGGTGCCGCCGAATTCATCGGTGGGCTTGGCGCTGACAATGTTGATGACGCCCCCGATCGTGTTACGGCCGAACAGCGTGCCTTGAGGCCCACGCAATATTTCCATGCGATCGATGTCGAGTACGTCCAGCACCCCGCCGATGGATCGCGACATATACACCCCGTCGACGTAGGTTCCGACACCGGCCTCCGTGGTCAGCGCAAAGTCGGCCTGACCGACTCCACGGATGAAAATTCCCGCGGCATCCGACGCACCGCTGATTGGTGCAGTGAAATCGAATCTGACGTTGGGCGCTAAATTCGCCAACTGCTCCACGTTGGTGACTCCGAGCTTGTCGATGGCCGACGCAGTAAATGCGGTGATGGAAATCGGCGTGTCTTGGAGACGCGCTTCGCGTCGCTGCGCAGTGACCGTTATCTCCTCGAGTGCGCCCGGCGCTTCGATCGCCCTGACGTAATCAGGTGGCAGCGACGTGCCGGTAGCATCTTGAGCAGCAACGCGATGGCTGTAGCAAACGGCGGCGGCGACGGCGAGCGTCGCCCGCAGCACGACGATGAGTGATCTCGAATATCGATACACGCTTCCGGAAGGCATGCCATCCCCTGTCTTTTTTGCACCGCCGTCGGGAGCCACCCGCATCGAGTGGACTTTTCCCTCGTTGGACAACGAGAGTGCAGTGGTACAAGACCGTGGGAGATATTAGTCAGGCCCGGAACCCCAGGCTTGATTGGACAGGCACTATCGCTTGTCTACTTGGGTACCTGCCGAGATGCCGACGGCGTCTCGCCGTAGCGCGCTCTGAAGGCGCGGCTGAAATGAGCGGGATCTTTGAACCCCCAGTCGTACGCGATCTGCGTGATCGACTGCCCCGTTGCCTGAGAACACTCGATCGCTACTCGTGCCCTCTCCAAACGGCGCGCCCATATCCACTCAGATAATGGGATTTCGTCGTCTTCGAACAACTTATGCAAATAACGCAGGGAGATTCCGTGTGCTTCGGCAATCTGTTTACAGTTGAGGAGGCTGTCGGAGAGATGCGCCTCGATGAAGCTCTTTATTCGTTGCCGCGTGATCAAGCGATTTGGTGTGGGCAAGCCCTCCACCGTCGTTCCCGAAAGAGCCGCCACCAGCAGGTCCACCAGGGCCTGGTGCATGACGGTCAGACTGCCGGTTTCCAGGCTGTCCAGCTGGCGGTATAGATGCGATATGAAGTTGGAAACGATTGCAGTCGATCCTTGCGAGGCCCGAAAGGTGATAGCCGTCAGCCGTTCCGGACAAGCGATGCGACGCGACAAGTATTGGCGCGGCAGTCGCAATACGAGTTGTTCGAAGGGATTCTTGAAATCGAGCTCATAAGGCTGAGACGCGTCGTAGAGCGCAAAGTCGCCGACCGAGAGACTTGCAACCCGGTCCTCTTGGGCGACAGAACCGATGCCGCGATGTTGAATACTGACCAGAAAGAAATCGTCCGGCGACTGCCGTATCCTGCGCCGCGAGCGGACGACATGTTGCGCATCGGACACGACCCTCGAAAATTGCACGTCTTTGAGAGCGTTCGTTTCGAGCGAACCCGAGAAGTCCCGTTTTGCCGGTGCATCGCAATCGAGCGCCACGAAGGTTGAAGAAATCATGTCGCGCCAATAATCCAAACGCCGTGGCACCTCGACGCTGGATGTCTTGATCAAGGTTGCATGGTGTGCATTCGAATTCATGGGCTGAACCCCACGGCTACACGCAAAATGCCCGAAGCGGCCTACCTCGAGTGACTATAGTGGCATCCGCGGTGCGGTTACAAGTACTGACGACTTCGGCACGAATCCGGGTTTACGGTGCAACTCCGTTCATCATTCCGGTTTTCGGGTGACAGTTTATATACTCGTATTCTTGCTCATCCGCCTTCAGAACCGACACCTCGTGATAAAGGCGCAGCTTGAGCTTAAATTCGAGTTCCTGCACGATGCGCATGAAAGTGCCAAATATTGCGACATGAGTCGGGTGCGACTCCGACCAGCCCTCCATGTCGGAAAGCGAACGCCAATAGCTCAGGCCGAACGTTTTTTGAAGCACCTGACCATTCGCGTCAATATGGTGCATGTAGCGGTTATTGTAACAACCGATGGCGGCCCCCTCGTCACGGAGGAAGTTCATTCCCTCGAGCAGCACAGGCTCCATGTTCTTCAGATATAGTTCGCGCTCCTTGCCTTCGGTTTCGGTCCATTCCTGTCCCGAACGAATTAGCGCGACATTTTCATGTCCTGCAATACGCACCGATCGACCGATGCCGGCTGATGCGTGAATTGTCGCAAGCGCACCAGCTGGCTGCATCGCGTCGGTCTGCGATAGCGGGATGCGGTCGCGTGCCGCACCCCAATAGGCATGCTCTTGGATATCCTCGCTCATGCCGCCCATGACGACGCTCACACCCTCGGGACGGTCGGGGGTATTGAACAGGGTTTCATAACGCTCGACGCGAGGGCAAGCGATCTCGCGAAAGTAGCCGAGACCATCGCTAAACCGCTCGTCGGCATTCCACCACGCGTCGGCCACCGGGTCGACCCGCCAGCGCGCAAAGCTTGCCGGATCGCTCCAATAGGCAATCGCCACCATGTTGTCGTATCCCGCCGCATCCACATAGTGCGCCAGATCATGATGTCCCGGTCCGTCGGTCGTCCCGAAGCCCTGCACGATATTGCGCAGCGCCGCACACGCCTTTCCCTGCATGTCCGTGCCGAGCGATTGCACGCCAAAATACCCCATGACAACCTGTTTGGTCGACGGATGCGCCCGCGCCGCATATGCCGGGTACGGCGGCGCGTAGTTCTCGTCCGCTCGACGATTGCGCGTGCGCGGGCATTGCAGATGTCTCGGAATTGCGGATTCCATGGGATCGCCCGTGCTCGGTTAATCGGTGGCGGCCGCGTGAGGTTCGACCGCAATCGCACCTTCACCAACAATCATCCCGGGCAGCGCATGCGAAACGACACGGTCGCCGGGCGTCTTGTTCAACAATAGACGGGTGACATCAGGCCGCGCATAGTGGCCGGCCGGATCGGCGGCAGACTTGGATAGCGAGATCATTCCGAGGTCGATGTCCGCATAGATAATACCCTCCTCGTTCTCGGGCAGCGTGTTGCCCAGCGGAGCGCCATCGGGACCGTAGATCCGCGCGAAACCGCCGCCCTGCAGCAGCAATTGGCGCTGCAAGTCGTCGGTGCATAGCAGCTCGTGCATCTCTTTCGAGACGATGGCGCAAGGCGCAAGCACGAAGCACTGCCCTTCGGCGGCATAGAGCTGACTGGCTGCGTTGTTGAGTTCCGCGCCGAGCGCATAGGCGGCGCCGCGATAGAGAGAGAAACTGGGCCATGCGGCGACGTGAATTTGCTCGTTTTGCGCATACATCGCGTACTTGCTCAGCGGCTGTAAATGTTCCCAACAACATAGCATGCCGATCTGGCCTATTGCGGTGTCCATGACGGCCAGATCCGCCCCATCACCTTCGCCGAACACGGTACGTTCTACATGGGTGGGTTTGAGCTTGCGGCGCGTCTTGATCACGCGGCCCTGGTCGTCGAACAGCGCTTGCGCCATGTAGAGGCTCCCACCGGCCCGCTCGCTGAAGCCGACCGCCGCCCAGATGCCGAGGTCGCCGGCAGCCTGCGCCAAACGGGTAAACTCGGCCGAACCGACGACGAGCGAGTTGTCGTGGTAGCGCTGCACGTACTGCATGCCCACGGCCGGTGAGCCGAGCCAGATCCACCACGGGTAGCCGGGAATCCAGGTCTCGGGGAATGCGATCAGCTGGGCTCCCTGCGTAGCCGCGTCTTGCATGAGTTTGATCGTCTTGTCGACAGTCCCATCCACGTTGAGGAAAGCCGGAGCAGCTTGTACTACCGCCACACGCAGCTTCGGATGAATCTTGCTAGGCATTGACTATCCCCGCTGAACAAGCGGACAACTTATACGCTTCGGCGCGCCCGGCTGGACCCAACCAGAACAAATGCTTGTACCTGCGGGAACATACAGGTCGTTGTGCGCCCGGACCGGTGCTTCGTCTTTGAAGGTGCCGACGCTGCGTCTACGCCAAGTCGTCCAGCACGAGAGGAGTGTGACGGCGCAATAGCGCGGTCTGCGCCTCCCACTGCTCCTTCTCCGGAAGGTCTACGAGGTACTGAACTTCTTCCGCGGCATACGTCGCGATCGGCAACCCGTCGCGGTACAGCAGCCGATTGCCGGCAAGCGAGGCCAGCCTTGCCCCCGGTGTAATGATGCCGATCAAATTCAGCGGATCGGCAGCCGACAGCGACACGTACTGCTGCGTGTGCGGCTTGCGGCGCACGTCGCGCAAAAGACCAACCGCCTCCGGCGCCGCGTACTGCTCGCCCGAGAAGCCTGCGACGAACCGGCCGCCGCGAATCTCGCCCCGCGCCTCCAAGCGGCGGCAACACATGAGCATGTCGCGCCATGGCGGCAGCCAATTGGCCTCGCGACCGAGGAGCTTCCAGAAGATCACACCCCATCGGCGCAGCAGCGTGCGCACTATTTGTTCGACCGCCTCGTCTCCACGACCGGACGCGACTGCGATGGGCCGCCGCACCAGCGCCCAGCGCCCCGCATCCGCCATTCCAAACAGCGCCAGGCGACGCTTGCGGCGCGAAGCGTAGGAAGTCGAAGTCGACCTGCTGCGGCGGCCGCTCGGCAGCAGCAGCACGCGGAGGCCTGCGAAACTATCGGAATTCACCACACCGAGCGCCACGAGCTCGGCGAGCGCATCCTCCACCTCAACCGGCAGCATGCCGACGCGCTCCGCGATCTCGTCGAAGAACGACGCGCCATGTTCTCGGATGAATTCGGCCACCGAGGCGGCTCTTGATGTGAGCTGGGCCGGATCGGTCTGGTCGGTCAGCGCCGACCAGAGCGGCACATTGCGCCTCGCCAGCAAGGTGATGGGAGTGGAACGAACCGGGGAAGCGCCTCGGCCGCGTTCGGGCTCGGCAGCTTGCGCAGCGTTGGCAGAGATAGCCACGGCGGGGCGCGCGGTCCCGCGCGCGGCAAGCCGGGTCCAGACGACTCGCCCTGCGCGGCAATGCTCATCCAGCCATTGAGGCTCATATTCGGCCATGCGCGACGGAAGGATCTCCGTCTCCCACGCACCGGCCGGGGCTTCGTAGCCCTCGAGCTGCGTGAGCACCGCCGCCAGCGCATCGGACCCCTGCATGCGCGACTCCGGCAGCACGCGCTGCCATTCGCAGAGAAAGCGCAGGAAGTCGCGGGCTTGCACGGGCTCAATCTCGGCGCGCAGACGTTTGACGGTGTACCGATGAACACGGGCCAGCAGCCGGCGTTCGCACCACTCCTCTTCGGCGATGCCCAACCCCGGGGCAATGGCCGCCCCTTGCACGGAGCCCGAGCCGAAGCGGCCGCGCATGGCAAAGCCTTCGGCCTCGAGCGCGGCCAAAGCGATCTTGATCCTCGATGCAGGCAGAGCCAGTGAATCGGCAATGGCCGATGCCGTGACCGGCCCCAACCCCTCGAGCCGGCCGCGCACGATCTCGACCAAAGATTCATCCGATATCGGCAAGGGCTCGAATAGCGCCCGTCTTTCGGTCGCTACCCATACGATCGCTCGCCGCGCGTCGCCTTCCGCTGCCGAGAGCCCGGCAGCCGATAGGCGCGCCACCCGCCCCGAAGCGGCGAGCTCATCCATCAATCGCGGCCAGGCCGCATTGCGCTGCCGCTCCTCGTCGGTCAGGAATGTCAGCCACAACAATGCGTCGTGCAGCTCATCGGGCGTCGCCGCATCGGGCCACGCCTCGGCGCGAACACGCTCGATCGCCTGCTGGTCGAGCTTGCCGATGTCGGCGGCGGACTCGGGGTCGATCCAGCGGCGGCTCATCACGGCCTGGGTGCGCCGCTCCTCGAGCGGTGCATCGTCGAGGTAGGCATAGGGGCGCGCGTTCAGAGCCTCGAGCGCGAGCGGCGAAGGTTCGGTCAGATCGCGCGCGACGACGCGGATGTCGCCCGCTTCGAGACCGCGCAGCACGCCCTCGAAGCGCTGAATATCCATCGCGTCTTCGAGGCAATCGCGAATCGTTTGCCGCACCAGCGGATGATCGGGTATCTCGATCTCGCCCGGCAGATTTTCGGCGCAGGCCACTTGATCCGGGAACACCGACGCCAGCAGGTCTTCCGCGTTCATGCGCGCGATTTGCGGCGGGATTTTCTTGCCGCCGCGAAAGCGCGGCAGGGCCAGCGCAATGCCGGCGTCCCAGCGCCAGCGCACCTCGAACATCGGCGCCGCGCACAATGCCTGCACGAGCACCTGACGAACCGAGTTCGAGTGCAGATACCGCGCGGCCTCGGCCAGCTCGAAGCTATGCGCATGAGTCAGCGACAGCACGATGTGATCTTCGGTCGCGGCGGCCTGCAGCTCGAAATTGAATGTCCGGCAGAAGCGCTTGCGCAGGGCCAATCCCCACGCGCGATTCACGCGGCTGCCGAAAGGGGAATGAATGACCAGCTGCATGCCGCCGGATTCGTCGAAGAAGCGCTCGAAGATGACCGTGTCGAATGTGGGCAGGCAGCCGAGCGCGGCGCGGCCGGCGCTCAAGTATTGAATGATCTGCAGAGCCGCTGCCTCGTCGAGTCCGACGGACTCGATCAGCCACTGCATGGCTTCGCCGGACGCCCCCTTCGCGGCTCGCCCGTCGTCCGCCGCTCGCCCGCCATCCAGACGCTGCTCGATCTCCTTTCTCAGTCTCGACACGGCCGCCGACAGCTCCTCGGTGCGGCCCGGCGCCTCGCCCAGCCAGAACGGTATCGACGGCGGTTGGCCGTGCGCATCCTCGACGCGCACGGTGCCCCGCTCCACCCGCAATATGCGATACGAGGTATTGCCCAACTGGAATACGTCGCCCTGCAGGCTCTCGACCGCAAAGTCCTCATTGACGGTGCCGACGAGATGACCTTCGGGCTCCAGCATTACCCTGTAATCGGCGTTGTCGGGGATGGCGCCGCCGGAGGTGAGCGCCGTCAGCCGGGCGCCTTTGCGAGGACGCAGCATCTGGTTG
>DASWEO010000148.1:0-10241 GCA_036394715.1 Steroidobacteraceae bacterium
GGTGCTGCGCCCGCCGCGGCACGAGACCCTGCGAGTACGCGGACTCGACATGCATTTGACACGTTGGGGGCCGGAGCCTTCGGAGTCCCTGTCGCCCATATTTCTGCTCCACGGCTGGCTCGATAGCGGCGAGACGTTTCAGTTCATGGTGGATGCGCTGCAGCGGGATTGGCCGCTGGTGGCGCTCGACTGGCGTGGCTTTGGCCGCAGCGAGTGGCCGCAAGAGGGTTACTGGTTTCCTGACTATCTCGGGGACCTCGATGCATTGCTGGCTGAGCTCTCACCCGCGGTACCCGCGCGCCTGGTGGGCCACAGCATGGGCGGGAATATCGCCTGCTCGTACGCGGGCATACGGCCGGAACGAGTCCGCTGCGTCGTCAACCTGGAAGGATTCGGACTTGCGCGTACCTCTCCCGCGCAAGCGCCGGCGCGAATGCGCAAATGGCTGAACCAATTGAAGGCCGAACCTGTGCGCAAGGACTATGCGTCATTCGAGGAATTGGCCGGCATCATCCGCTTCCGCTACCCGCGATTCTCGGCGGCGCAAGCCGCGTTTGTGGCCGCGGCCTGGGGTAAACTCGACGGCGGCGGCCGGGTGCGGCTTGCGGGCGACCCACGCCATCATTGGGTGAATCCGATACTGTACAAGCGCGAAGATGCCGAGGCGTGCTGGCGTGAGTTGCGTGCGCCTCTGTTGATGCTGGTGGGCGAGGAGTCGGACATCCTAGCCAAGCTGGGCGCCGATGGCACGGCGCAGGCATTTCGCTCGATATTTCCTCACATTGAAATTGCCCGGGTCGCGGGCGCGGGACATATGCTTCACATTGAAAGACCGGATTTGGTGGCGCCGTTGGTCGAGGCCTTTTTGGATGCTCACTAGGAGGCCCCCGGCGATGGCGCACGTTTCCGCGGAAACGTCGAAATGACTGCGGAGTGGTTGACGGGGCGTTTCCGCGCAATCGTCGCCGACAGCGGTCTTGCGAAAATGACACGGCGCATCTACCCGACTCGCTTCGGACAAATCCACCTGCGCAGCAACGAGGGTAAGGGTAAGGGCGTGCCCCTGGTGCTGCTGCACATGTCGCCACGCTCCAGTGCCATGTGGGAAATGCTGCAGGAGCGGCTGGAGCGGCCTTCCCACGCGCCGGATCGATTGGGCTACGGCTTTTCCGACGCGCCGCCTTGGGCCCTGTCGCTCGAGCAATATGCTCAGAGCACGGTCGACACGCTCAAGGCGGCGGGGGTTGAAGGCGACGTCGATTTATTGGGCATACATACGGGTTCCTTCGAGGCCATCGAGATTGCTCATCAGCTCGGTTCCCAGGTACGACGAGTCATCGCCGTTGGGATGCCGCTATTTTCGACTGAGGAACAGCAGCGCCAGCTGGAGAAGTACAGCGAACAGCCTCTGAGGCCGGCAACCGAGGGCGGCCATGTGCTCGGCGCCTGGCGCGGCGGCTTCGCCTTTCGCCAGCCGCCGTACGATCTGGCCGATGTGCATCGGCGATTCGTGGAGCATGTGCTCGCGGCAAACCCCGGTGCAGCGTTTCGCGCCGCTTGCGGCTACCCCATCGAGAAGAAACTCAAGAGTCTGAAAGCGCCATTGACGGTTTTCGCCCCGCACGATGAAATCATCGAGCAAACTCAGCGGGTAAAGCCCCTGCTCAAACCCGGCGCTACATTCGTCGATCTGCCGGAGCTGGGTCAGGACCCCTTCAACGTCGCACTGGACCGGATGGTGACGCTCGTGAATCGCCACTTGCCGCCTTGAGATTCGCAGCGCTGCGATGGAAGTCTCCAAAGTGCCGCCGGCCGATGTAGCGACGAGAGTGAGGAGTTTCGCCGATGACCACCGTGTACTCCCGCGCCCAGATTGCGCAGGTGATCCGTCCCAAAGAAGTCATCGCGGCCATGGAACGCGCCTTCGCGGCGTACTCGAATGGCGAGGCGGTGATACCGCCGGTGGGCCAGCTGGACTTCGAGAATCCGCCGGGAGATTGTCACATCAAGTATGGCTACTTGAAGCGGGGTTCCACCTTCACCATCAAGATTGCCACCGGCTTCTGGAAGAACCCGGAGCGCGGTCTGGCGTCGAGCAACGGGGTGGTTCTGGTGTTCAGCAGCGAGACGGGAGAACTCCTCACCATTTTTCAGGACGAGGGGTTCCTCACCGACATGCGCACTGCCGCGGCCGGCGCCGTGGCGGCCAAGTATCTGGCTCCCCACGAAATCACCTGCATCGGCATCATCGGTGCCGGTCTACAGGCGAGGCTGCAGCTCGACTATCTGCGCGAGGTGACGCCCTGTCGGCGAGTGAAGCTGTGGGCACGCGCCCTCGATCGCGCCCGCGCACTGGACGTGCCCGGCTTTGACATCGAAGTCGTCGACTCGCCCGCGCAAGTCGCCGCGAGCGCGCAGCTGATCGTCACGACCACGGCGTCTCGAGGCTGGCTGCTCGGTGCGGCGGACGTAAAGCCGGGCACTCACATCACCGCGGTGGGCGCGGACGGAGGCGGCAAACAGGAACTGGAGCCGAGACTCTTCGCGCTCGCCAAGGTTCGCGCCGTCGACAGTCTGAGTCAGTGTTCGCAATACGGCGATTCCGCCTTCGCGCTCGAACAGGGATTGATCGAGATGCGGGATCTCGTGGAACTCGGCCGGGTAATTCAGGAGCCCTCGCTGCGGCGCCGGGGCGAGCAAGACATCACCATCGCTGACCTCACGGGCGTGGCGGTTCAGGACATGGCGATCGCGGAACTTGCACTTCAGGGGTTGCGAGGCGCCTGATGCGCGGCCCGATGCGAATCACATCCCTCGCCACACCACTCTTGGTTGCCTACATGTTCACCCAATCAACCGGCGCCGGCGCCGCGGAAAATATCGGCACCGTGACTCAGGTCTACGACGGTGCGCTGACCTCCGACATCCAGGTCAGTACTTTTCGCCACATCGACCGGCTGTTTCCGGTGCGCGTCGTTAAAGCGGGGTCCAAGGTGCTCGCGCTTCCCCCCGCGGCGAAGCGGCTGACCCAGGTCGAGTTCAGTTCCGGCGGCAAGAGCTACGATTTGATCGACTACATGGCATTGAATCGCGTCACCGCGCTGCTGGCGCTGAAAGACGGGAAAATCGCCTACGAAGACTATGAGATGGGCAACACGGAGAAGACGCGCTGGATGTCCATGTCCATGGTCAAGTCCATCACTTCTTCGTTGATGGGCGCGGCGATACAAGACGGACACATCCGGAGCATCGACGATCCGGTCACCCGGTACGTCGCTAAACTCAAGGGCAGCGCCTACGACGGGGTGAGCATTCGATACCTGCTGCAGATGGCGTCCGGCGTGAAGTGGGACGAGACCTATACCGACCCTGCGTCAGACCGGCGCCGCATGCTGGAGGCGCAAATTGCGCAACGCCCGGGGGCCATCCTGGATTTGATGGCCAAACTGCCGCGGGCGGGAGCGCCGGGCACGATCTGGAATTACAGCACCGGCGAGACTTTCGTTGCCGGCGCGGTGGTGCGGGCGGCGGTCGATCGTCCCCTTGCCCAATATCTGTCGGAACGAATTTGGACCAAGGCCGGCATGGAATCGGACGCGACCTGGTGGCTGGAATCGCCCGATGGACTGGAGATCGGCGGCAGCGGGCTCAGCGCCACCTTGCGCGATTATGGGCGATTCGGACTGTTCCTCATGAACGACGGAGTCGCCGGGGGCGAGAGGATTCTGCCGGAGGGCTGGGTCCGGGACGCCGGAAGCGCCAAGACGATCGGCGGAAAAGCCGTGAACTACGGCTATATGATCTGGCCCTTCTCCGCGAGCCCGGCCAGCCCCAACCAAGGCGCGTTCCAGGCGCTCGGCATCTACGGTCAGCATATTTACGTCAACCCGAGAGAGCATGTCGTGATCGTCGTCTGGGGCGCTCTGCCCAAGCCCACGGGCAAAGAAGTCATTGCGGATGAAGACTTTTTCGCGGCCGCGACGGCGGCGCTGCGGTGACGGCGCGCGTTCAGCGCCCGCGCTTCTTTCCGCGCCGGGCCGCCGGCTTTGCCGCTGCCCGCTTTGGCGATACCCGCTTCGACGCTCCGCGCTTCGTTAGCGCCGGTTTTGTCGCCGCCGCCTTTGTAGCAACGGCAGCGATCGCCACTGACTTTCGCGCCCACGCCGTGCACTCGTCGGCGTCCTCGAGAGTGTCCGCCGGCACCTCGTAATAGGTCATGCTCCAGTAGGGCTTGTCGGGAAAGGGACGGAACCGGCTCATGCCGCGCACTTCGTAGTCGCCGCGGTTGGAGTCGTTCACTTTGAAATACAGGGTATCGCCGGCGATGAGCCCGAAAAACCGTTCCTCATGATAGAGGCCGACGCCGCCGAACATGCGGCGCGGAGTGACTCTCCCAAGTCCCGCAAGCTGCTCGAGCACGTATTGCAGATAATCCTTGCTGACGGCCATGGGCGGAGAATATAGGCGGATGCGGACCGTAGGAAGCGCAACCGCATTGCCGCCATGGACTCAAGGCCGCGCATCGACAGCCCGCATGCAATACCTTACGATCCGCGCCATGCATTGGAAGCCACAACTGCCGGAGATATTTCTCGGCATTTCCCTTGGGATGATTGCGATCGAGGCGGCGCTCGCCGGTATTGCCGCCGTCAAGGCTCGCTACCGGGCGATCGACACCTTCGCATCGCTCGGCATGCAGGTCGGCAATATTGCGATGAATCTCATGATGGCCGGCGTCGTATTTGCGGGACTGTCGGCGGCTTATAAGTTCCGCCTATTCGAGATACGCCCCAGCTCACCTTGGGCATGGGCGGCGATTTTCTTTCTGGATGACTTCATTTACTACTGGTTCCATCGCATCAGCCACGAGTGCCGGTTCTGGTGGGCGGCGCACGTGAATCATCATTCCTCGCAGGAATACAATCTGTCGACGGCGGTGCGCCAATCATGGACCAGCGTGATCGTGGGTACCTGGACCCCGTGGATTCCGCTGGCGCTATTGGGATTTCCCCCGACGATGATCCTGGCGCAACAGGGCTTCAATCTGTTCTATCAGTTCTGGATCCATACCGAAGTCGTCCACCGCATGCCCGCCTGGTTCGAATATCTATTCAACACGCCCTCGAATCACCGCGTCCATCATGCGTCGAATCCCCGCTACCTGGACCGCAACTATGCCGGCGTGCTCATGGTGTGGGACCGCGTGTTCGGATCCTTCGCGCCGGAACGGGACGAGGAGCCGCCGTGTTACGGGATCGTCAAGAATATCGAGACCTTCAATCCGATACGGATCGCCTTCCACGAATGGATTGCCATCATTCGCGACCTGTTCGCGGCGCGATCGGCGCGCGAGGCCGTGGGCGTGATCTTCGGCCCGCCCGGTTGGCGGGCCGATGGTCGAGGGCTCACCTCCAAGAATATCCGCACCGGTTGGGAAGCTCGTCATGCGCGCTGATTGCAAATTGACCGGGCTGTCCGGAAACGAGATCTATTGCATGCGGCTCAAGGGTCTGATCCCGAGCGGCGTCGTGATCGGCAACAGCATCCAGTCGATGGGATTTCTGGGCGGTGTCCGTTCCGCGTTCCGCGGCATCGTCGGAGGCGAGATTCCCGACGTGACGAGCATGATCCATGAAGGCCGCGAGGCAGCCTTCGTCCGCATGCGGGCCGAAGCGGATCGCGAGCAGGTTCACGGAGTCGTCGGCGTGAATTCGGAGCTGCGCAATCTCAGCGGCAATTCCGAGTTCCTATTCGTGGGGTCGGGCGTCACCGGGGCGCAGGGGACCGCCATGTTCACCAGCGCCGGCGATGCTCAGGAGCTCTATTGCCACATGGATGCGGGATACGAACCGAAGGAATTCGTGTTCGGGAACATTGCCTACTCGGTGGGCGCCGTCGGAGGTATCGCCGGGACGCTGAAGACGCTGGTGCGCGGCGAGATCAAAGAGTTCAGCGATGTCTTCAATGAGACGCGCCATCACGCGCTCGATCGGCTGGTCACGCACGCCAAGTCGGTGCGGGCCAACGCAGTCGTCGGCGTGCGGACCAATGTCCTGCATTTCGCGGGTTTTCACGAAATGTTCATGGCGGGGACCGCGGCCTACCACCCGCAATTGCCGCCGGAATTCCAATCTGCACCGGTGACCAGCGATCTGACGGGCGAGGAATTATGGGGAATGACCCAGTTGGGATACATGCCCATCAAGCTCCTGATCTCGACCTCGGTCTATTCCCTCGGTGCAATCGGTGGGATCAAGGCTGCCTTCCGCAGCTTCGTGAAGGGCGAAATCGGCGACCTCACGACGCTGATCTACGACGCGCGCGAGCATGTTTTCGACCGCATGAAGCGCGAGGCGGCCGCGGTCGGCGCCGAGGAAGTCGTGGGCATCAAGACCTACATCATCGAGCTCGGATCGAGCCTGGTCGAGATCTTTGCGGTGGGTACCGCGGTCCGGCGGCTGCCCGGCCTGGGCGTCAAGACCCAGACTCTGCCGGCGCAGGCAATCATCCGCGACAAGGACACTTGGCTGAGCGGCTCCGGCGGCTTTGATGTGACCTCGATCCGCGCCGGCGGTTGAGAGGAGAATTTCATGATTCGCCGCCCGCTCCCCATGTTCGGCATTGCGCTGCTCGTCTTCGCGCTGCTGGGAGTGATCGGCAGCGCGTCGGCGCGGCATCGCAGCCATGCGGACGCCGGCGCACCCGGCGACTTCGCGTACTACGTGTTGTCGCTGTCGTGGTCGCCGGCGTTTTGCCTGTCGTCGCCGGGCGCTGCCGAATGCAATGGCCCGCGGCGTTACGGATTCATCGTTCACGGACTGTGGCCGCACGCTGATGCAGCTAATGAACAGGGTTGGCCCGAGCATTGCGATGTACGCCGGCCCGTGCCCGACGACATCGTACAGGGCATCGCGGACTTGATGCCGGCGCGCGGGCTGGTTTACCACGAATGGTCGGCGCACGGCACCTGCAGCGGCTTGGAACCGGCCGAGTACTTTGCATTGGTGCGCCGAGCCTATACGAGCATCGCAATTCCGCAGGAACTGTCCGGTCTTGGGCAAGCGATCGAACGGCCGCCGGCGGCGATTGCCGCTGCCTTTCTGCACGCCAATCCACACCTCCCCGCGCAGTCGATCGCGGTCACTTGCAGCGGCCAGGGCGCGCCGAGACTTCGCGAAGTCCACATCTGCCTCGACCGCGATCTCATGCCGCGCGCCTGTTCCGCCGATGCCATGCGCGGCTCCTGCAGAGCGCCGCAGGTGATCATCCCGCCGGTTCGTTAGGGGGGCGACCATGTTTTTGGGCGTCGCAGCATTTGGAGCAGCGACCGTGGTGGACGTTACAGCAACAGTAGTAGGATGAGGCGAATGGAGCAACACGACCACGCCGGGCATGTTCATGATCATGGGCACACGCAGGAGCGTGGTCACGCTCATGGAATCGCGGCCCAGGGTATCAATACCCGAATGGCCATCGCGGTGGCTCTGAACCTGATCTTCGTGGTCGTCGAGGCTGGCTTTGGATTTCTGTCAAACTCGGTGGCATTGATCGCCGATGCCGGTCACAACTTGAGCGACGTGCTGGGGTTGGTGTTCGCCTGGACTGCCATGTATCTGGGGCGCCGCCCTCCCGGCGCCCGGTTTACTTACGGATTGGGACGCTCTTCCGTGCTGGCGGCGCTGGCGAATGCCGTGCTGTTGCTGTTGGCGTGCGGCGCCATCGCTTGGGAGGCTGTGGGCCGTCTCGCCTCGCCTCCCGCGGTGGCCGCGGCAACCGTGATGGGTGTCGCGGCGAGCGGTATCGTGATCAACGGCACGAGTGCCTGGTTGCTGCACGCCGGGAGTCACGGCGACCTGAACAGGCGCAGTGCCTTCATCCACATGCTGGGCGATGCCGCCGTATCCGTCGGCGTGCTCCTGTCCGGTGCCGTCATTATGTTCACCGGCTTGAGCCGAATAGATCCCATCGTCAGTCTGTTGATCGTTGCGGCGATTTTAGCGAGCACCTGGGGACTGTTGCGGGATTCGCTGCACTTGTCGCTCGACGGCGTACCGGCGAGCGTCAATTCCTCGGCCGTGATGTCCTACTTGGCCGATCAGCGGGGCGTGACCGACGTGCACGATTTGCATATCTGGGCGCTCAGCACCACCAGCGTCGCCCTGACCGCACACCTGGTGGTGCCGGATCGCGGCGCGGACGATGCGCTGCTCGACTCCATCACGCCCAACCTCAAGCGGCGCTTCCACATTCATCATGCCACTCTGCAAATCGAGCGCGACCGCTGCGAACACGGGTGTGAAGCCGAGGCCTGACGTCTCGCCCTACTTGATCTGCGCGGCAGCGTGTTCGAAGACCGGCGTCAACAATTTGTAGAACAACAAGACGGCAACGGGCGCGACCAAGATCCAGGCGAATCCCGCATGCAGTATCGCGTCCCAGAGCGCGACAATGGCATATCCGGCGCCGCGCGCCGCGAGTTCGAGTCCTTTCTCGATCGATACGGGCTGGGCAGGGACTCGCAAGATCCATTCGCCCAGTCGGACGAAGGGAATGATCAGCAACAGTTGCGTGGGCGCCATGAGCGCCTGCACGATTTGAATCGCCGGTAGATTCAAACGAAATGTCAGGGCGATCACCGTACAAAGAATGGTAGAAATGCCAAGGATGGGAATGTTGCCGACCACCACTCCGATTGCCACGCAGAGCGCAAGCCGATCCGGCGAAATGCCCTGCCTCAATAAGGCCAGGAGAGGTTCGATAATTCTTCGGTATAGCCAGTTCTTCACGGGGATGTTCAACGATACGGGTATTCGGCGACGATTGCCCATGGAATTCGTGGGTTCGGCATGGCGCAGGCCCGGCCGAGCCGTTACAGTCGATGCCAGGGAGAAAGACGCATGTCCAATGAAAGTGCGATTCGCCGCGAAGTCGGCGCCATCGCGTTGATGTTCACCGGCTTGGGTTCGATCATCGGGTCGGGCTGGTTGTTCGGTGCCTGGCGCGCCGCCCAGCTGGCCGGTCCCGGCGCTGTCTATTCGTGGGCCATCGGGGCTGTGATCATCCTATTCGTCGCGTTTACCTATGCCGAACTCGGGGCCATGTTTCCGGAGTCCGGAGGCGCGGTGCGCTATGGACATTATTCGCACGGCTCGTTGGTCGGGTTTGTCGCCGGATGGGCCGCCTGGATCGCCATTGTCTCGGTGATCCCGGTGGAAGCTGAAGCATCGGTGCAGTACATGAGTTCCTGGCCGTGGGGCTGGGCGCAGCACCTATACGTGCACGCCGCCAACGGCCAGGGAGAGTTGTCAGCGGCCGGTCTATCCATTTCCGCCGTACTCGTGGTGCTCTATTTTCTGGTCAATTTCTGGAGCGTAAAGGTCTTTGCCGATACCAACAGCGCCATTACCTTTTTCAAGCTGATCGTGCCGGCGGCGACTGCCGTGGCGCTGATGTTTTCCGGCTTCCATTGGCAGAACTTCCAAGTGGGCATTCACGGCGGCCGGCACGTCGGAAGCGTCGCTGCCATTCTGACCGCGGTCGCCACCAGCGGCATCGTATTCAGCTACAACGGCTTTCAGAGCCCGGTGAACCTGGCGGGCGAGGCCCGCAACCCGGGGCGCAGCGTGCCCATCGCCATCTTCGGGTCGATCGCGCTGAGCACGGTGGTGTATCTGCTGCTGCAGGTTGCATTCATCGGCGCCGTCGCGCCGGAACACCTGCAGGAAGGCTGGGCCGGGCTGGAATACAGCTCGCCGTTCGCACAGCTCGCGCTGGCGTTGAATCTCAACTGGCTCGCCCTCCTGCTTTACGCCGATGCCTTCGTGAGCCCGAGCGGCACCGGCACCACGTACACGGCGACCACTGCGCGAATGATCTACGCCATGGAGCGCAGCGACACCGTGCCGGAGGTATTCGGCCGTGTTCATCCGCGCTTCGGGATCCCGCGGCCTGCGATGTGGTTCAACCTGGCGGTGTCCTTCATCTTTCTGTTCTTCTTTCGCGGTTGGGGAAAGCTCGCCGCCGTGATCTCGGTTGCCACCATCATCACCTACCTCGTGGGACCGATCAGCGTCATGGTGCTCCGGCGTACGGCGCCCAACCTGCACCGGCCGCTGCGCGTGCCGGGTTTGCCGCTGCTCGCGCCGATCGCCTTCGTACTCGCCACGCTGATGCTTTTCTGGGCGCGCTGGCCGCATACCGGCCAGATCATGCTGCTGCTGATTCTGCCGATGCCTGTGTAT
>DASWEO010000149.1:0-3339 GCA_036394715.1 Steroidobacteraceae bacterium
CGCCGCTGTGGGGAAGAGCCTGTCCCTAGTGTGACGCGAGTCACGGCACGGGAAGCCAAACGTGCGCTCTCCATGGCACACGGCTTGACACCACTTGCAAATCATTGGAAACAAAGCAAACTAGGCAGGTCTGCTACGAGACACCGGGACCGAGCTAAGTGTTTTGTTAGTCCCATGAGGTTCGGTTCCGGTTCCCGTTAGACTTCCCCCATGACATTCACCGCATTGATCGCCGTCTTCTCGCTGGTGGGATTTCTGTTCCTGTTCGGCGCGGTCCGCCTCCTGCGCCGGCGCAGGGTTGTCGGCGGAGTATTGAACGGCGCCACTGCGCTCGTGCTCATTTTGCTCAGCGTCTGCGCCGCGCTGATCGCCGCGAATTTGCGTACCTACCAGCGCCTGACCTACGAACAGCCCGCCGGCGAGTTGCAATTCATGCGTACCGGGGAACGTGAGTTCAATGCGGTTTTGACCTATCCCAGCGGCGAGCGCGCGAGTTTCGCGTTGCGCGGCGACGAGTGGCAGGTCGATGCGCGCGTGCTCAAATGGCACGCCTTCGCCAACCTCGTTGGGTTCGATACGGCGTATCGCCTGGAGCGCATTGGCGGCCGCTACACCCGCATCGAGGATGAGCGTGCCCAAGCCCGTACCGTATTTGCCCTGAATCCGCCTCAGCGCATCGACCCGTGGGAGCTGGCGCATCGCTATCGCTCGTGGCTGCCGTGGCTGGATGCGGTCTACGGCAGCGCGACCTTCCTTCCCATGGCCGACGGCGCCCTGTATGAAATCAAGGTGTCGCAGAGCGGCTTGATCGCGCGTCCGCTCAACCAGGCCGCGCGCGACGCCGTCAGCGGCTGGCACTGATGTTCAAACGCGCTGCGCGGATCGTTCTGATCGGGAGCGGCGCGGCCGTGCTGGCCATGGCGCTTGCCATGGTCTGGCTCAAGACACATGAAGACGAATTGGTGTTTGCGGCTGAGCGCAGCCGACAGCACATTCTTCCGGCGTTACCTGCGGACGCAGAACGCGTGGCGGTGCCGGCGCCGGGCGGCGAGCTCGCGGGCGTCGTGTATCGCGCCGATGGCAGCGGCAGCGACACCTATTGGATGCTGCACCTGCATGGCAACGCCGATTCGGCCTTCTCGCCCGGGCAAGTGCGCCATTGCGAGGCACTGCGCCGATCGGGATTCAATGTCTTGGAAATCGATTACCGTGGTTTCGGGCCGACACCGGGCCGGCCATCCGAAGCCGGCATGTCTGACGACTCGGAAGCCGCGTATCGAGAGCTGTTGCGGCGCGGTGTGCCCCCGAATCGCATCATTCTGTTGGGCCACTCATTGGGATCAGGTCCAGCCGTACTGCTCGCCACCCGGCACAACGCGGCGGCGCTGGTGTTGTTCGGCGCATTCACCTCGATACCGGACGCAGCCGCGGAAAGGTACCCCTATTTGCCGGTGCGGCTGGTCGTCGGGGTCCAGTTCAATTCGCTTGCCCGAATCGGCGACGTGCACATGCCGGTGGTGATTGCCCACAGCCGCGGCGACACGCTGATCCCTTACTCGCACGCTCTCAAGCTATTTGCCGCGGCGAACGAACCCAAGCACCTCATCACCTTCGATGCCCCGACGAATGATGGTTTCGGCGGCCATGTCGATGACCTTTACGAGCATGTGGGTATACTTCGATCCGCGCTCGCCGGGCTCGTACCGGTCATACCGCCGCCGGTTGAACTATGACAATCGCACAAAAACTATCGACGACTCTATTGGTACTGCTGCTCGCGGCAGCCGGCATAGGCTGGTGGAAGACCGCGCCTCCCACCGCCCGGGTGACCAAGCAGCGGGCCGCCGCACTGGCTGCGGCGGAACTCGTCGACCAAAGCACGTACACGACGGCGCAGCGGTTGGCGCGGCTCGCCACGACCCCCGAAGAACAATCCTTTGCGCAATCGGCCTTGAGGGTGGCCGACCATGCGCTCGCCTTTGCCTTCACGACCGCCTTGCGGGACGTCGAAGCGCATCCGCCGGAGTTGAGTCCCGAAGCGCTGAAAATCCAGGATCGCATTCGGAAATCCAAAGCTTTGCTCGACTCGGATCAGCAGCGCGTGACCGAATTGACCGCCGCGCTTGGAAACGCCAAGGAGTCGCAGAAAGACGCCCTGCAGGACGAGCTGGATCTCGCCCAGTCGCAACTCGACCTGGACAAGGACGAGCTGGAAGAGGCCAACCAGGATCTGGTCGAGGCGGGCGGCAACCCACAAAAACAGATCGAGGCCCTGGAGCAGGAACACGACGCGCAGGTCAAAGCGCGGGCGGTTACACCCGCGGCCGCCGCGGCTGCCACTGCAGCGGCGGCCGCGGAGAAGCACGGATCGTGGAGCCGCTTCCTCGATTGGCTCCACTTGAGGCAGAAACAGCAGCAAATCGACGACGCGGAAGCGAGTGCAGCCCAAAAAGCGGAGAAACTGGCCGCGCAACGTGCGGAGCTGGCGACCCACCTCGAGAACACCAAGGGCGGCATCTCGGAACTTGCTCATCACACGAAGAGCGCCAAAACCCAGGCCGCTGCGGCACGTTCCGCGCTGCGGGCGCAACACACGCACGAAGACGCCGCCGCGCTCCTCGACCAGACCAAACGGATCGCAGCGGATCAGAAGGTGCTGACTTTGCTCGATCAGCGCATTGCCGATCAAAGGCAGCTCGCCGGGATTTACGGGCAATGGGCCGCGCTGCTGACGCAGGAATCGCACTCCCTGGCGCATACGCTGCTGTTCAATGCGCTGATCGTGATCGCCGTGTTGATCGCCATGCTGCTCCTCGACGGCTGGCTGCAGCATCTCTTCAAGAACCCGAAGCTGGATCGGCGGCAGGTCGAGACCCTGCGCAGCATCACTCGCGTCGCCTTGAGAGTCGTCGCCGTGATCGTCGTCTTGCTGATCGTCATTGGCATCCCGACGCAATTCGGCACCATGATCGGCATTGTGGGCGCGGGCCTCACGGTCGCGCTGAAGGATTTCATCGTCGCGTTCTTCGGCTGGCTGATCCTGATGGGCCGCAACGGCATTCGTCTCGGCGACTGGGTGGAAATCAACGGCGTCAGCGGCGAGGTCGTGGAACTCGGCATGTTCCATACCGTGTTGCTGGAGACCGGCAACTGGAGCGATCCCGGACACCCCACGGGCCGGCGCGTGACCTTCACCAACAGCTTCGCCATCGAAAAGCATTACTTCAATTTCTCAACGTCAGGACAATGGCTGTGGGACGAACTGCAGGTGGTCGTACCCGCCGGACGCGACCCCTACCCGATCGTCGACGCCATCATGAAGGAAACGCTCGAAGCGAC
>DASWEO010000150.1:0-5839 GCA_036394715.1 Steroidobacteraceae bacterium
GCGCCGATGATGCCGCCGGCCGGCTTGAGTTCGCTTCCAAGTAACAGCCGCATCGTCACGGCGGCGGTATGCCAACCGCTGGCGGCCAGTCCACCGAAAATCGAATCGCGCGCCGCCGCCTCATCCAGGTGGAAGGGCTGCGGATCGAATTCAGCGGCGAACGCGAAGATCTGCTCCTTATCGATGCGCAGCCGCCCTGAACCGAACGTCTGCCCCACTGCAAAATCGTCTAAGTAGCGCCCGCTCGACTGATTCAAGACTCATCCTCAGCTTCAGGCGATGGTTTCGAGTGCGAGCGCGATGCCTTGCTGGCCGGCGATGCACAGTGACTCTGCCCCTGAGGGCCGGTCACGGCGACGCGGTCTGTTCCTCGCTCCACGATTTCTGCGCCAAGCGCCAGCACGGCCTCGACCAGGGCGTCGAAGTCGCTCAGCTCGGATCGGTGATTGGTGATGCAGACGCGGATCGCGAAGCGGCCGCCGAGGATCGTGTGAGACGGAACGGCGATCCCGCGTTCTTGGAGTTCGGTCAGGATCTCCTGGTTCAGGGCGTCGAGACGCTCGTCCGGCACGCTCCCGCCGGCGTAACGGAAGCAGACCGTGTTCAAGGAAACGGGCGCAAGCAGCTCGAGCCGGGGCTCCCCTTCGATGCGCCCGGCGAGATGGCGCGCCTGGTCGATGTTGGCCTGGATGGCGGCGCCGATGCGGGCGACGCCTTGCTCCTTCATCGACATCCAGACCTTGAGGGCTCGAAACCCGCGCGAAAGCTGCAGGCCGCGGTCAGCGAAATAGGTGCTGTCCGCTGAGACGCCCTGCTTCAAAGAGAGCAGATAGGCTGCGGAACCCGGATGCGGCCCGAACGCCGCAAGCTGCGCATCGGCGTCCCGTGTCAGAACGACGCCGACCTCGTAAGGCATGTAGCCCCACTTGTGCAGGTCGAAGGCGATGGAATCCGCCCGCTCCTGTCCGGCGACGAGGTCGCGGCTGGCCGACCACGCCGCCAGGGAGCCGAACGCGCCGTCGATGTGGAACCAGAGATCCAGTTCGTCCGACAGCGCGCGGATCCCATGGAGATCGTCCACGGCCCCGGTGTTCACCGTGCCGACATTTCCGATGATCGCGATCGGGCGCAGCCCGGCGCGCCGGTCGGCCAGGATCATGGCGCGGCAGGCCGTCAGGTCGAGGCGATAGTCGGTGTCCGCCGCGACCTGGCGGAACGCCGCGCGCCCCATGCCCATCGTGTCGCAGGCCTTCGTAGCCCAACTGTGAGTCTCGCTGCTGCCATAGACCGTCAGCGGCGGCCCGGCGCGCAGGCCTTCCTCGCGGATGTCCCAGCCGGCCTTCGCCGCTCGCGCGGCCAGAAGTCCATTGAGGTTCGCGGCGGTGCCGCCGCTGACCAGCAGTCCACTGGCCGCTTCGGGAAAGCCCATCAGGGACTTCAGCCACTTGAGGACCTGCTTCTCGATCAGGGAGGCCGACTGATCGAAGCCGGCCAGATGGGCGTTCATACCGGCGGCGAGCATCTCGGCCAGCATGCCGGGCGGCGTGCCGGTGCCCATGACCCAGCCCCAGAAACGGGGGTGAATGTTGCCCGTGGGGTAGGGGAGCACATCGCGACGGAAGGACTCATAGACCTCCGCCAGCGGCGCGCCCTCGAGCGGAACGGGCTCGTCCAGCCGCGCCTTGACCTCGGCGGGAACGGGGCGCCAAGGTGGTCGTTCTCGAACCGTCTCCTGGTAGTCGAGCATGTCGTCGACCATCCGTCTTCCGACGGCGCGAACCGCCGCCCAGTCTGTCGGATCGAGGCTCATGGCGAGATCTCCAATAGCGCGTTCCGAAAAGTGGGAGCCGGTTTTCGGATAAACGCGCGTAAAGACAAAGGACTAGCCGAGCCGGACGCCGACGGCGGCAAGGTCGGCGATGCTTTCGTGCAGGGCGGCCCAGCGTTTCACGCCAAACGCCTCTACTACCCTCGATTGGGCGGCTTCCCAGGGCAGGGCGGCCGCATCCGTCACCCGTCGCCCCTTGGTCGTCAGGCGGACGAGTTTCGTTCGTCCCTTGCCGGCTTGTGTCACGACGACCCATCCGGAGCGGATGAGCGGGCCAAGCCCGCGATATAGGGAGGTCTTGTCCATGACCAGGCCCTCGGCCAATCGACTGAGCGGCGCGCCGCCGTCTCCGGCCCTCCCGATCGCCCGCAGGATGGCGAGTTGGGTGACATTCATCCCGGCGGCGGCCAGGGCGTCGTCATAGATCCGGCTGACGGCGCGGGTCGCCTTGCGCAACGTGGTGCAAGCGCAGGGGAGATTGATCGCGGTTGCCTTATGATGCATATACATAATGTATGCGCATTTTATTGGCGTTGCAAACCCGAGTGGGAAGGGGTAAGCGCAAGCTTACCTCCCTCCCGATCCGACAGTTCCGGAGATACAGGTCGCTGCTGTGCGCTTACGCCACCACCAGCTTCACATCGATGTTGCCGCGTGTTGCGTTGGAGTACGGGCAGACGATGTGGGCTTTCTGCACCAGGGCTTCTACCTGCTCGCTCGGCAGGCCGGGCACGCTGATCTTCAGCTCGACTTCGATGCCGAACCCGGTAGGGATCTGGCCGATGCCGACGCTACCCTCGATCGAGGTTGTAGCCGGCAGGGTGACCTTCTGCTGGCCGGCGACATACTTCAGCGCGCCGAGAAAGCAGGCCGAGTAGCCGGCGGCGAACAACTGCTCGGGGTTGGTGCCAACCTCGCCGGCGCCGCCCATCTCGCGCGGAACGGTCAGCTTCAGGTCGAGCACGTTGTCCGAGGAGACTGCGCGGCCGTCACGGCCGCCGGTGGCTTTAGCGTGGGCGCGATACAAAACTTTTTCGATAGACATGACTGACTCCTGATTTCATTGCGTGGCGTTTGGGGAATTCATCCGGTCCGCCACGGCGCCGGATGATCGCATAGCGCGCGATTAAATAGTGTACGAGTTAATTGCTCCAAAAACTTTGCCCTGCTGCACTCAGGCGTTCTCCTGCAAGCGGCTGCGCAGCCGATCGAGCTGCTGTTTAATTGCCACCAACTCGTCGACTGTGCAGCCGGAAGCGTGGAACACGCCGTCCTGGACCTCTCCCGTCTTCTGCCGCAGCTCGCGGCCGGCGCGGCTCAGGCTGACGATCACCTGGCGCTCGTCCTCGTGGGCACGGCGGCGGCTGATCAGGCCGAGCGCCTCAATACGCTTGAGAAGCGGCGTTAACGTGGCGGAATCCAGGAACAGATGCTCGCCTATCTCCGATACGGAGACGCCATCGCGCTCCCACAGCACCAGCATCACCAGGTACTGCGGATAAGTCAGTCCCAGCTCGCGCAGCAGCTTGCGATAGATCTTGTTCATCGCCAGCGAAGTCGAGTAGAGAGCGAAGCACAGTTGCTCGCCGAGCAGCGGCGAGCCTTTGGGCTTGGCGGAGGCGTTGGTGCGCTTGTTCGACATGGGCGCATATTACATCGCGCACTAGTGAATTGCACGCGATATAGTTAGCGGCAGCGTATCTCGCTCAATCCATTGAGATTTTAGGGTGAACCAGGCGGGGAATGGCTGCAGGAATCTCTTCGCTGGGCGCGTCGATCAGATCGTCCGGAAGGGGAGAGTTCATGCGCGTGCGTCGCGTAAGACCTTATTCGCATGGATCGTCGATACCTCGTCAACCACCCGATATTGCGGTCCAGTTCGTTTTGGGGTTCCCATTGTGCTTGCGTAAAGCCAAAGAAGGGCCGCGATCACGCTGCCGCCCGGCAATGACAGAACTTCGAAATCGAAGTTCACGCCGAGACATTGGATTCCAGCGGCAATCCGCGCCGCGCCCGATTCAATTAGTTGCTTCATTGTGATCTCCTGTATCGCGGATCCCGATCGAGATCGACTGCGCTACGGGACATAGACTAGTTCGAGACATCGCGCTTCGGAACGCAGGCCGGGCTTATATCGCTTGTTACGTAATGTATGGGGCTGCATGGCGAGCTATTGATCGCCATCGCTGCCGGGAACTGCCGTGCGTTGAAGGAGCTATATCTCGGCTATCAGGGGCGGCTCGCGCCAGTACCTACCGACACTCGGCGGCGGTATCAGGCATTGCAGGCCCGAGCCGGGACGCCACGATTCTGATTGCAATTGAAACAGAGATGTAACGCTTCGACATCGGATCGTAAGATTCAGTAGCCAGATTCTTCCCCTGACGAACCGGTCCCAACCGCCGTCCCGGCGCTGCGGGCCGGGAGCGACGGCTTAGGCGATGCCTTATGTAGAACCCGTCCAGGACCATCATGAACCCGCCACCAGCACCGGAGCCTTTGCAGTGCACGAACGACAGACTCCAGGTTCAATCGACTCGCCGAACGACCTCGAAGCCCGGGAGATGCTCATCGCCATCAGCTCCGGTGACCGCTCGGCCTTGAGTAATCTTTACACGAGCTATTACGGTCGTCTCGCGCACTTCTTATCGGAATTCATGGGATCCGATAGCCGCGTTGGGGACGTAATCGATGACACCTTTATGACTATTTGGGAAAGGGCTCGAGGATTTGCCTTTGAATCGAAGGTGTCAGTCTGGATTTTCCGCATCGCACATTGCCACGCATCACGGTTCGTGCGGTCTCATACGCCTCGTGGATTGGCGCACTGCGACAGACAGCTTGAGAGACAACCACGCGAACCGGGGGCCGAGACCAAAACGCGTCGGCCGCTCCTATGGGCTCTGCAGAGACTTCCCACTGAACAGCGAGTGGTATTCACGCTCTGTTATCGGATGGGATATTCCGTCCAGGAAATCGCATTAATAACCGATTCGCAGGACGAAACGGTCGAGCGACTCATGTTTCAAGCGCGAGGGCAATTGATGCGATACCTGACGACGCTCGACAAGGAGCTGTCGATTTAAATAATCGCTTACATCTCTCACTGAGGGAACCAACGAATTGGCCATCGCGGCGGCTAGGATTAGAATATGCGGGACGTATGCGAATCGCTGTCATGGGTGCCGGGGCGGTAGGATGTTATTACGGGGGCATGCTGTCCCGCGCTGGCCATCAAGTCATGTTGATCGGACGCACGCAGCACGTGGAGGCCATACGTCAGCATGGATTGCTGATGGATACGACAGGTTTTCGAGCGCACGTTCCCGTCCGAGCGAGCACCGAGGTCGGCGACATCCAGGGCGCGTCGCTGGTTCTCTGCTGCGTCAAGTCGAGCGATACCGAGAGCGCGGCGACAATGATGGCGCCGTTCGTGAGACCCGATGCCATCGTCCTCAGCCTGCAAAATGGCATCGATAATGCCCAGCGACTGCATGCGCAGCTCCTGCGCACCGTGTATCCCGCCGTGGTTTACGTGGCCGCGGAGATGATGGGACCAGGACACCTCAAACACCATGGTCGGGGTGAGCTTGTGGTCGGGCCATCAGCGATGAGTGCCCAAATGCGCGAAGACTTCGCGAACGCCGGCGTACCGGTGCACGTGTCGGACAATGTCGTCGGCGAGCTTTGGGCGAAACTCATTTTAAACTGCGCCTATAATGCCATTTCCGCCATTGCGAAGCTGCCTTACGCGCTGGTTTTCGAGAATGAAAGTGCAAGAGATCTCATGCGGTCGGTAGTGCATGAATGCCTGGCGGTGGCACAGCTTGAGTCGATCACTCTGCCGGGTGATAGCTGGCAAGGAGTGGAACGTATCGCCGCAACGATGCCGGGGCAGTTTTCCTCCACGGCGCAAGACTTGATGCGAGGGCGGCGCAGCGAGATCGATCATCTCAATGGCTATATCGTTCGGAAAGGCATATCGCTGGCAATCGATACGCCGGCGAACCA
>DASWEO010000151.1:0-9218 GCA_036394715.1 Steroidobacteraceae bacterium
CCATAAAAAAAGGCCCCGGTGGTTACTTTGAAGCAGCCACCGAGGCAGACCAACCCGGCATGGGGATGACAAACCGGGTCATTCCCGCTCAGGGAGAAGAGCGGGGAGCGTCTTTCACGCTCATTAGGTTAGATGGGGACGCTGCCCGAAAGTTCCAGCCCTCGCCCCAGCAATTTTGTTAGTAACTTTTACACATGCCGCGGAGCAGCGATTATGGGTCGCAGCCCGAATATAGGGCGGATTCTGCCCCAAATCGCGGAGATATGCATGTTGTTCTCGTGCTTGGAGCGGTGCCCATGGCCGCCCCTCGAACACAAGGGCCTATCCTTACGGCCTTGGAGTTGAGGCGGCGCCCCTAAAGCTAGTGTGCTTCGTCCCAGTTTCGGCCCACACCTACATCGACTTTGAGGGGCACCGCCAGCGTCGCCGCCCGCGCCATGTGGGCCCTGAGCGGCTCCACGATGGCCTCGACGGCTTCGTCCGCCACCTCGAGGATGAGTTCGTCATGCACTTGCATGATGAGCTCTGCCGGCATCCGCGAACTCTGCAACCACGCGTCCACCTCGATCATGGCGCGCTTGATGATGTCGGCAGCCGTGCCTTGCATGGGCGCGTTGATCGCGCTGCGCTCGGCATATTGGCGCAGCGCCTGGTTTCGCGACTGGATCTCCGGCAGGTACAAGCGCCGTCCGAAGACCGTTTCCACGAAGCCAGTTTCGCGCGCCTGTCGCCGGGTCTCTTCCATGTAACGCTTCACCCCGGGATAGCGCTCGAAGTAAAGATCCATGTACTTCTGCGCGTCCCCCCGGCCGATTCCCAGCTGGCGGGCCAGCCCGAATGCCGACATCCCATACATCAAGCCGAAATTGATGGCCTTGGCGGATCGCCGCTGATCGGCGCTGACTTCACCCAAGGGCGTGGAAAACACCTCGGCGGCGGTCGCCTGATGGACATCGCGGTCTTCGGCAAAGGCCCGCAGCAAACTCGCATCGCCCGACAAATGCGCCATGATGCGCAATTCAATTTGTGAATAATCGGCGGCGACCAGCGAGTGACCCGGCGGCGCCACGAAGGCCTGCCGAATGCGTCGTCCCTCCTTCGTCCGTATCGGGATATTTTGCAGATTCGGATCTGTCGACGAGAGTCTGCCGGTGGCGGCGACCGCTTGGTGATACGAGGTATGAATGCGGCCGGTTGTCCGATTGATCTGCTCCGGGAGCGAGTCGGTGTACGTCGATTTGAGCTTGGCGACTCCGCGGTACTCCAATATCAATTTGGGCAGGGGATACGTCGCGGCGAGTTCTTCGAGCACGTCTTCCGCCGTCGACGGCTGGCCGGTGGGGGTCTTGCGAATCACCGGAATTCCGAGCTTGCCGAACAGGATTTCCTGCAGCTGCTTCGGCGAGTCCAGATTGAACGCACCACCGGCTTCGGCGTGAGCCTGCGCCTGCAGCTCCAGCATTCGCGCCGCGAGCTCCGAGCTCTGGATCCGGAGCAGATCACGATCCACGAGCACGCCCCTGCGTTCCATGCGGTACAGCACGGACACGAGCGGCTGCTCGATGGTTTCGTAGACTGCCTTCAATGTCGGCAGCGCTTCGATCTGCGGCCACAGGGCGAGATGCAGCCGCAGCGTGACGTCCGCATCCTCCGCGGAGTACTCGGCGGCGCGGTCCACATCCACTTGATTGAACGTGATTTGCTTCGCGCCCTTGCCCGTAACCTCTTCGTACGCAATGGTCTTGACGCCGAGATACTTCGCCGCAGCCGCATCCATGTCATGGCGCGTCGCAACGCTGTTGAGCACATAGGATTCGAGCATGGAGTCAAACCGCTGCCCTTGGAGCGCGATACCGTAGTTCGCAAGGGAGTGCGCGTCGTTCTTCAGATGATGTCCCAGCTTTGGCTTGGCCGGGTTCTCGAGCAGCGGCTTGAATGCCGCAAGCACTTTCTCCCGATCGAGCTGGTGCGGGGCTCCCGTGTAGTCATGGCCGAGCGGCACGTAGGCGGCTTCTCCCGGCGCGACCGCGAACGACAGGCCGACGATGCGCGCTTGCATGTAATCGAGGCTGTCGGTTTCGGTATCGAACGACATGAGCGGTGCGGCGGCGAGCGTGGCGAGCCACGCGTCCAACGCATCCTGCGAAAGAATCTTGTGATAATCGCGTGCAACGGCAGGCGCTTCGACAACCGCCACCGCCGCCACGGCCTGGGCCCCCGCGGTTTCCGCCATGACGACATCGACCGTCGCCGAACTCCCTGCCGGCACCGCCGGCTCGGGTACCGAACCCAATGCCTTGAGCAGCGCTCGCAATTCCAGCCGCGTGTACAGTTCGCGCAGCCGTGGAAGGTCCGGTGCGCCGGCGGCAAGCCCTTCGGCGGTGATGTCCAACTTGAGCGCCGTGTCGATGGTGGCGAGTTTGCGCGACAGCTCGAGCATCGCGAGTCCATTGCGCAAATTCTCTCCCACCTTGCCGCCGACGTCGCCGGCGTGAGCGATCAGCTCAGCGAGAGTTTGATATTGACCGAGCCATTTGGCCGCAGTCTTGGGACCCACCCCGGGGATTCCTGGAATGTTGTCCGAACTGTCGCCGACCAGCGCGAGATAGTCGACGATCTGCTCCGGAAACACATCGAATTTCGACTTCACGCCGGCGCGGTCGAGGCGTGTATTGCTCATCGTGTTGATCAATCCGATGTGCGGACCCACCAGTTGAGCCATGTCCTTGTCGCCGGTCGAGATCAGCACGTCGTAGCCCGACTCCGCGCCCTGCTTTGCCAGAGTGCCGATCACATCGTCGGCTTCGACGCCGGCGACGCGCAGCAGCGGCAGTCCCATTGCGGCCACCGCGTCCAAAAGCGGCTGAACCTGCGAGCGCAGGTCATCGGGCATGGGCGTGCGATGCGCTTTGTACTGATCGAATAGCTCGTCTCTGAACGTGCGGCCGGGCGCATCGAACACCACCGCAATCCGTTCGGGCGACTCTTCCTTGATCATTTTGTTCAGCATGTTGAGCACGCCCAAGACCGCCCCGGTCGGTTCCCCTTTCGAGTTGCTGAGCGGCGGCAGCGCATGGAAGGCCCGATACAAATAGGAAGAGCCGTCAACCAAGATGAGTTTGCGGGAGCTCATGATTTAAGCGACGGCCGGGATCAGGGCTTGGCCGCCGCGTCCGACGGGCTCTTCTTCGTTTCGTCAGAAGCAGGCGTGTCGGCCGGTGCCGGCGATTCTGACGCGGGAGGAGCAGGAGCAGGTGCAGTTGGCGCAGGTGCGGTCGGCGCAGGCGTAGTTGGAGCAGGTGCAGTTGGAGTGCGCGGGCTCGACACCGTCTTCTTGTGCTTCGGTGTATCCGGAAGCACCAAGGGTCCTTTTTGACCACATGCGACGACGAGCCCGGCGAGGCACACAGGAATCCACAGACGCACTATTCTCATGGCGAGAGTATACCGCGTGGCGCGCCGCGGAAGTTTGACCGGAACTTCTAGCGCCGGCAGCCGGTCCGAAACTGCAGTACTTATATTGGAGACGTTGATGAAGCGGATTTCAGGAACCCTGTTGGCAGTTCTTACCGTTGGCGCATGCGCTGCTTCGACTGCGGCTCTGGCAGACAATCTGGCCGGATTTTATGTTGGCGCCGGCGTGGGCTATTCCACGGTCAGAAGCGACGACTCCGCGTACGGGCTTCCCGGCTATTTCAATGATCACCAAACGGCGTGGAAGGCGATCGTCGGAGTGCGGCCGATTCCTTTCCTGGGCGCCGAGTACGAATACATCGACTTCGGCCATCCGAGCCATGATTACGGTTACGGCGGCATCAATTACTACGGACTTGATTCTCATCCGCACGCTTCGGCGCTGTTCGGCGTGGGTTATCTACCGCTTCCGATTCCGTTCATCGATGTCTTCGGCAAGGCCGGCGTCGCGCGGCTGCAAACGGACGTCACCACCTTCGTTGGGCAGACGTGTCCTGTGTATCAAAATTGTCCGGGGAATTACTTCCGTCACGAGCGAACCTATGACAGGTTCGCCTACGGCGTCGGCGTGCAGTCCAAATACTGGGGTGTGACATTTCGTGCCGAGTACGAGCGCATCAACTCTCAGTTCGGCGACCCAGACGCTTTGACGGTCAGCGCGACCTGGACTTTCTAACGATGAGGCATTCTCGCATCATCCTGCGCTAGAGGGGTGGAGCGACGAGAGACAGTCATTGGCTGAAGCGCCGGATGCTTCAGCGCTTCAGCCAATTCGCGATGAGCGCCGGTCGCGCGCGGCGAGGTGGGCATCTATACTTCACGCCCATGAAATCAATACTTCGAGACCGTACCTCCCGCCCCTTGCTGCTCGCGTTCGGAATCGCCGCGCTGGTCGGTTGCGCCAACAAAGATCTCGTGTCGAGCTCGGGCAGCGGCGACGCCGCCACTCGAGCGCTGCGCGCCAAGATCGACACCATCGTGGTCATCTACGCCGAGAATCGCGCCTTCGACAATTTGTACGGCAATTTCCCGGGCGCGCACGGCCTCAGCGAAGTCGTGGCTCGCGATGGCCGGCCCTTGCCGGCTTATATTCCCCAGGTCGATCGCAACGGCTCGGTTCTTCCGAACCTCCCGCCGACATGGGGCGGCGTCACGGCCCCGGGTATCACGCCGGTGGTGACGGAAGCCCAGAGCGCGGGCTTACCCAATGCGCCGTTCTCGATCGAGCACGCCTTTGCGGCGCAGTCCAACGTCACTCTGTCGACTTCCACGGTGACGCGCGACTTGGTCCATCGCTTCTTCGAACACCAGATGCAAATCGACGGCGGCAAGAACGACGGCTACGCCGCCTGGTCCGATGCCGGCGGTCTCGTGATGGGACACTACGACTCCACCCCGTCGGCGCTGTATGGGCTCGCGAAGGAGTTCGTGCTGGCCGATAACTTTTTCCAAGGCGCCTTCGGCGGCTCGTTCCTCAATCACCAATACCTGATTTGCGCCTGCGCGCCTGAATACCCCAATGCGGACGCGGCGCCGGCCAAACCGTCCATAGCGATACTCGACAAGGACGCGGCCGGAAAGTACTTGCCGCGGCTGAAACAGTCCAGCGACGGCAAGCTCTCCGCCTTGGACGCGGCGCCCAAATTTGCGAAAAGCGGCAATATCACCCCGGTCAACTATTTCGGTGACGGCAAGTTTTACGCGGTGAATACCATGCAACCCGCGTATCAGCCGAGCGGCAACAAGCCTGCCGCCACGGATGCCGAGTACCTCCACGCCGATCTCAACAATGCCACGACGCTGCCGCCCCAAACTCAGGCCACCATCGGCGATGCACTGGACGCCAAGCGCGTCAATTGGATTTGGTATGCGGGTTCCTGGGACGCGGCGCTCGCCGACGGGCGCCGGCCGCCGCTCAAACCCCGCGAAGCCATCTATGCGCCCGCGACCCCCGGCGGCAATCCCGATTTCCAGCCGCATCACCAGCCGTTCAATTATTACGAGCGCTTCGATCCGGTCGCGCACGCCGACCAGCGAGCCGCCCATTTGAAGGATTACAGCGCTCTTCTCGCCGCCGCCGCCGCGGGCCGCCTGCCGGCGGTCACGTTCTACAAGCCGCAAGGAAATTTGAACCAGCACGCCGGCTATGCGTCGGTGGCGGAAGGCGACGCGCACATCGCCGGCTTGGTCGCAACGCTGCGCGCGAGCCCACAGTGGCGGCACATGGTGATCGTGATCACCTACGATGAATTCGGCGGCGCATGGGACCACGTAGCGCCGCCGCAAGGCGATCTTCTGGGCCCCGGGACGCGCATTCCCGCGCTGATCATTTCACCGTTCGCGAAGCGCGGCACCGTCGATCACACCCAGTACGACACCGATTCGATTCTTCGTTTGATCACGCGGCGCTTCGACCTCGACGTATTGCCCGGGATCACGGCGCGCGATAAGGGACTTGCCGCGCATGGCGCGCCGCCGATGGGCGACCTGACGAACGCGCTCGATCTTGCCAAGTAACGTCCGGCTACGGTAACGGTCGCGCGGCGGGATCAGGAGAGCCGGCGGGCAACGAAGAACACAGTTGCCCGCCGGCTCTCCTGACCCCACCGTGCGAACACTGGCGTCGGTCGGCAGACGGTGCCGATTGCGACGGGCGGGCGTTGTTGAGCGGCCCACCGCGAAAGGTCTGGGGGTAGGGAGAGCCTGCGGGCAACTGTATCCTTCGTTGCCCGCAGGGTCTCCCTACCCCCAGACCCCTACGAGCCGCTCAATCTTCCGCGCGAATCATTTCGACTTGGGCTTAGTGTCCGACTGCGCGGGTGGCGCCGCGGGCGCTCCGCTCGATTTGACGCTCAGCAACTCGACCTCGAATATCAACAGCGAACCGCCGGGAATCCCGGGCTTCGGACTCACGCCATAGGCGAGCTCCGGGGGCACGAACAGCTGCCATTTGGCGCCGGGCTTCATCAGCACCAGCGCCTCTTGCCAGCCTGGGATCACGCCGTTCACCGTGAATGTCGCCGGCGCACCGTGCGCGTATGTGCTGTCGAATTCCGAGCCATCGAGCAGTTTGCCGCGATACTGTACCGTTACCGCATCGGTGGGCGCGACCGCGGCAGCCTTGCGGTCTCCCGGCAGAATGACTTTGTATTCCAGGCCCGAGGCCGTGGTCGTGACGCCTTTCTCGCGCCCGTTGCGCGCCAGAAAATCCTTCGCTGCCGCCTGGTTGCGCACGACCATGGTCTCCATCACTGAGTGCACGAAGTCCTGGACCTGCTGCCGATCGGCCGGGGTGCTTCGCTTGCCTTGCAAGCCGTCCTTCAATCCGCGCGCAATGGCATCGATACTCACCTGGTCGCTGATCCCCACGCCATGCATCTGCTCACCGAAGGTCAGTCCGAACGAGTAGCTTATCTGGTCGGAGTTCTGCGCAGCCGCCGGATCGGCGGGAGACGAGTTCGTGGGCGGCGGCGCGGCCGGCGCAGTAGAGGGGGTTTGGGCGCCGACAAGGGGCGCGGCTGCAACCATGGCCCACGCAATGCCGATCTCACGCAGAATTCCGATGCGGGTTTGTTTCATGGCGCGACGATACGCCACTCAGGGTTGCAAAGGCCAGCGCGACATCAGGCTCCGAGGGAGCCGCGCCGGATCACCGCCATGGTCAAGCGCGAAGTACAGACCAATTTACCCGCCTCGTTGACGATATCGATGATCCAGACCTGGGTGCGCCCTCCCAGGTGAACGGGGCGCGCAGTCCCGGTGACGATCCCCGTATGCGCGGGCCGCACGTGATTGGCGTTGATCTCCTGGCCCACGCACTGGTATTGCGCGGCGTCGACGCACATGGTCGCACCCGTGCTTCCCAGGGTTTCGGCGAGCGCCACCGAAGCGCCGCCGTGCAGTACTCCGTACGGCTGGCGAGTCCGCCCGTCGACCGGCATGGTGGCACGAATGAAGTCATCGCTGATTTCGGTGAACAGGATTCCGAGGTGTTCGACCATGGTTCCTGCACTGCCGGAATTCAACTCTGCCAGCGATCGCAAGCTCCGCCACAGGGTCATTGGGAATCCTTGAGCTTGGCGGCCACGCGGCGATAGGCCTCGCGAAACGGAATTCCTTCCTTGGCCACCAAGGCATTCGCCGCGGCCGCGGCATGGATACCGGGATCGAGCCGAATGTTCTCCGGCCGGAACTTCACCCCGTCGAGAGCGCTCGGCAGAATGTCCAGCGTCTGCAGGCAGGAGTCGATGCCGCGGAACAAGGGTGGCTTGATCAGCTGCAAATCGCGGTGATAACCCGAGGTCAGCTTCTGCGTGATCCCGAGCACTTCGTTGAGCGCCGCATGCGCAACCGAGCTGCGGCCGCGCACCAGTTCAAAGACGTCCGGATTGCGCTTTTGCGGCATGATCGAGGAGCCCGTCGTGAAGGCCGCCGGAAGCGCCACGAAACCGAATTCTCGAGTGTAGAAGAGCATCAAGTCGGCCGCGAGGCGTCCCATGTCCTGCGCGAGCAGAGTGATTTCGAACAACAATTGTGCCTCGGCCTTGCCGCGGGAGAGCTGCACCGCCGTCACCGGCTCTTGAGTGACCGAAAATCCGAGACGCCGCCGCGTCTCCTCGCGGCTGAGCTCGAGGTTCGGGGTCCCGTAGCCGGCCGCGGATCCCAGAGGGTTCTTGCCGATGCGCCTCTGCGTGAGCTCGAGACCTTCGGCATCGTCGCGAAGTTCCGCCGCGAACCCTTCCGCCCACAGCGCGACGCTGCTCGGCATGGCCTGCTGCATATGGGTGTAGCCGGGGAGCACCATCGCGCCGTGCCGCGCAGCCAGCGCATCGAGGGCGTCCGCCACCGCCGCCGCGCCGCGCCGCAATTCTTCCGCGGCGTCGCGCAAGTACAGGCGCAGAGCGGCGAGCACCTGATCGTTGCGTGAACGGCCGGCATGCAAGCGTCCGCCGGCGGCGCCGATGCGCGCCGTCAGCAGATTCTCGATCGCCGTCTGGCAGTCCTCCTGCTCGAGCGAGACGCGCCAAGCTCCGCGCGCATGTTCTTCGCCGATGGCCGTCAAGGCATCTCGAATCAATCCCAGGTCCTCCGCCGACAACAATCCCTGAGCCGCCAGCATGTCCGCGTGGGCGATGGAGGCTTGAATGTCGTAGCGGACCAGGCGGTTGTCCAGAATATAGTCGTCCCCGGCGGTGAAGCCGAGCACTCGTGCGTCGAGCGGAGTTCCCTTGTCCCAGAGTCGCGTCATTGCAGTGGCCGTGGCCTAAGCGAAGTCGCCATGAATCTCAAGCGCCCGACGCGCTCAGTTGTTCCGCCGGGGTCAAGGCCGTGAGATCCGCCACCACCAGAGTGCCGGTTCCCTCATTCGTGAAGATCTCCGCGAGTAAGCTATCGGCGGACTTGTAGCTGATGACGTGTACTCGGCGCACGCCGCCGCGAATCGCGTTCTCGATCGCAGCCGCCTTGGGCAGCATGCCGTCCTTGAGCGCCCCCTCGTCGCGCAGCCGCTTCAAACCCTTGATGTCCGTGTAGGAAACCACCGAGCTCGGATCCTCGGCGCGCTCGAGAATTCCCTGGGCGCCGGTGCACAGCACGAGTTTTTCCGCCGACAAGGCGCCGCCGATGGCGGCGGCCACTGTGTCGGCGTTGATATTGAGCAATATGCCGTTCGAGTCCGCCGACAGCGGACTCACGACGGGCATCAGGCCGTCCTCGAGCAGTTTGTTGACGACCGCGACGTTGAC
>DASWEO010000152.1:0-23739 GCA_036394715.1 Steroidobacteraceae bacterium
TGCCGCCAGCGCGACTGCGGCTGCGGATTGATCCAGGCGAATTTGGGATAGTGCCTGATCAGGCGCTGCAGCCACACACTGCCCGCCTCGGCATTCCAGTGCTCCACGCTGCCGCCGGGCTGAGTGATCTCATACGGACTCATGGTCGCATCGCCCACCAGAATGAGCTTGTAATCGGTGCCGTAAGTGCGCATCAGTTCGACGGTACCGATGTGTTCATTGAACCGCCGTCGATTGTCCCGCCACAGCGCCTCATACGTGAAATTGTGAAAATAATAGTGCTCGAGATGCTTGAACTCGCTGCGCGCCGCGGAAAACAGCTCCTCGCAGGTTTTGACGTGGTCGTCCATCGATCCGCCGATATCCAGCAGCAGCAGGACCTTCACCACATTGTGGCGTTCGGCCTGCATCTTGATGTCCAGCCATCCGCCCGAACGCGCGGTGGCGTCGATGGTGTCCGCCAGCGCCAGCTCGTCCGGCGCGCCGCGCCGCGCGAAGCGCCGCAGACGGCGCAGAGCCATCTTGATGTTGCGCGTGCCGAGCTCGACCTTATCGTCCAGATTGGCGAATTCGCGCTTGTCCCACACTTTCACGGCGCTTCGGTTCCGCCCGCCATCCTGTCCCGCGCGCACGCCTTCCGGATTGAACCCGTGGGCGCCGAACGGCGACGTGCCTGCCGTGCCGATCCATTTGTTGCCGCCCTGATGCCTCTCCTTCTGTTCCTCGAGGCGCTTCTTCAGCGTCTCCATCAGCTTCTCCCAGCCGCCGAGCGCTTCGATCTCCGCCTTCTCCGCGTCGGTGAACTTGGCGATAGCCATCTTCGCCAGCCAATCCTCCGGCAGTTCCCGCTGCAGCAGCGCGAACAGATCCTCCGCGCCCTTGAAATGCGCTGCGAACGCCTTGTCGTATCGATCGTAGTAGCGCTCGTCCTTGACCAGGCAGGTGCGCGCCAGATAGTAGAAGCGCTCGGCGTTGAGATCCCCCAAACCCGCTTTCAGCGCTTCGAGCAGGGTCAGGAGTTCGGTGATGGATACCGGTACTCCGGCACGGCGCAGCAGGAAAAAGAATCTAACGAGCATTCCGGCGGTGAAGGAACAGCAGTTGCTCGAACAGATGCACATCCTGCTCGTTCTTGAGCAGCGCGCCGTACAGGGGCGGGATGAGCTTCTTCGCGTCGTCGCTGCGCAGGGCCTCGGGCGGAATGTCCTCGGTGACGAGGAGCTTGATCCAATCCAAGAGCTCGGAGGTGGTCGGCTTCTTCTTCAAGCCCGGGGTGTCGCGGATCTTGAAGAACGTCGTCAGCGCCTCGTGCAGCAGATCGCGCTTCAAGTCCGGAAAATGTACATCGACGATCTGCGTCATCGTGGCCGTATCCGGAAAGCGGATGTAGTGAAAGAAACAGCGTCTCAAAAAGGCGTCGGGCAGTTCCTTTTCGTTGTTGCTGGTGATCACGATGACCGGCCGATGCTTGGCGCGCACGGTCTCGCGTGTCTCGTACACGTAGAACTCCATGCGGTCCAGCTCGCGCAGAAGATCGTTGGGAAACTCGATGTCCGCCTTGTCGATCTCGTCGATGAGCAGCACAGGCTGCACGTCGCAATCGAATGCCTCCCAGAGATCGCCCCTCACGATGTAATTATGAATGTCCTTGACCCGCGGATCGCCGAGCTGCGAATCGCGCAGCCGCGAGACCGCATCGTATTCATACAATCCCTGCTGCGCCTTGGTGGTGGACTTGATGTGCCACTCGTAGAAGGGCTTCTCCAGCGACCGCGCGATTTCGTTTGCCAGCAAAGTCTTGCCCGTGCCCGGCTCGCCCTTGATGAGCAGCGGGCGCGACAGCACCATCGCGGCGTTCACGGCGGCCATCAATTCGGGCGTTGCGATATAGCGATCGGTACCGCGAAATTCGGGGATCATTATTTTTTCCGCGTGACGCGCAGAATCTGCATGGAATTCGTGCCGCCGGACACACCGCTCAATTCTCCCTTGGTCAAAATGATGGAATCTCCCTCCTCCACGAGCTCGAGGTCCAGCAGCAGGTGGAAAATCGAGAAATAGAATGCCTCTCCCTGGTGCGTGACGTCGTAGGCGACGGGATACACGCCGCGGTACAGCGTCACCCGGCAACGCGTGGCCTCATGCCGGGTAAACGCATAGATCGGAATGTCCGAGCGGACCCGCGACATCCACAGTGACGTGGAGCCCGACTCGGTGAGCGCGACGATGGCTTTCACGTGCAGGTGATTCGCGGTGTACATGACCGCCGATGCGATGGCCTCGTCGGTGTGCTCGTAATAGCCGCTTTTGCGCTGCCTGACCCGCACGTGCTGAACCTGGTATTTTTCGGCGCCTACGATGATCTGCGCCATGGCCTCGACCACCTTCTTAGGGTGCCGGCCCGAGGCGGTTTCCGCCGACAGCATCACGGCGTCGGTGCCGTCCATGACGGCGTTCGCCACGTCCGAGACTTCCGCCCGAGTCGGAATCGTATTGGTAATCATGGATTCCATCATCTGCGTCGCCATGATGACGACCCGATTTTGATGCCGGGTTTCCTGAATGATTTGCTTTTGCAGGCCCGCGAGCTCGGCGTAGCCCATTTCGACCCCGAGGTCGCCGCGGGCCACCATCACCCCATCGCTTGCCCGCACCACCTCGGCCAGATTCTGGATCGCCTCCGCGCGTTCGATCTTCGCCACCAGCAGCCCATGGCCGCCCGCATCGCGCAGGAGCTTGCGCGCTTCGTCCATGTCCGCGGCGTCGCGCGGGAAGGACACGCCGAGGTAGTCCACCCCGAGCGCTGCGGCCGTGCGGATATCCTCGCGATCCTTGTCGGTGAGTGCGCCCGCGGACAGGCCGCCGCCCTGCCGGTTGATACCCTTGTTGTTGCCGAGCTCGCCGCCGACGAGCACGCGCGTCTTGATGCGCGGACCATCGATGGAGAGGACCTGCAGGCTGATCTGCCCGTCGTTCAGCAGCAGCACGTCGCCCGCGAAAACATCCGTCGGCAATTTCTTGTAGGCGATGCCTACGCTCGATTCGGTGCCTGCGTCGACGGCGAGCTCCGCGTCCAGCGTGAACTCGGCGCCGTCGGCCAGCTGCACCTTGCCGTTCACGAAGCGGTCGATGCGGATTTTCGGCCCCTGCAGATCGCCGAGCACGCCCACGTAGCAGCCGGCCCGGCGGGCGGCCTCGCGCACCAGCTCGACCCGGCGCGCATGGTCGGCGACCGCGCCATGGGAGAAATTCAGGCGCACCACATCCACGCCGGCGCGCACGATGTCGGACAACACCGCCGGATCGTCCGTGGCGGGACCCAAGGTCGCGACGATCTTGGTGCGCCGTAGCAGGGCATTCATGCGGCGCGCTGCTCCAGAATTTCCACCGCGGGGAGTTTTTTGCCTTCGACAAACTCCAGGAAAGCGCCGCCGCCCGTCGATATGTAGGAAATACTATCCTCGATGCCGTATTTCTCGATGGCCGCGAGCGTGTCGCCGCCGCCGGCCAGCGAGAATGCCTTGCTGCGCGCAATCGCCTTGGCGAGGGTGCGGGTCCCTTCGGCGAACTGCTCGAACTCGAACACTCCCACCGGACCGTTCCAGAGAATCGTGCCCGCGGACGCGATGAGCGCGCTCATCGCCTCGGCCGAATCCGGCCCGATGTCGAGGATCATCTCGTCGGCCGAAACCGTACCCACCTGCTTCACGTCCGCTTCCGCCTTTGCGGAGAACTGGGTGGCGACCACCACATCGGTGGGCATGGGTATGACGATGCCGCGCTTCGCCGACTGCTCGAGCAGGCGCTTGCAGATGTCCAGCATGGCCGGCTCATATAACGACTTGCCCACATTGAAGCCCAGCGCCGCCAAAAACGTGTTGGTGATGCCCCCGCCGACGATCATCTGATCGACCTTGCCCAGCAAGGACTCCAGCACCGTGAGCTTGGTCGACACCTTGGAGCCTGCAACGATGGCGAGCAGCGGCCGTGCGGGCTTCTCGAGCGCCGTCTCCAGCGCCGACAATTCGCTGACCAGGAGCGGGCCCGCGCACGCCACCGGCGCGTACTTCGCGACACCGTGGGTGCTCGCTTCGGCGCGATGCGCCGTGCCGAACGCATCCATGACGTAGACGTCGCACAGAGCGGCCATCTTCTGCGCCAGATCGTCCGCGTCCTTCTTCTCCCCCTTGTTGAAGCGCACGTTTTCCAGCAGCACCACTTCGCCGGGGTGAACCTCGACGCCGCTCAGCCAGTCCTTCTTGAGCGCCACCGGCACCCCCAGCAACTGCGCCAGCCGTCTGGCCACGGGGGCCAGCGAAAATTCCTCCGCGTACTTGCCCTCCTCAGGCCTGCCGAGATGCGACATCACCAGCACGCGGGCCCGCGCCGTCAGCGCCGCCTGAATGGTCGGCAGCGACGCGCGAATTCGCGCATCGCTCGTCACCACCCCATCCTGGATCGGCACGTTCAAGTCTTCACGGATCAGCACGCGCTTGTCCTTGAGGTCCAGACTCGTCATTTTTATGATTTTCAAGATGCCCCTCCCTAGCCGGCCCGCTTCACGCGGCTCTCGACCAGGCCAGTGTGGTATCGAGCATGCGGTTCGAAAATCCCCACTCATTGTCGTACCACGCACAGACCTTCACCAGGGTCCCCTCGATGACCTTGGTCATGGTGGCATCGTAAGTCGATGACGCCGGATCGTGATTGAAATCCACCGACACCAGCGGTGCGTCGCTGTACGCAAGAATGCCCTTCAGGGCGCCGCCGGCCGCCGCCTTGATGGCACCGTGAATCTCCTCGACCGTGGTCTTGCGAGCCGCCGTGAAAGTAAAATCGACCAACGAGACATTGATCGTCGGTACCCGTATCGAAAAGCCGTCCACCTTGCCCTTGAGCTCCGGCAGCACCAGCCCGACCGCGGCCGCGGCGCCGGTCTTGGTCGGAATCATCGACATGGTCGCCGAGCGCGCGCGGCGCAGATCCGTGTGGTAAACATCCGTCAACACCTGATCGTTGGTGTAGGAATGAATCGTGGTCATCACGCCGGCCAGAATGCCCATTTTCTCGTGCAGCACCGTGACCAGCGGCACCAGGCAATTGGTGGTGCAGGACGCGTTCGAGATCACCGTGTGGCTCGCCTTGAGCACGCCGTGATTGACGCCGTACACGATGGTCGCGTCGACGTCATCGCCGCCCGGAGCGGAAATCACGACCTTTTTTGCGCCTGCCGCGATATGCGCCGACGCCTTGGCCTTGCTGGTGAACAGACCCGTGCACTCCAGCACGAAATCCGCCCCGAGCTCGGCCCAGGGCAGCTTGGACGGATCGCGCTGCGCGACCACGCGGATGCGGTCGCCGTTCACCACCATCGAGTCGCCGTCGACGTGCACGTCGCCGTGGAAGCGGCCGTGCACCGTATCGAACCGCGTCAAATGAACATTGGTATTGGCGTCTCCCAAGTCGTTGATCGCCACCACCTTGATCTCGCTCCCATGCTTGCCCTCATACAGCGCGCGCAGAATATTGCGGCCGATACGCCCATAGCCATTGATCGCCACCTTGATTGCCATCGTTTTCCTTCCTTAATATTGATTCGCCGCCAGCACTTTCTCGATTGCCTCGACAACACGCTCCGCAGTAAAGCCGTAGGCCTTGAACACATCCTTCCCCGGCGCCGATGCGCCGAAGTGATCGATCCCGACGATCTCGCCTTGCAGGCCGACGTAGTGCCACCAAAACCCGGTCACGCCGGCCTCGACCGCCACGCGCCGGGCGACCGACGGCGGCAGCACGCTTTGCTTGTATGCATCGTCCTGGGCGTCGAACGTGTTGGTGCTCGGCATGGAGACCAATCTGATTTTTCTGCCCTTGGCCGCCACTCTCCTTACTGCTTCGGCGGCGATGCCCACCTCGGAGCCGGTGGCGATCACGATGACCTCGGGAGGACCCTCGGAATCGATCAGCACGTAGCCGCCGCGTCTGATCGCCGCGACCTGGGCCGCGTTGCGCGGCTCGTGCACGACCGACTGACGCGTGAAAATCAAACACGTGGGGCCGTCCCGGTTTTCGATCGCCACGCCCCAGGATGCCGCGGTCTCGACCGCATCGCAGGGCCGCCACAGGTCCATGTGCGGAATGAGGCGCAAGGAGGCGAGGTGTTCGATCGGCTGGTGCGTCGGGCCATCCTCGCCGAGTCCGATGGAGTCGTGGGTATAGACGAACATCACGCGCAAGCGCATCAGCGCCGCCATCCGCACTGCATTGCGCGCATAGTCGGAGAACGTGAGGAAAGTGCCGGCGTAGGGAATGAACCCGCCGTGGCAGACGATGCCGTTCAGCATCGCCGACATGCCGAATTCGCGGACGCCGAAATGCACGTAATTGCCTGCGGGCGAATCCGGCGTCAGCGCCACCGAATCCTTGCGCAAGGTGCCGTTCGACGGCGTGAGATCCGCCGAGCCGCCGAACAGCTCGGGCAGCGAGGGACCGAGAGCATTCAGGGCCGCCTGCGACGATTGACGCGTGGCCAGCGCCTTGCCCTCGGCCTGTGTCCGTCCGACATAGGCATTCACGAGGTCGGCGAAACCGCCGGGCAGATCGCCCCCCATGCGCCGCTCCAGCTCGGCGGCCAACGCGGGGAATTCGGCTTTGTAGGCCGCAAAACGCGCACGCCATTCCTGCTCCACGCGCGCACCCTTATCGCGCATGTCCCAGGCCGCTCGAATCTCCGCCGGTATCTCGAACGGTGGAGAAGTCCACCCCAAGTTCAGCCGGGTGGCGGCGATTTCTTCATTGCCCATGGCTTCGCCGTGCATGGAAGCCGTGCCCTGTTTGTTCGGCGCTCCCCAGCCGATGGTCGTCTTCGCGCAAATCAGCGACGGCCTCCCCGTTTCCGCGCGCGCCGCGGCCAGCGCGGCCGCGATGGCATCGCTGTTCTGGCCGTCCACATTGCGCTGCACATGCCAGCCGTAGGCCTCGAAGCGCGTAGGGGTATCGTCGCCGAACCAACCCACCACCTTGCCGTCGATGGATATGCCGTTGTCGTCGTACACCGCGATGAGCTTGCCGAGCTTCTGCACGCCGGCAAATGAAGCGGCCTCATGCGAGATTCCTTCCATCATGCAGCCGTCGCCGAGAAAGACATAGGTGTGATGATCGATGATGGAGTGGCCGGGCCGGTTGAAGGTGGCCGCAAGCGAGCGCTCTGCCACCGCCATGCCCACCGAGTTCGCAAACCCCTGGCCCAGCGGCCCGGTCGTGGTCTCTATTCCGAGATGCACTTCGCGCTCCGGATGGCCCGCCGTCTTGGAGCCGAACTGGCGAAAATTCTTGATCTCGTCCATCGACAGGGGATAACCGGTGAGGTGCAGCACCGAGTACAGCAGCATGGACGCATGGCCGTTCGACAGCACGAAGCGGTCGCGGTCCCACCAGCTCGGATTGCCGGGATTGAACTTAAGTACATGCCGCCACAGCACTTCGGCGATGTCCGCCATCCCCATGGGGGCGCCCGGATGGCCCGAATTGGCCTTTTGGACGGCATCCATCGACAGGGCACGAATAGCGTTGGCAAGGTCGCGGCGGGTGGGCATGACGAACTTCTTTAGTTTACATAGGGTGACGGGGACAGGCCGCGTATTGTCCCCGATGCGACCCTTGCCAGCAACCGAACGGCGTTTCGTGTAGGACGTTTGGTGTTTTGTTGTAGGAGGTGCCGCAGCCCGTGACGCACGTCGCGGATTGAAGACGGAACACGTTCACACAAACGCGGTCTCTTTATGTATAACGCATTTGACCGCCGCCATGACCCAGTTCACCGTCGGCCCGGCGAGGCTTTGCTACGATTTCAAGATGCATATTCTACAGATCACCGATCCACACCTCTACGGCAGCGCCAGCGCCCGATTGCGCGGAGTAGAAACCGATTCGAGTTTGCATGCGGTGCTCGACGATGCGTTTGCCCGCGTTCCGGATTATTCGGCGGTGTTGGTCACCGGCGATCTGGTGCAGGACGATCCCTCCGGCTACCTGCGCTTTCGCAGCATCTTCGGCAATCTGAAGAAGCCGGTGCTGTGCATTCCGGGCAATCACGACGAACCCGCGGCGATGCAGAGAGAGCTCAGCGGCGCGCCGTTTCAAATTTGCGGCACACACGAGACGGATGATTGGCAATTCATCATGCTCGACAGCTACGACCCCGGGCATGTCGGCGGCCGCCTGACTCAGAATGAACTCGCGCGGCTCGACGGCGCGCTGACCCGGTCGCCGAAGCACGCCATGATATGTCTGCATCATCACCCGATCGCCATGGGCAGCCGCTGGTTGGACACCGTGGGCCTATCCGAGCCTGAAGGCTTGTGGCGCATCGTCGACTCGCACGCCCACGTCCGCGCCGTGGTGTGGGGGCACGTGCACCAAGCGTACGACGGCCAACGCGGCGATGTGCGGCTGTTCGCGACCCCCTCGACGGGCGCGCAATTCCTTCCCAAGAGCGATCGCTATGCGGTCGACTCGCGGCCGCCCGCCTACCGGTCTTTCGACCTGCACGCCGATGGACGCATCGACACCGCGGTCCGCTGGATCGAGTCGCTGCCGCTGCAGCAGACGGCGACGCGCTAGACGCCAAACGCGAAGCTGATGCAGCGCACTTTCCTCTCCCGTCCGTGCCTGGCGCTGTGCGGCCTGTTGCTCTGCGTCACCGTGCGCGCGGACGGCGCGCTGCATTCGCTCTGGGAATTGCACGGCAAGCACAACACCGTCTATCTGCTCGGTTCCATTCACGTGCTGCGCCTCAGCGACTACCCGCTGTCGCCCGTGATGCTGGACGCCTACCGCGACGCCAAGTCGGTGCTCATGGAAGTGAATCTGGAAGAGATCAGCTCGCAGCAAGTGCAGGCAGAAATGCTCGGCAGCGCCGTCCTGCCCGAGGGCAAAACCCTGCCCGAGGTCCTCGGCAAAGCGCGCTATGGGCGCGCCGGTGCGTTGGCGCGCGAGATCGGGGTGGAGCTCTCCCTGTTCGATCAATATGCTCCTTGGTTCGCCGCCGAAGCCATATCGCAGCTGCAGTTGACTCAGCTCGGCTTTCAACCGGAAGCCGGCGTCGAAATGTATTTCATGCAGCGGGCGCGCAACGACGGCAAGAGCGTGGCAGGCCTCGAGACCGTCCACGATCAGATCTCAGTGTTTCAGAACATGTCCATGGACACCCAGGCCGAGTATCTGGTGTCGAGCCTGGAGCAGGCGCATGACTTGCCCAAGGAGGTGGACTCCATGGTCCGCGCCTGGCAGCGCGGAGATGCGCAGTGGTTCGCGAATCAGCTGCAGTCGGAACTTGGGCAGGACCCGCGCCTTTATCAGTCGGTCCTGGTGGCGCGCAACCGCAAGTGGCTGCCCAAAATCGAAGCCCTGCTCAACGACGACAGGAACTATCTGGTGATCGTCGGCACCGGCCATCTGGTCGGTCCGGGCAGTGTGATCGATCTGCTGAAAAAAGACGGGATCGGCGCCACCCAACGGTAGCCGCCAATCCCTCGCTCGTCGCTCGTCACTCGCCGCCCGGACCGCCCCAGGCACCGTGCTTGTGCGTCTGCATCTCGGCCTCGAGCGTGGTCAGCTGTGCCTGCTGCGCCGGCGTCAACACCTTGAACACCTGGGCACGCACGTCGGCTCGCTGCGTCATCATCTGCGCGGCCAAGGAACCGTGCGTCTGGCTCACCTGCGACGCAATGCTGGCGTAATTCGGATCGGTCGGCTGCGTTTGCCGCAGTTTCAGTGAGTTCGCCTGCATTTGCTCATGCAGGCTCTGCATCTGGGGATGCGCCGCCGTCATGATCTCCTTGATTTGCTGCTTTTGCGCCGCGTTCAAGTCGAGCTTGCCGAGCAAGTGCCACGGCCCTCCGTGATGATGCCGTCCGGGGGGGCCGGGCTGGGGAGGCGGCTGGGTGGCCGTCGCTGTATCGGCCGCGCTCGCAAAGGACGCGCCGGCAGCGGCCGTCAACAGCGCTGCGGCCGAGAGCGTAGCCGTCAACAAATGGCGAATCGATTTCATGTTCCTTACTCCATGCTGTGAATTTCACTCGGCGCTATCCTAGGCGCCGCCTCTGCAAACAAGTGTCGCGGAGAACGCAACGTTCTGTTAAGAATTGTGAATTCATGCGCCGGGGCTTTCGACGACCGCGGACTGTGCCAGAGTATGCGGACGAATGACGCTCTCCAATCCACCACCGGGCGATCCCATCCAGGCACGCGAGGCGCGAGTGCTGCTGGTGGACGACGATCGTGAGCTCTGTCAAATGCTCACCGAATACCTGGACGCCGAGCACTTCGAGGTGAAGAGCGTACACGACGGCGGCGACGCTCTGGAAGAGCTGAAAGCCAATGATTTTGAAATTCTGATTCTCGATGTGATGTTGCCGAGCGTCGGCGGCTTCGACGTATTGCGGAAGCTCGGAGCATCCTACGAAACGCCCATCTTGATGCTCACGGCGCGCGGGGATGACGTCGACCGGATCGTGGGCCTGGAGCTCGGGGCCGATGACTACTTGAGCAAGCCCTTCAATCCGCGCGAGCTGGTGGCCCGGATTCGCGCGATTCTGCGCCGCGCCAGTCACCGCTCGGGCAAGAGCAATGCGCCCGACGAGTTCGCGGTCGGGTCGATCACGCTGCATACCGGAACTCATCGGGTGCATGTCGCGGGCAAACCGGTGCCGCTCACCGGCGCCGAATTCCGCGTGCTCGAATTGCTCATGCGTTCCGCGGGGCAGGTGATCTCGCGCGAAGCGCTGACCGAGCAGGCGCTCGGCCGCAAGCTCGTGGCTTACGATCGCAGCATCGACACGCACATCAGCAATTTGCGGCGCAAGCTCGATCTGGAGGCGGGCAAGAATCCCGAGATCAAGAACGTCCGGGGTTCGGGCTATACCCTCACCTGGGCTCATGCATAGCCTTTTTCTGCGGATCTTCATGCTGTTCTGGATCGCGATGGCCCTCATCGTCGGCGGCAGCATCGCCATCACCTTCACCATCGCCGCCCGCGAGTACGAGGCTCCTGAATTGCAGCGCCGCCCGTCCACCGCCATTCAGGCGTCAGAGGTCCTGGCGCACGGCGGGCTCGCAGCCCTCAAGACTTGGCTGGGCGCGAACAAGCATCCCAGCCCGGACCGCGATCTATTCATCATCGGTCCGGACGGCGCGGACATCCTGGGCCGGCGCCTCTCCTCGAGCGCCGCCCGCCGCCTGGAATACGTCAATCGCGACGAATTCGTCAATCGCGACCCTGGAGGGCCGGACCCGCGGCCGTCCGGGCCGCCGCCCGGCAATTTCCGCCCCAGCCGCTCGGCGCCGCAGATCGTCGGAGCCGACGGCTCGGCGTACACCGTGCTGCTGATGCCGCGGCGTCCCAGCATCTTCGGCGCACTGAGTCTGCCGGCAATATCGCTGACCATTCTCTGCATTGCGCTGGTGGTGACGGCCCTCACCAGCTGGTGGCTGGCGCAGCACTTGAGCGCGCCCATCCGGCGCATCCAGGCGGCCGCACGCGCGCTCGCCTCCGAGCATCTCGAGGTGCGCGGAAGCGCGGGCCTCCGCGTGAGCGCGGGGCTCGAGGGGCGCAGGGACGAAGTCGCGGTTCTGGCCCGGGATTTCGACGCCATGGCCGATCAGCTGCGGGCCAATCGCGGCGCCATCACACAGCTGCTGCGCGACATCTCTCATGAGCTGCGTTCGCCCCTTGCCAGGATGCGCGTCGCATTGGGATTGGCCCGCCAACCCCCGGCCGACCTCTCACGCCAATTGGATCGCCTGGAGCGGGAGATCGAAAGGCTTGACTCGCTGATCTCCCAGGTCCTGAAGCTCGCCCGTCTGCACGGCACGGACGCACCGTTCGCGCGCGAAACTTTCGAGCTCGACGAGGTGATCGAAGAAGTGGTGCGCGATGCGAACTTCGAGGGGGCCGTCAAGAATTGCCGCGTGCTGCTGCACGGCGCGGCCGCCGCCGCCGTCAACGGCAACCGCGACCTGGTGCGAAGCGCCATCGAGAACGTGCTGCGCAACGCGGTGCGCTACAGCCCGCAGGACGCGCCCGTCGACGTCTCGGTGGCGCGCGCCGAATCGGGCGTCGCGATTTTGATCCGGGATCGGGGGCCGGGGGTTCCCGACAGGGATCTGGAGCGTATCTTCGAGCCGTTTTACCGGGTCGCCGAATCGCGCGACCGCGACACCGGCGGCGAAGGCATCGGGCTCGCCATCACCGCTCAGGTCATGAAGGCGCATGGCGGGTCCGCCCGGGCGGCCAACTGTCAACAGGGTGGCCTCGAAGTCCGGCTCAGCTTGCCGTCGGAGCCCATTGCTGCTTAGAGTCACCGCATGAGCCTGTACGAGGAAGCCTGCAAGTACATACCCGGCGGCGTCAATTCGCCGGTTCGCGCTTTTCGCGGCGTGGGCGGCGAGCCGATTTTCTTCAAGAAAGCCGCCGGCGCCCATGCGTGGGCCGCCGACGGCCGCCGCTTCATCGACTACGTCGGATCCTGGGGTCCGATGATTCTGGGCCACGCGCACCCGGACGTGATCAAGGCCGTGCAGACCGTCGCGGCCGACGGACTGTCCTTCGGCGCGCCCACCGAGCTCGAGACACAACTCGCGCGGCGTGTCGCCTTGACGATGCCCTCGGTGGAATTGGTGCGCTTCGTGAGCTCGGGCACGGAAGCGACCATGAGCGCGATACGCCTGGCGCGCGGCTTCACCGGGCGCGACACCATCGTGAAGTTCGAGGGCTGCTACCACGGACACTCCGATTCGCTGTTGATCAAGGCCGGCTCGGGAGCGCTGACTCTGGGCGTCCCCACCTCGCCCGGCGTCCCGAAATCGCTCGCCAATCACACCGTCACCCTCAACTTCAACGACGCCGATCAAGTACGGGAGGTCTTCCGGCAGATCGGCGGGCAAATCGCCTGCGTCATCGTCGAACCCGTCGCCGGCAATATGAATTGCGTGCCGCCCGCACCGGGATTTCTCGCCGCCCTGCGCGATGAATGCAGCCGCACCGGGGCCTTGCTGATATTCGACGAGGTGATGACCGGCTTTCGCGTCGCCCTGGGCGGTGCGCAGGCGCTCTACGGCGTGCGTCCTGATCTCACCACTCTCGGCAAGATCATCGGCGGCGGCATGCCGGTGGGCGCCTTCGGCGGACGGCGCGACATCATGGAATGCCTGGCGCCCCTGGGCCCCGTCTATCAGGCGGGCACTCTATCCGGCAATCCGGTGGCGATGATCGCCGGCCTCACCACTCTCGATCTGCTGTCGGCGCCCGGATTCCACCAGCGCCTCCAGGCTGCGACCGATACCCTGATCCAGCGTCTGGCGGACTCCGCCGAGAGGGCCGGCATTGCGCTCGCGACCAACCATGTCTGCGGCATGTTCGGATTTTTCTTCACGGACGAGCGCATCGTCGACCGCTACGGCAAGGTGATGGCCTGCGACGTCGAGCGCTTCAAGCGCTTCTTCCACGGCATGCTGGACGAAGGCATCTATTTCGCGCCTTCCGCCTACGAGGCGGGTTTCATGTCGGCGGCGCACACCGCGGCCGACATCGACGCCACCGTCGCGGCGGCCACCCGCGTTTTCGCCGGTTTGCGCTGACAGTCCCCTATGCCAGGGGACCGAGGAAGTCCAGCCTCCGAATCGGATCATCGAGCTCCAGGCACATTTGCTTGTCCGGCAACGGAATCGGCAAAATCTCAGCCAGACGGTGCCCGACCCAGGCCGCGTCGTCCAGGCGCATGTCGAATCCCTCGTAGACCTCGCCCAGCTGCGGCAGAACGCTTTTCAATAGCTCCGCCAGCCGCGTGTGGCGCGCCGGCACCGCCACGGTGGGTTCAGGCGTCAAGCCATCGACTTCCGCCAGATTGAGGCCGTCGGGCTGGCGGCCGCGGCTGCGAATGCGAAAGCGCTGCTGGCCGACACAGGAGAGGCCGAGCAAGCCGTCCGACAGCTGATGAAAATCGACGATCTTCGCCAGGGTGCCGACATCGAACGTCTCGGCCGGACCCACTTCGCTGCCCTCGCGTATCAGCACCACGCCGAAAGCTTGGGCTTCGCGCATACAGCGGCGCACCATATCGACGTATCGCGTTTCGAATATCCGCAGCGGCAGTGGACCGTCCGGGAACAGCACGATATTCAGCGGAAATAACGCGATCACTTCCGCGCCCGCAACGCGGCGAGCAGCTTGTCGTGCAGCCCGCCGAAGCCGCCGTTGCTCATCACCAGGATGTGATCGCCCGGGCGGCTGTCGTCCGCGAGTCCCTTGACCAGCTCATCGACGCTCGCCGCAAGGGACGCTCGTGCCCCGAGTGCCGCCACGGCCGAGGGCAAATCCCAGCCGATGTCCGGCGGATTCAGCAGCCAAGCCCGGTCCGCCAAGGCGAGTGCCGGCGCCATTTGCTCGCGATGCACGCCGAGTTTCATGGTGTTCGAGCGCGCCTCCAGCACGGCGACGATGCGTGCGCCCCCGACGCGTGCGCGCAAGCCGCTCAAGGTCGTTGCAATGGCCGTCGGGTGATGGGCGAAATCGTCGTACACCGTGACCCCGTCGACGACGCCGCGAATTTCCATGCGGCGCTTGACGCCGCGGAATTCGCCCAGCGCCCGCGCAGCCCGCTCAGGCGGCACACCCACGTGCCGCGCCGCCGCGATCGCCGCCAATGCATTCATGACATTGTGCTCGCCGAGCAGCGGCCAGTTCACCTCGGCCACCGTCGTTCCGCGGCATAGCACCGCGAAGCGGCTCGCCGCCGATCCCGGCGCGATCACGGCGCTCCACTCGGCGTCCGCGCCGGCGCCGCCTGCCGCCTTGACGACGGCGAAGGACTCGCGCGGGCTCCAGCAACCCATGGCCAACGTCGTCGCGAGCTCGGTATCCTCGCCATTGACGATGATTCTGCCGGCGGCGGGCACGGTGCGCAGCAGCTGATTGAATTGGCGGCGGATGGCGGCAATGTCGGGATAGATATCCGCGTGATCGAATTCCAGATTATTGAGGATGGCGGTGCGCGGCCGGTAGTGGACGAATTTGGCGCGCTTGTCGAAGAACGCGGTGTCGTACTCGTCGGCTTCGATGACGAAGAACGGCCCCTTCCCTAAGCGCGCCGTGGAGTCGAAATTGCTCGGCACCCCGCCGACCAGAAACCCCGGCGCGAGACCCGCTTCCTCGAGTATCCAGGTCAGCATGGCGGTGGTCGTGGTCTTGCCGTGGGTGCCCGCCACGGCGATCACGTGTTTCTCCCGCAATACCTGCTCGGCCAGCCACTGCGGACCCGAGGTATACGCTATCCCGCGATCCAGCATGGCCTCGACCACCGGACTGCCGCGGCTCAAGGCATTGCCCACCACCACGATGTCGGGCCGCAGTGCCAACTGCTCGGCACCATAGCCTTGAATGAAGTCGATGCCGAGTTCCTGAAGCTGAGTGCTCATCGGCGGGTACACGTTGAGATCCGCGCCGGTCACGCGGTATCCGGCGGCCTTGGCGATTGCCGCCACTCCGCCCATGAACGTGCCGCCTATACCCAAGATATGAATGTGCATTCTAAGTATCCGGCAGCAATTGCTGCTCCAGGGCCATCGACAGCACGAGGTAGGCCACGCTGACCACGATGCCGAGGCTCAAGCCCGAGTCCAACGCGGCGCGCCATATATTGGCGCAGGCGAGCAAGTACCAGATCAACCCGGCCAGCATCAGAATTCCGAACGGAACCGCCTCGAGACGGTCGGCGCCGATGACGTGGATCAGCGAGCCGACGGGGTAGAGCACGAGTTCCGCAAGCACTCCGACGCCCAACAAGGCGATCCCGGTTTGCAGGAAGCGCTGCCGGTGGCGCGCCAGAGCGAGGACTGCCCAGGCGAAGCCCAGAGGCATCCCCACGCTCAACACGATTCGCGTGAAGATTCGATCACTCGAGACCGGCGGCAGAAACGCGCTCAGGACTTCGAGCAGCGCCTCGGCGGCGGCAACCAGAGCCAGCAGGAACAACGACGCGGGCAATTGCGCCGGCGTTCGTCTCCAGAGAGCAATTTCCCAAAATGCCTTTGCGAGTCGCAGCATTGTCCGATTCAGTCATAATCCGATGTCAAATTGTACACGCGGATCAATGCTATGCCCGACGCGATTTGGATAGATCGAGACGACGAGCTGCCGGCATTGGCGCGGGCGCTGGAATCGCAGGCCTGGATCGGGGTCGATACCGAATTCCTCCGGGAACGGACGTTCTTTCCCAAACTCTGCCTGCTGCAGCTGGCCGCCGGCGGTCAAATCTGGTGCGTCGACACGCTGCGGATCGGCAGCTTCGATGCCTTGATGCCCGTCCTGACCGTGGCTACGTCGCGCAAAGTGATTCACGCCGCGCGCCAGGACTTGGAGGCGGTCTATTTGACCAGCAAGCGCGTCATGACCCCGGTATTCGACACCCAGATCGCCGCCGGGTGCATCGGGCTCAAGCCCCAGGTCGGCTACGCCGAACTCGTCAAGACTCTGCTGGACGTCACCGTACCCAAGGGCCAGACGCGCACCGACTGGTCGAAGCGGCCGCTCACGCGGGAACAGCTGGAGTACGCCGCGGACGATGTGTCTTATCTCGGCGACATCGCGAATCATCTCACCCTGCGGCTGCGCGAGCTCGGGCGCGAGCACTGGGTTTTGGAGGACTGTCGGGCGCTCGAGGACAAAGAGCTGTATGAACCCGATCCCGCGCAAGCGTGGGGCCGGCTGCGCGGCATCGCGCAGCTTGCGCCGGTCCCGCGCGCCCGGGCCAAAGCCGTTGCGGTCTGGCGCGAAAAACTGGCGCGCACGCGCGATCTGCCGCGCGCCTGGATACTCCCCGACGCCGACATTTTCTCCATCGCGCAAGGCGCTGCGCCTCCGCTGAATGAGCGTCTCGCGGCAAGCTTGTCCGATGCTCTCGAGGCGTCATCGCACGATGCGGCGGATCAAGAACCCGGTCAGGATGCGCGCCCCACTGCCGAGCAGAAAGCCCTGATCGAACGCCTGAGCAAGATCGTCGATTCGCGCGCCGCCGAGCTCAAAGTAAGCGCCGAGATTCTGGCGCCGCGCGGAGAACTCAAGGCCCTTGCGATGGGAAGTCGCGATTCACATGCCCTGACCGGCTGGCGCCGGGAAGAAATAGGGACGCGGCTGCTCGAGGCTATCGGCTGACGGTCACGATGCTCTTGAACACCGTATCCACGTCGGCGTCGGCGTCCACGATGCGCAGCAATCCGGCGGCTTCGTAATACTTGATCAGCGGCTTGGTCTGCGCCTCGTAAACCTCCAGACGCTTGCCGATGACCTCTTCCTTGTCGTCCGGCCGCTGAATCAGACGGTGAGCGTCGCCGCATTCCTTGGTGTGTGCCGCGGCCCCGGGGGCAGAGGTATACACATTGAAGACCCTGCCGCAGACCTGACATATTCTGCGGCCGGTCAAGCGTTTGAACAGAACTCCCAAATCAAGGTTCATGAGCACCACCGCCTCGAGCGGCGTTCCCATTTCCTTCAGCACCGTTTCCAATGCTTCGGCCTGCGCGATATTGCGGGGAAAGCCATCCAGGATGAAACCCTTGGCGGCGTCCGGTTGACTGATGCGCTCGCGGATCATGCCGAGCACCGTGGCATCGTCGACCAGCTTTCCCGAGTCCATCGCCGCCTTGGCGCGCAGGCCGAGTTCCGTCCCCTTGGCGACGGCTTCGCGCAGCAGGTCGCCGGTGGATATTTGCGGGACCCCATAGGCTTTGACCAGCAGCTGCGACTGTGTGCCTTTGCCTGACCCTGGCGCTCCCAATAGAACTATTCGCATGATTTTTAGGCAGTGGTGAAAGCGCGCTACCGTACCTTCGGGCGGCGCGGTCGTCAAACCTCGACCGATCAGCTATTCTGCGCGCCTCGGAGCTAAGTCCCCCGGGAGCCCCATGAAGAACGCGTTCTATGCACAATCCGGCGGCGTAACCGCCGTCATCAATGCCTCGGCCTGCGGCGTGATCGAGACGGCGCGCCGGCACCGCGGCAAGATCGGCAAGGTGTATGCCGGCCGGCACGGCATCATCGGCGCCCTGACCGAGGACATGATCGACACCAGCAAGGAGAGCGCGGCGGCCATCAAAGGCCTGCGCCACACGCCCGGCGGCGCCTTCGGGTCCGCGCGCTACAAGCTGGCCGGCATCGACAAGAATCGCGCGCAGTACGAACGCCTGATCGACATATTCCGCGCGCACGACATCGGCTATTTCTTTTACAACGGCGGGAACGACTCCATGGACACGGCGCAAAAAGTGTCCGAAATCGCCGTGCAGATGGCGTATCCCATCACTTGCATCGGGATACCCAAGACGGTCGACAATGATCTGCCCATCACCGACTGCTGCCCCGGATTCGGCTCCGCGGCCAAGTACATCGCCGTGTCCACTCGCGAGGCGGCGCTCGACGTGGCGTCGATGGCGCGCACGTCGACCAAAGTGTTCGTGCTCGAAGTCATGGGACGCCATGCCGGGTGGATGGCGGCGGCCGGCGGTCTGGCTGGCGAAAAAGCCGGCGATGCACCGCACGTCATTCTGTTTCCAGAGATCGTCTTTGATCGGGCGCGCTACCTGGCCAAGGTCAAGGCTTCGGTCGAGAAATACGGCTACTGCGTCGTCGTCGTCTCCGAAGGCCTGCGCGATGCCGACGGCAAATTTCTCGCCGAGGCCGGCACCAAGGACGCCTTCGGCCATTCGCAGCTGGGCGGCGTGGGACCGGTGGTCGCACAGATGACCCAGGAAGCGTTTGGCTATAAATTCCATTGGGCCGTCGCCGACTACCTGCAGCGTTCGGCGCGCCACATCGCGTCGAAAGTGGACGTGGAGCAAGCCTATGCCGTGGGCAAGGCGGCCGTCGAACTGGCGCTTCGCGGCCGGAACGCGGTGATGCCCGTCATCGTCCGCAAATCATCAAAACCCTATCGGTGGAGCATCGGCGAAGCGCCGCTGGCAGCGATCGCCAACCAGGAAAAAAAGCTGCCGCGCAACTTCATCACGGCGGAAGGATTCGGCATCACGGCAGCCTGCCGCAAGTACCTGCAGCCGCTCATCGGCGGTGAAGCCTACCCTCCTTACTCCCATGGCCTGCCCGCCTATGTCGAGCTGAAGGGCGCGAGCGTGCCCAAGCGCCTCCGCACACCGTTTGTGGTATAGTCTCCGGCGCTTTTTTACGATAAAAATTATACTTTTCAACAACATAAGATCCCACCGGAGATGTAACCCATGACTCTAGACTGTGCGCTATGGTTGGCGATTGCAGCAGGTGTTTTTGCCATCCTTTACGGAGTCGTTTCGGTACGCTGGATTCTGGCGCAGCCCGCGGGCAATCCTCGTATGCAGGAAATCGCGGCGGCAATTCAGGCGGGTGCCAAGGCCTATTTGAACAGGCAGTATTCCACCATCGCCCTTGTCGGAGTCATCCTATTCGTCATACTCGGCGTGACCTTGGGCTGGGCCACCGCCGGCGGCTTCGCGGTGGGCGCCGTTCTCTCCGGACTCGCCGGCTACATCGGCATGTTCATCTCCGTGCGCGCCAATGTGCGCACGGCGCAGGCAGCGCACTCGGGCATCAACGCCGCCCTCAAGGTCGCGTTCCGCGGCGGCGCGATTACCGGCATGCTGGTGGTCGGCCTGGGGCTCCTCGGTGTCGCGGGCTACTACCTCGCCATGTTGCGCATCCTCGGCGATCCGGAAGCCGCGTTGCGCTCACTGGTCGGTCTCGCCTTCGGCGGATCGCTGATCTCGATATTCGCGCGTCTGGGCGGCGGCATCTTCACCAAGGGCGCCGACGTGGGCGCGGACTTGGTCGGCAAAGTGGAAGCCGGAATCCCCGAAGACGATCCGCGCAATCCGGCGGTCATTGCGGATAACGTCGGCGATAACGTCGGCGACTGCGCCGGCATGGCGGCCGACTTGTTCGAAACCTACGCCGTGACTCTGGTGGCCACCATGTTGCTCGGCGGATTGGTGATGGTGGACATGGGCGCGCGCGCGGTGCTGTTTCCGCTGGTGCTCGGCGCGATTTCCATCGTCTCGTCCGTCATCGGCACCTTCTTCGTCTCCACGCGCGAAGGCGGCAAGATCATGAATGCGCTGTACAAGGGCGTCATCGTCTCCGCCGCCATCTCCGCCGTGGCATTTTATTTTGTCTCACAGCGCATCATGGGCGAACAACACGGCATGTCTATCTGGCTGTGCACCCTGGTCGGCCTCGCGCTCACCGCCGCGATGATCGTGATCACCGAGTACTACACGGCCACCGAATACTCGCCCGTGCAACACGTGGCCGCGGCGTCGCAGACCGGTCATGCCACCAACATCATCGCGGGCCTCGGCGTCTCGATGAAGGCCTGCGCCCTGCCCGTCATTGCGGTCGCACTCAGCATCTGGGCCTCTTACCGGCTCGAAGGTCTGTACGGCATCGCCATCGCCGCCACCGCCATGTTGTCCATGACCGGCATGATCGTGGCGCTCGACGCCTATGGACCCATCACCGACAACGCCGGCGGCATCGCCGAGATGGCGGGGCTGGATAAAAAGGTGCGCGACGTCACCGACCCGCTGGACGCGGTCGGCAACACCACCAAGGCCGTCACCAAGGGCTACGCCATCGGCTCGGCGGGCCTGGCTGCGCTGGTTCTGTTCGCCGATTACACGCACAAGCTCGGCGAAGTACTGGGCCACGCCACCAGTTTCGATTTGTCGAACCCCGCGGTGATCATCGGCCTCTTCATCGGCGGCCTGGTGCCGTATCTGTTCGCCGCCATGGCAATGGAAGCGGTGGGCCGTGCCGCGGGTTCCGTCGTCAACGAGGTGCGCCGTCAATTCCGAGAGATCAAAGGCATCATGGAAGGCACCGCGAAGCCCGATTACTCGCGCGCGGTCGACATGCTGACCAAGTCGGCGATCAAGGAGATGATCATTCCGTCGCTGCTGCCGATTCTGGTGCCCATCGTGCTGGTGCTCATCGTGAATTTCCTCATGGGTCCGGGCTCCGGAGTGCAGGCGCTGGGAGGTCTCTTGATCGGCACCATCGTGACGGGACTCTTCGTCGCCATCTCGATGACCACGGGCGGCGGCGCCTGGGACAACGCCAAGAAGTACATCGAAGAAGGGCATTACGGCGGCAAGGGCTCCGACGCACACAAGGCGGCGGTGACCGGCGACACCGTCGGCGACCCCTACAAGGACACGGCGGGGCCGGCCATCAATCCTCTGATCAAGATCATCAACATCGTCGCGCTGCTAATGGTGCCCTTGCTCGGCAAAATGATGTAATTAAAGGGTCAGCGGGAATAAATCGGTCTCGCCGGCAGTCCTCTTGATGAAATCCATCACGAGGTCTGCCGGTGAAACGAGATACATTGGTGAGCGCTGTCGTTGCCTGCGCGATCGTCGCGGGTAGTTGTATTGCCGGAGCGACGCTCGCCGCGATGACCGCACTCCAAGGCGATCCGATCCGAGGTAAAACTCTCTATCAGGGCTGCACGGGCTGCCACTCCGTCGACGACAATGATTTGGGCCCCCGGCATCGCGGCGTCGTCGGACGCCGCGCGGGAAGCATCCAGGATTACTCCTACTCCCCGGCCCTGAAGAATTCCGGTTTGACCTGGGACGAGGCGACGCTGGACCGCTGGCTGACCAACCCGAGCGCGCTGGTTCCGGGCACCAAGATGTTCTTCAAGCTCGACGCCGCGCAAGACCGCGCAGACGTCATCAGCTACCTCGAAAGTCTGAAGTAGCCTTTAGATGTCGAAATAGATCGCGTCGGGTTCCAGGGCGCCGATACGCGTACCCACGCGCAGTTCCGGCTCCTTGAGCGACACGCGCGAGTGGGGCGGCACGCTGCGGGTCAGGAACACCGAACCGCCGATGACGCTGTCGGCGCCGACCACGGTCTGACCGCCCAGCACCGTGGCGTTGGCATAGAGCGTGGAGCCGCTCTCCACGGTGGGATGGCGCTTCTTGCCGCGGATGATCTGGCCGCTCGCATCGCGCGGAAACGACAGCGCGCCCAAGGTCACGCCCTGGTACAGCTTGACCCCGTCGCCGATGTGCGTGGTTTCGCCGATCACCACGCCGGTGGCATGATCGATGAAGAAAGCCGCGCCGATGGTCGCTCCCGGATGGATGTCGGCGCCCGTCTTGGAATGCGCCCATTCGGTCATGATGCGCGCCATCATGGGCACGCCCAGATCGTACAGAGCGTGGGCGATGCGATACACGCTGACCGCCAGCACTCCCGGATAGGCGAGGATCACCTCATCCAGATTCGTCGCCGCAGGGTCGCCGTCGAACGCCGCCTGGACGTCGCGTATCAGGAGACTGCGGATCTCCGGCAGCCGGCCCAGAAAAATCTCCGCCAATTCATGCGCACGCGGCGCGCACTCGCCGGCTTCCGCACGCCCCGCCATGACCTCGCGTCCGTAGCAAAGGCAGTGCTCCATCTCCCTCTCGAGCTTGGGCGCGAGGGCCGCCACGGAATGCGCCACATGCGCGCCCAGATTGTCGCTGCTCAAATCGCGGCGGCCGAAGTAGCCGGGGTACATGAGATCCAGCACCGACTCCAAGATCTCGACGATGGCTTCGCGCGACGGCAGATAGCGGCGCGAAATCCGGCGCGCGCGCTCGTCCCCCATGTAGCTGCCGAGGAACTCTCCGGTGAGCTCCTCGAGCGGCGCGGCGGCTTTCATGGGGACGTTCAAGCGACCGCCTGCATCTTCTCGACTCCCTCGAACAGCCCCTCGAACAAGGCGCCCGACAGGTATCGTTCGCCGGCATCCGGCAATACGACGACGATGGTCTTGCCCTTCTGCGCGGGCTCGCGCGCCAGCCGCAGCGCCACCACCATTGCGGCGCCGCATGAGATTCCGCTCAACAGGCCTTCCTCGCGCGCCAGGCGGCGCGCCATCTCGATGGATTCATCGTTGGTGACCTGCTCGACGCGATCCACCTGCGACAAGTCCAGGTTCTTGGGGACGAATCCCGCGCCGATGCCCTGAATCTTGTGCGGTGACGGGGTGAGCGGCTGACCCGCCAAGGTCTGGGTAATGACGGGCGAATGCGTGGGTTCCACGGCCACCGTCAGGATCTTCTTGCCGCGAGTGCCCTTGATGTACCGCGAGACGCCGGTCAGCGTGCCGCCGGTGCCGACCCCGCTGACGAACACGTCGATCTTGCCTTCGGTGTCCTCCCAGATCTCCGGTCCCGTGGTCTTCTCGTGGATTCCCGGATTGGCGGGATTTTCGAATTGCTTCGCCAACAGGAATTTGCCGGGGTCCGCGGCGGCCAGTTCTTCCGCCTTGGCAATCGCCCCCTTCATGCCCTTGGGACCCGGGGTCAAAACCAGCTTGGCGCCGAATGCGGCCAATACCTTGCGCCGCTCCATGGTCATGGTCTCGGGCATGGTCAGAACGCATCCATAGCCGCGCGCGGCCGCGGCATAGGCGAGCGCAATGCCGGTATTGCCGCTGGTGGCTTCGACGATGGACATTCCCGGTTTCAGGGTGCCGCGCTCTTCGGCGTCCCACACCATGGCCGCGCCGATGCGGCACTTCACCGAGTAGGCTGGATTGCGGCCCTCGATCTTGGCAAGGATGGTCGCGCCGCTGCTCGCGTCGAGGCGGTTGATTCGGACCAGCGGCGTGCGGCCGATGGATTTCGTGTTGTCCTCGTAAA
>DASWEO010000153.1:0-1965 GCA_036394715.1 Steroidobacteraceae bacterium
ACGAAATTCTGGAATCCCTGGCGTTCTTCATCCGTAAAGCCCTTCTTGCCGCGGTTCGGCTTGGGGTTGGCCAGATCGAGCTCGGTATGCGCCACATTGAGGTCGCCGCAAAAAATGACCGGCTTGGTCTTTTCCAGTTGCTTGCAATAGGCGAGGAAGGCCGGATCCCAGTGCTTGGATCGCAGCGGCAGACGGCTGAGATCGTCCTTGGCGTTCGGCGTATAAACCGTCACGACGTAGAATTTCTGGAATTCCGCCGTCATGACCCGGCCTTCCTCGGCGCTGTCGCGCTGCAGTTCGTCGGCGAACGAGAAGCGCTTTGCAAACTCGAGAGGAAAGCCGTTGACTACGGACAGCGGTTCTTGCTTCGAGAAAATCGCGGTGCCCGAATAACCCTTCTTCACGGCGGAATTCCAGTACTCGCGGTAATCGGGTAAATCGATCTCGAACTGTCCGCGCTCGGCCTTGGTCTCCTGCAGACAGACGATATCGGGCCGAAACTTCTCCAGAAACGGCTGAAACACCCCTTTCTTGATGACGGCGCGAATACCGTTGACGTTCCAGGAAAAAATCTTCATTCAAAATCTCTCATTCGATGACGATGCGGCCGGGCCGAAGTCCGCATTATGCATGCGGCAACGCCGATCAGCGCCGCGCGGTCGCTGCGGCGTTCGGTTCGGATACCGCCCAACCGGCGCCCAGTGCCTTGTACACGGCGATCAAGGAGGTGGCGGTATCGGTGCGGCTCTGCGACAGCAACAACTCCGCGCTCAACGCCGTGCGCTCCGCATCGAGAACCTCGAGAAAGTCGATCAATCCGCCTTCGAATCGCTTGCGCGCCAAGTCGGCGGCCTTGTCGCTCGCGGCCGCCGCCAACTGCAGCGAATCGCGCCGGGATTGCGAACGGCCATAGGTGATCAGCGTACCTTCCGTGTCTTCGAGCGCGTTCAACACCGCCCCTTCATAGCCGGCGAGAGCCGCGTCCGTCTGCGCCTTCGCCGAGCTGATCCGCGCACGCACCCGGCCGATATCGAAGGCTGCCCAGGTAATGCTCGGTCCCACCGAGAAAAACTCCGCGTTGCGACTGCCGAAGTCGCCGAAGGTGGGAGCCTGGTAGCCCCAGTCGCCGACCAAGGTGACCTTGGGGAATAAGTCGCCCATGGCGACGCCGACGCGCGCCGTGGCGGCGGCCAGCCGGCGTTCCGCGACCCGGACATCTGGCCTCCGCCGCAGCAGCTGCTCCGGCGTACCAATGGGGTTCAAGGCGGGCAGCTGAGGGCTCGGCGCTTGCGGCGACAGCCGCTCGCCGAGCGCCGTCGGCTGTCGGCCTGTGAGCACGCTCAACCGATACATGGTCGTTGCGATCGACGCCTGCAAGGACGGAATGGACGCCAAGGTGGTTTGCCACTGTGCCTCGGCGCGCGCCGTGTCGAGTTCATTGCCTCTGCCCGCCTCCAGCCGGGTCCGGGTGAGCTTTGCCGTGTTCAATTGGTTGTCGGCGTTGCGGATCGTCAGCGCCAGCTGGTCCTGGAGCCCGCGCAGGATGAAGTAGTCGCGCGCCACTTCGGCGATGACGCTGACGCGGGCATCCTGCAACGTTGCCGCACTGGCGCCCACATCGGCGCGTGCTGCTTCTACATTGCGCCTGACGCGCCCGAACAGATCGAGTTCCCATAAACCGTCGAAGGCGCTCTGCGCGCTGTCGAACTCACGGTCATGCCGGTCGAGGAACGGCAACTGCTGCTTGGAATCCAGGATGTGGCTATAACTGCCGGCGAACGTGGCCGTCGGAAATTGATCGAATCCGGCCAGCCGCCTGGCTGCACGTGCGGCCCGCAAATTAGCCTCCGCCACGCCCAGGTCCTTGTTGTGCGCAAGCGCATCGTCGATGAGGCCGTTGAGCGAGGGTTCTGCAAACCCGGTCCAGTATCGCTCGACGGCATCCCCGTCCTTGAGGCCCGGCTC
>DASWEO010000154.1:0-11342 GCA_036394715.1 Steroidobacteraceae bacterium
GCGCAGGACCTGGTCCGCGACTGCCGCCAGGGGCAGCCGATTGCGCAGAAAATTAAAGCCGGTCATCGCGTCGTTGTAGAAGATCTGGCCGTCGATTTCCGGCGCCGTCAGCAAGGCGTCGACCGCCTTGCCGCTGTCGAAACGAGTGAGATAACGAACCAGGGCCGCCGGCGAGTCGAGCCCGTGCTTGACGGCGGGCCAATCGCGGACGAGTCCGCGAAAGACTGCCGGCCGCTTGTCCGGCAGTACATCGCGCCGAATGGCCGCGGCGTCGAGCGCGGAGAATTCACGAATGAGGTGCGGCGCGGTCATGGGGTGCGGCGCGGTCGTTTCACCAGAAGTAGATTTGCAGGCTGTCGGTCGTGCGGCGGGGTGGAATATTCTGGAGCACTTCGCGATGGTCGCGGTAGTTGAGCTCGCTGCGATCGAGCAGGTTGTCGATGGCGGTCAGACGGTAGGTACTCTCCGCGGCCGCGGGGGCGTGCAGGGTCGCCGCATCCGGAAAGATGCCCATGCCCGCCATGATGGAATACCACGAAAACACCGGGTAGCCCTTACCCAACGCCTGTTGCCGAACCGGGGGTGCGATGCCCTTGCCCGACATCCATAGGCTGAGCAGGTGTTTCAGCGGTTCGGACAGACGGAGGTTCGCCGCATTCGCACGCCAATAGTCGGTGTCGGTGCGGCTGTTGGTCTTGTAATGGGTGACGATGTAGTCGCGGGTGCCCTCGAAATGCTCGTTGACCCGCGCATTGAACATATCGTGCGCAGCCTCGCTGAGATCTCCCTGTTCCAGGAATTCGACGAAGACCGCGGCGGTCTGCTGGATGAAGAGCAGTGCGGTCGCCTCCAAGGGCTCGATGAATCCCTGCGAAAGCCCCACGGCGAGACAGTTCTTGTTCCAGTGCTTGGTCACGCGCCCGATCCTCATTTTCAGGTGCCGTGCCGGCGTGTCCGAATCGAGCAGACCCAGGTGTTCCCGCAATTCGGCCTCGGCCTCATCCGGAGTGCAGAACTGCGTGCTGTAAACATAGCCATTGCCGAAACGCTGGGTGAGCGGAATCTTCCAGGCCCAACCGTGTTTCATGGCGGTGGAGACGGTCTGCGACGGCACCGTGTCCCCGATGGGTGTCGGCATGGCGATCGCCGCGTCGTTGAACAGGTTCTCCGCGAAGCTCACGAACGGGGTCTTCAATGCCTGGGTGATCAAGAGTCCCGCGAAGCCTGTGCAGTCGACGAACAGGTCGCCGGCGATGGCGGGACCCTCCCGGGTGCCCAGGGACGCGATGGCGCCATGCTCGTCGAGATTCGCGTGAGTCACGTGAGCCGTGAGGTATCGGACGCCGCGCTGCAGCGCTTTCTTGTGCAGGTACTGACCCAGCAGCACGGAATCGAAGTGGTAGCCGTGCCAGATGTCGAACGGAAAGTGCTCGGCGGGTTTCGGGGCGAGATGCTTGGCGGCAAGCCGCGAGGCGATGAAGAAGCGGTCCGGATGCGCATATACCTCAGTGCCGTTGATGCGCGCGTCGACGTTGTGCACGAATTGCGTCATGGTCAGGTTGTCGAGCATGGACGCGAACGGATGAAAGTATCGCTCGAACCCCGGTTTGGTCGACCAGCCGGCGAAGGTAATGCCGCACTTGTAGGTGGCGTGGCACTCGGGCATCCATTCCGATTCTTCTATCCCCAAGCTGTCGAAGAAGCCGCGCAACCAGGGGGTCGAACCCTCGCCCACACCGATGATGCCGACAGCCGGGGACTCGACCACCGTGATTTCAACCCCTTGCTCGATCAGCGAACGGGCCAGAATCAACGCCGTCATCCACCCGGCCGAGCCGCCGCCCACCACGACGATTCGACGCACCGCCGGCGGCAGCGCCGAGCGGCGCTTAGGTTCCCGGGCCGCATCGGCGGCGGTATTATTGTAAAGGGTGGCGGTGATGGTCATAGCAAGCGGCGCAGCGGTTCGCCCCATTCCTCCACGGGGCCGGCAACGAGCACATGGACCCTGTCGGCGGCGGAGCGCGCAATCCCTCGGATGCCGAGCCTTGCCAGGGCCGATTCGTCGATTCTGTCGGGCTGCGCGGTGCGGATCAATAGGCGTCCTGCGGCGGTGGCGAGATCGACCACATTGTCGCGGCCGCCCAATGCGGCCAGCAATGCCGGCGCGTCATGCGCAGCTACCGGGGGCGGAGCCGACCGCAGCGCCGCGCGGATCTCGCCCGCGACTTGATCGGCGATGGGGCCGAGGACCACCTGTAATCCTTGCGCCGAGGAGCGCAGGATGCCGCGCGCACCCAGGCGCCTGAGCGCCGCTTCGTCGACCGCCTTGTTGTCGGCCAGCACCAGCCGCAAGCGCGTCGTGCAGGCATCCACTTCGGTGAGGTTTTGGGCGCCGCCGAGGGCGGTCACGAAGGCTCGAGCGCGGACATCGGGGGTGGCGGGCGCGATGGGCTGGGCCGCCGCGTCGTCGCTTTCGCGTCCGGGCGTCGCCAGATTCAGGCGCACGATGAGAAAGCGAAACACCCCGTAGTACAGCGCGAAGTAGGCGGCGCCGATCGGCAGCAGCAGCAGCGGCCGCTGGGCATGGCTGAAGTTCAGCACATAGTCGAAGAGGCCGGCCGAGAAGCTGAACCCGAGCCGCACGCCGACGAGGTTCATGACGACCATGGCGAGCCCGGTTGCGACGGCATGCAGGGCGTAGAGCACGGGGGCGAGAAACATGAACGTGAACTCGACCGGTTCCGTAACGCCCGTCAGGAACGAGGTCAAGCCCAGCGACAGGAGCAGACCCGCGACTCCGGCGCGGCGTTCCGGCCGAGCCGCGTGATACATGGCGAGGCAGGCTCCGGGCAACCCGAACATCATGACGGGGAAGAAGCCCGACATGAACGCGCCCGCGGTCGGGTCGCCGGCGAAGAACCGCTTCAGGTCGCCGGTGGCGCCATGGTAGTCGCCGACGATGAACCACGCGAAATTGTTCAGGATGTGATGCAGTCCAGTGACGATCAATATCCGGTTCAAGACGCCGTAGGCGAACAGGCCGAGCGACCCCGCGCCCAAAATGGCGTGGCTGGTGGCGTCCATCCCGCGTTCCAGAAACGGCCAGGCGTAACCCACCACTGCGGCCAGCACGAGGCCAGCCAGCCCGCTGACGATGGGCACGAAACGCCGGCCGCCGAAAAAACTCAGATAGCTCGGCAGGGTGATGTTGCCGAACCGGTTGTAGCCGACGCCGGCGATGATCCCGGACAGCAGCCCGACCGGGATACTGAGCTTGGCCAGACTGCCCGGCGGCGCCGCCAGCAGAGTTTCGACGGCGCGCGTCGTCACCAGAAAGCCGACCAGGGCGGCGAGGCCGGCAGCCCCATGATTCTCGCGCGCCAGGCCGACTCCGACGCCGACGGCGAACAGCAGCCCCAGATTCGAGAATACTGCGTCTCCGGCGGCCGCCATCGCCGCCCAGCCGAGGAGGTCGGGCTGACCCAGGCGCAACAAGAGACCCGCGATCGGCAGCACGGCGATCGGCAGCATCAATGCCCGTCCCAGTTGCTGTAGTCCGGCGAAGCGCAGTTTCATTGCATATCTCCCAAGGATTCGAGCATTTCTGCGGCCTGTGCGCGCACCTCGCCGGGCGATGCCAGATCGAGGCAGCGCAGCGCGAGTTCACGGCAGTCGTTGATCCGCAGCGAACGGATCTGGCGCTTGATCGCGGGCACCGCCGCGGGTACCACCGAGAGTTCGCGCACGCCCAGACCCAGCAATAGGGGCACCGCGAGCCGATCCGCGGCCACGCCGCCGCAGACGGCAACCATCTTGCCGGCGGCGGCGCCGGCACCCGCGGCCGCCGCGACCAGCTTGAGCACCGCCGGATGCAAGGCGTCGGTGCGGCCCGCAAGCTCGGGGTGACCGCGATCCATCGCCAGAGTGTACTGAGTCAGATCGTTGCTGCCGATCGACAGAAAATCGACCTCCCGGATGAGACCGGACGCCATGAGCGCGGCGGCGGGAGTTTCTATCATCGCACCCAATTCGACTCGATCGGCGATGCCGATCTCGGCCTCGAGCTCGTCGATGACGCCGCGCACGGCAAGTATTTCCGCGGCGTCGGTGATCATCGGGATGAGCAGCCGCACGTTGCCCGCCGGCCGCACCCGCAACGCTGCGCGCAGCTGGGTGCGCATGAGATCCGGGTGCGCGAGCGCGGTGCGGACGCCGCGCAGCCCGAGGGCCGGATTGTCCTCCGCGGGCAGCGGCAGGTAGCGGAGCGGCTTGTCGCCGCCCACGTCCATCAGCCGCAGGATCAAGGGTCTTGGCCCAAGCGCCGCGGCAATGTCCTGATATGCCGCGAGTTGTTCAGCCTCCGTGGGCGCCGTCTCCCGATCGATGAACAGGAATTCGGTGCGCAGCAGCCCGCAGCCCTCGGCGCCATGGGCGACGGCCGCCGCCGCATCCGTCACATTGCCTAGGTTTGCGAATACTTCGACCCGCGTGCCGTCGAGCGCACGGCATTCGATTTGCGCTTCGGCCAGGGTCTTGGCGCGGCGCATGAGCCGGGATTCGACCGCCGCCCGCGCCTGCTCGATGGCGGGTGCGGCCGGCGCCGTCTGCAGCGTGCCGGCGTCGGCATCGACGATCACGGTGGCGCCGTCGGCGATGTCGCGGATTCCCGAACCCAAGCCGACCAGCATGGGAATGTCCATGGCGGCCGCCAGGATCGCCACGTGCGAGGTGGCGCCGCCGCCGCTCAAGCAGATGGCGACCAGGCGCGCACGGTCGAGCGCGGTCAATTCCGACGGCAGCAGATCGTCGGCGACCAGCACGGCTCGCTCGGGCAATGGGATGTTCATCGGCCGCGCTTCGCCGGCGAGCGCCAGCAGCACATGCGATTCCACGTCGAGCAAGTCATCGACCCGTTCGCGCAGGCGCGAATCCTCGAGTGCCTGGAGCGCACTGATAGACCGGCGGATCGCGCTGCGCCAGGCGAAGCCGGCGCTCTTGCCCGCGGCGATCGATTCATGCGCTGCCTCGTTCACCTGCGGATCGTCGAGGAACTCCAGGTGCGCGGCGATGATTTCGCGGCGGGTGGCCCCGCCCGTCGCGGCCACGCGTTCGAGCCGCATACGGACATTGATCCGCGCTTGTTCCAGTTCAGCGCGTTCTCTGCCTGAGTCCGCGCCATGCTCGGCGACTGCGATCTCGCGGCGCTCGATTCGAGTTGCACGGCCGACCGCGATGCCGGGAACGGCGATCACGCCGCCGAGAACGCCGGCTGCGGCGAGCGGGCGCGGCGCGGCGGTGGGTGCAGTCTTCGAGGAGTCCGGCGCGGTCCCCTCGGCGGCGCCGTGACCCGCGGCGGATTCCATGCGCAGCGCTTCCTGGATGCCGGCCACCAGGCTTGCCACGGACTGCGGGGCGTCGGCGCCGCTCGCCTGGATGGAAAGCTCGTCGCCCTGGCGGACGCCGAGCGCCATGATGGCGACCACGCTGCGTGCATTCGCAGTGCGCCCGTGGGCGCTGAGCGAGGCCTGGGCGCCGAATGCCTTGGCGCGCTGCGCCAGCAGGGCCGCCGGCCGGGCATGCAGCCCGTGGCGCAGGGTCACGATGAGAGTGTGACCGGCGGCCGCTTCTTCTTTCGGCGCGTTGGCTGCCCGGGGCGGCGACGTGCGCGTCTCAACGCCCGCGATTTCGAACAGAACCTCCCCTGAGGATACCAAGCCCGGCGCGCGGCGCTGCTGCAGTCGCAGACCGTCCATGGGCGTCACCAGGATCGGCGTCATGAGACTCTTCGCGCCGCGCGCCACGACATCGAGATCGAAGCGGATCAGTTCATCGCCCGCGCGGACGCTTGCGCCCGGCCGAACGCGCGCGTCGAACCCGCGCCCGCCCAGCTGAACGGTGTCGACGCCGATGTGAACCAGCACGTCGATGCCTTGAGCGGTGCGGATCGACACAGCATGTGCGCTCGCCGGCAGGGTGACGATCTCGCCGGCGCAGGGTGCGACGAGAATTCCGGTGGTAGGGTCGATGGCAACCCCGTCGCCGAGCATGCGCCCCGCAAATACGGGGTCCGGTACTTCGTCGAGCGTGCCGCACCAGCCATCGAACGGCGCCAGGATCTGTAGGATCGACATTCGCCGCTTACTCCCCGACCTCGAGCCAGTCGATCGCCCACAAGGGATCCAGCCGCGGACGCGCGAAACGCAGACACAGGTCATGGCGGCCCGGCAAACGGGGCAGTCGCTGCGCCGCCAGGGTGGTCACGCCTCGGCCCGAGGCCGCCGGCGCGAGCGGCACGAGAGCGAGCGCCGGCGTATCGCAAGCGTCGGCATGAATCTCGAGCTCACCCTCTGCGCTGCGTGCGTCGCCGACGCGAATCTTGGCCGCATCCGCACCGAGCTCATAGTTGAACGGCAGGGGGGCGACGGCGGCAACGATGCGCGGACCACCCGACAGGTCGACGCCGCGATCGATCCAGCATGGGTTCATGATATCGACGGCCAGCGGTGCATACGCCGCGCGCGCGCCCGCAGCGTCGCCGCGATCGCCGGGTTCCAGCAGCAGCCCGATGGCATCGCTGCATAGTTCGAGATCGTGACTGTCGCGGCGAAGTGCTGCCAGGGCATCGAAGCGCTTCGTCCAAGTGCGCGAAACCTGTTCGGCCCCGGCGAAGGCCGCGGCGCGGACCTCGGTGCCGGCGGGCACGGTCAACGGCGTGCCGTAGCGCGCCGACTGTGCCGAGGGTTCGCTGCCGTCGAGCGTAAAACGAATCTCGCCGGGTGCCGCGGCGCCCGCCTGATTCGAGAGGGACACGGTGTAGCTCCCGGCATTGCGCGAAATCTGCGCAGCCGGCGCAAACACGCTGTCGGCATAGTTCAAGCCGAGCGCCCGATAGCGGGCGAACATGGGCACGAGCCGTTCCAGGAAATCCGGCCAGCGGCGGCGCTGCGGCGCCGACCAGCCCACTTCGGCGACCGCGGCCGCACGCGGCAAAGCCATCCACTGGACGCGCTCTTCGGTTTGGATGTGTTCGGTCCACAGGTTCGCCTGGATCCCGAGCACATGGCGCCGTTGGCTGCCGCTGAGCGCCGCATCGTGCGGCTCGAAGCCGTACAAGTCCTCGAGCGACACCACCTTGAGCCGGCCGGGCGGCTCCGTGGGCAGTGCGCTCTGCCGGTTGTCGAAGTAGAGCATCGGCCACGGCGCCAGTATGGTGTCGTTGCCGGCCAGCGCCGCGCTGTGCGCTCCGGAAACTCCATGCCACGACATCACGATGGCAGTCTTATCGAGCCCCGGTTGAAGAATCTCGTCCCACCCTATGATTCGGCGGCCGTGAGCCGCGACGTAGCGGCCGATTCTCTGAGTGAAGTATGCCTGCAGCGCCTCGGAATCGCGGATGCCGAGCTCCCGAGCGCGCGCTTGTACCTCCGGCGAGGCATTCCACTCGTCCTTGACCGCCTCATCGCCGCCGATGTGAATGGTGGGGCTGGGGAAGAGCTCGATGACTTCTGCGAGGACATCTTCGAGAAAACCGAAGGTATGAGGTTCCAAATTGAAGAGGTGGGTGTGTACACCCCAGCTGGCGGAGACGCGCAGCGCTCCACCGCGCGCGGCTCCCACGGAGGGGTACGCGGCGACTGCCGCCGTCGCATGGCCCGGCATTTCTATTTCCGGGACGATTTGCACGTGGCGGGTCGCGGCGAAACGCACGATGTCGCGCACCTCGGTTTGGGTGTAGAAGCCGCCGTAGCGCGTACCGTCCGGGTCGATTCGCCAGGCGCCCACGGAGGTCAGGCGCGGATACTTGCGGATCTCGAGCCGCCAGCCCTGATCGTCGGTCAAATGCCAGTGCAGCACGTTGAGCTTGTGCCACGCCATCCAGTCGATCATGGAGCGAATGAAGGCGGGCGATTGAAAATGCCGCGCGGAGTCGAGCATCAGGCCCCGCCACGCGTAAGCCGGCGCATCGCGGATGGTCTGCGCCGGGATCTGAGCCGTGTTGACCCCCGGCGGCAGGAGTTGCCAGAGAGTGACGGCGCCGTAGAACAGTCCCGCCGCCGAACTTGCGGACACCGTGATCCGCTGCGGTGTGATCTCGAGCTCGTAGCCTTCAGGGCCGAAACCGCGCTGGTGCCGAAATGCAATCGTATTGGTGTTCGCGGTGTCGATACTCGCAGCACCAGAGCGGATCGGCAATTGGCCGGTGGAGATCGGCAGCGTGAGTCCATTGGTCCGCGTCCACAGCTCGACCAGATAGCGAGCCGCGCCGTCGGCATCGCGATCGCCCCGCGGCACGCTTAGGCGCGTGGTTGAATCGACACTGAATGAGCCGGGGCCCGAGACGACCTCAGCAGGGAGCGGAATGACGCCGCTCCTGGCCGCCGCGGGTGATGCGAGGGTCACCGCAAGGGCGACGGCTTGCGCCGCCGCCCTTCGTGTCCGCACGATTCTCGAACAATTCCGCACGTGTCGCACTTTATCCGATTGCCACGTGCGGTGGCCGACCCCTTACAGCTTGAAGCGGAAGTTCAGGTAGTACTGCGAGCCGTTCTTGTAGAAGGCCCGAGGCTGAGACTGATTCAAGCCATAGTACTTGAGGGTGGGATTGTTCAAGTTCATGCCGTCGAGCGTGATCGAGAAGTGCTCGTTCATGGTGTAGCCCAGCGACGCGGACAGGGTTCCGATGGAATCCTGAGTGAACGCCGAGCTTCGGTCGAGACCGCTGTAGAACGCCGAGCGGTAGGTGTACGACACCCGGGCATTGAACATCGTGTTCTCGAAGTAGGCGCTGGCGTTGTAGGTGTTCTTCGACGTCCCCACCAGGCGCTTGTCGCCGCCGGGCGCCACCATCGAGGTCTGCTTGCCGTCGGCGTAGGTGTAGTTTCCTTGGAAGCCGATGTTGTCAGTGAACGCCTGTTGATACGCGAACTCCACGCCATCGACTCGGCCTTTGGCGTTGACGGGCACCGTCAAGTTATAGGGCACCAAGGAGCCGTTCGGGAATTGCGAGCTGTAGGTAGTATAGGATTTGAGCTCGGAACCGTAGGCCACGTAGTTGCGCAAATCCATGTAGAAAGCAGTTGCCGACAGCAGCGAGCGCTTCGCGAAATACCACTCGAGGCCCGCATCGAAGTTGGTCGAGCGAATCGGTTTCAAGTCAGGGTTGCCGCCCGAACCGCTGCCGATTCCGCCTACCGCTCCCGGCGGTGAGAGATTGGTGAATCCCGCGAGCGCCGAGTAGTCCGCACGCGTCATGGTCTCCGAGGCGGCGAAGCGCGCCACCAAATCCTGATTCAGATCGAGCTTCAAATTCGCGCTCGGCAGGACGTCGTTGTAGTTGTGCTCCCTCTCGATGCCGGCAAACGGCCCGAACGCCGACGTCAATATGGCGCCGGGAGTGGTTTTATCCACCTGCGTGTAGCTGATGGCGTCTTCCTGAGTGTGCACGTAGCGAACCCCCACGTTCGCCGCCCAGTTGTCGCCCTTGAAATCGGCCTGGACGAAGGCCGCCGTATTCTTTTCGTGCACGGCGAACAGGTACTGGTAGTACAAACGCGTTACGGGATCGCGATTGACATTGTTGGGACTGTCGTATGCAGCCAGCTGCGCCGGCGTCCAATACCAGATACCCGTCGGGATATTGCCGCCGAAGGTGTTGAAATTCGACGGATAGTTGGAGAAGGTCGTCGGATAATTCGCCGTGCTCGTGCCGCCGCCGTTGACGCCGCTGAACGTCGGGCCCTGGGCGATGGCGTTGTCGGAGGTGCGGTCATGCGCCTCGTAGCGCACACCGAATTTCAGGTCTTTCCAAGCGCCGTTGTCGATCTTGTAGTCGCTGTCGATTTTCGCCCACTTTTCCTTGTCTTTCACGTCGACATCCTGCGCGCCGAAGATCCATCCGAAGGTGACCGGTACGCCGCCGGGAGTCGGCGTCGTGTTGTTGGTGGCGCCTAAGTTGAAGTCCGGAGCTCTGCCGAGACCGTTCAACTGGTAGCTGGCGCCGCTGCCGAGGCCGGGCTGCGTCTCCGATACATTTTGGGTGGGCGTCTTGCCGTCGCCCCAGGAATATCCGACCTGGCCGAGGAAAGTCAGAGCATCGTTTGCTTTCCAAGTCGTGTCGAGATTGACGAAATTCGCCGTGGCAGTTTCATCCGGCCTGGAGATTTGATCGTAGACGCCATAGAACGTGCCATTGGGTTTCCCCGTAATAGGGTCGAAGGTCGTTACACCGGTAAAGTTCGCCTTGGTCAGTGTATTGTTTTGGACCACGTAGCCCGGATCCGGACTTTGGCCTGCGCCGCTGTTGATGAAGTGAGTCGACCACAGCAGGTAATTGCGGTTGTAGTTGCTGGCGAGCAGCCTCGATGAAAAGCCCGTTAGATCCAGAGTGAGATTGTCGGTCGGCTTGAACTCGAGGTCGACCATGCCGCCGTTGCGCTCGCGCTTTTGCTCGAAGAACGCGGCGCCGATATCGGTCGGGTACTGAACGTTGGCAAGATCAGGGTGCGCGGTCGCTACTGCGCTACCGGGCGCGATGGTCTCATAGCCCAAGACCTCGACTCCGTCGCGACGTAGGTGTCGCGTCTCGGAGAACAGCTGCACCATGACTCCGAAATTATTCGCGTCATTCTTGAAGTTGCCCAGAACACTGTATTGCCCGTCGGTCTTCGAGGGCAGATCCGCGTACACTGCGCCGGCCGACGCCTCGAGGGTAAATTCTTTGGAAAAATCCAGCGGCTTGCGGGTGATGATGTTGACCGAGCCTGCCACGCCGCCCTCGACGAGCGAAGCACTGGAACTCTTCTCGACCACCACCTTGCTCACGATTTCCGAGGGCAGGAGGGTGTAGCTGACGCTGCGGCCGACGGTCTGGACCTGGTCGAGCACGAACCAGTCTCCGGCAGCGACTCCGTGACCGTTGATCAAGGTTTGCGTCAGACTGGGATTCGTGCCGCGCATGCTGACGCGGTCGTTTTCGTCGAAGCCGCCTTCGTTGGCGCCCGCCGCACTGGTGGTGATGCCCGGCAAGCGCGCGAGGGAGTCGGCGACATTTTTGTCCGGCATTTTGCCGATGTCTTCCGCGGTGATCACTTCGGTGAGTTGCGTGGAGTCGCGCTTCACCTCGAGCGATACATCGAGAGATTTTCGGATCCCGGTAACGACGATTTCGTCGAGCGGGTTGATTTCGGTGGCCGGAGCCGCCAGCGCCAATGACGGAGGCACGAGCATCGCGAGGCCCAGTGCCGACTTGACCGCCAATGCGATCCGATTCATATAGAGATCCCCTGTCCGATTCATACTAATGCTCCCTGTCCTGTCACCAATTCGGTTTGAAATTCGCT
>DASWEO010000155.1:0-20693 GCA_036394715.1 Steroidobacteraceae bacterium
ACGCCCGCCGCTGGACATGGCCAACCGCTGAACGACTTCGACACCGTTTTTACACCGTCGGTGCGAATTTGCAGCAGCAAATTTATGGCCGGTGGATTTACCGTAGAGTCCATGAATACCATGATACTCCGCGCTCGGCAGATGAGCCTGGCGCTCATCGTAACCGCAGTCATCGACCACGGCCACTTGCAGGCAGATTATTCCGGCGCCACACCGGGCGGATCGGGGCTGACGCGGCTAGGCCGCGACTTGATGCGGCGAGCGGGCGGTGAAGTCACGGCTGAGGTAGCCGCCTCGGACTGGGCCTCCTCGCGCAATCGCCGAAGTCGCTCTCAAGTCTAGGGAATACGAATTTTGTGGGGTCGTTCACCTGTAGGCGGGCAGGTGTGCGGATACAACGGCACTAGGGCTGCACACGCATTCCGTCGTCGGCCAAGGTGGCCGGGCCGGCGTAGTTCTCGCCAGGTCCGCCCGCTTGCTTTGAGTCTCCTCTCCGCCACCCGCCGCCCAGGGCTTTCACCAACAGCACGCTCGCGCTCATGCGGCGCATTTGAATGGTCACATTTGAAAGCTGCGCCTGCAAGGCGGTAGTCTCGTTCGTCGCGACCTCGAGATACGTCACCAGTCCCGCCTTGTAACGATACTGCGCCTGTTGCAGTGCCTTGGCCGTTGCCGTCACGGCCGCCGCCTCACTGATGCTCTCCTGCTGCAGTTGGCGCAGGGCGGCCAAATTGTCCTCGACTTGTTGATAGGCGGTGAGGACGGTGCTTCGATAATCCGCGACCTGCTCATCGTAAATCGCCTTCGCTTGCGCGGTCTGCGCTCGATGCCGGCCGGCGTCGAACAGCGTCAGCACACCGGCTGCGGGGCCCAACGACCAAAATCGGCTGGGCGCATTCAGCCAATTGGACGAACGCGTGCTGTCGAGGCCCGCCGCGGCGGCGAGACTGAACACGGGAAAATACGCCGCACGCGCCACGCCGATCTGTGCGTTGGCGGCGGCGACCCGGCGTTCGGCCGCGGCGACGTCCGGACGGCGTTCCAAGAGAGAGGAGGGCAGGCCGGGATCGATGGGCGGGGGAGCCAATTCCACCGGCAGAGGATTTGGCTCTAGATGGAACGCCGAGGGGTTTTCGCTGAGCAACACGGCGATGGCATGTTCGGTCTGCGCGCGTTGCAGCCGGATATCGGCGGCCTGTGTGCGTGCGCTCTCGAGCTGCGCCTGGGCTTGCGCCACGTCCGCTATCGCCGCGCCGCCGCCGTTATAGAGATTCTGCGTCAGTTGCAGCGACTGCGTATAGTCCGCCACGGTTTGGTCGAGGAGCACTTGCTGGGCGTCCTCGAAACGCAGTGTGAAGTAGTCGGTCGCCAACTCGGCATGGATCGACAGATTCAGCGTGGCAAGGTCGGCAGCGCTTGCCTGCTGGCTCGCTTTGGCCGACGTGACGGCGTTGCGTACTCGGCCCCAGACGTCGAATTCATAGGAAAGATCGGCTTCCAGGTCGAAATTGTTGTAGATCGGCCTCCTGCCCGGCACATAGGTCAGCGAATTGGTCGACGTCCTGGAGCGTGTCGCGGAAGATGCGGCGCTCAGGGTTGGAAAAAGATCGGCCCGCGCGATTCGGGTGGCGGCACGCGCTTGCTGCAGCCGCGCGAAAGCCGCCTTCAAATCCTGGTTGGCGTCTCCGACCCGGGTTTCCAGCACATCCAGCTGCGGATCTCGAAATATCGTCCACCACGCACCGCGGTTCTGATTGTCCACGGGTTGCGCCGCTTTCCAGTCGCCGGACTCCTTGTACTCGCTCGTGGCCGGCACGCTATCCGGCGTTTTGTAGGCGGGCGCGAATGAACAGGCCGTCAGCGTGCCTATGAGCAGGAGCGTTGCGCTCGAGAGCGAACCATTCATGTGGCTTTACTCTTGTCCTTCGATTGCGCAGGAGGCGGGGCGGCAATGCGCACGAGCACTCCGTCGGTGAGCGAGTCGGGCGGATTGAGAATCACCGTCTCGTCGGCTCCCAGGCCCGAGAGTACTTCTATGGTGTTACCGAAGTCTCGTCCTTGAACGATACTCTTGAGCTTCACGTGTTTCTGTCCGTCCACCGTCGCGACCTGCAGCCCGGCGGCCCGAAACAGCACCGTATTCGCCGGCAGGCGCAGGCTCTCGGCGCTGGCCGGGAGTTTGAAGTGCACTTCCGCATAGGCTCCGGGGAATACTTCGCGGTTCGCGTTATCCAGTTCGAGTTCGACCTGCAAGGTCCTCAAAGCAGGGTCGAGGGCGTTCGAGGTGCGTACCGTCTTTGCCGTAAAAGTCTTGCTCGGCTGCTCGGCAAAATGCAGCTCCGCGTCGAGCCCTGGACGGGTGGCGGCGGCGTAGCTTTCCGGCACCTGCACGTATATGCGGAGCTTGTGCATGTCGGCGATGCGAAACAGTTCGGTTCCGGCGCTTTGACCGGCATTGATCAAGGCCCCGATGTCGGTGTTGCGCGCGGTGATGACGCCGCTGAACGGGGCCACGACGCGCTTGAACGACTCGAGCTCGCGCAGCCGCGCCACATTGGCGGCCGCGGAATCGGCGGCCGCTTTCTTGGCCGCGGCATCGCCCGCCTTTTCATCGGCGTCCTGCTTGGAGACCGATTCCGTGGCGAGCAATCCCTTCCAACGCGTATTGGTGGTGTTGGACAGGGCTTCGTTGGCGCGCGCGGTCGCAAGATCGGCCAGAGACTGGCTCATTTGCTGGTCGACTTCGGGCGTGTCGATTTCGCCCAACAATTGACCCTTGGTCACCTGCGTTCCGATATCGGTGCGCCAATCCTTGAGATAGCCGCTGGTGCGCGCGTAGATCGGCGCTTCGATATACGCCTGCACGGTGCCGGGAAGCACCAGTTCCTCGCCCAGCGGCGTGCGATTGGGCGTAACGGTGATGACCGTGGGTATCGACCCTTCCGCTGTTTCCTTGCCGAGCGAGGCGCGCGCCCGCACGCGGGTCACCTCGCCCCACAAGGCCAGGCACAGCGCGACAATGAGCAGAATCAGCGAATAACGGCGAATCTTGCGGCGCAGAATTTTTTCCGGGTCGTCGGCGCTGGGCTCAGGCATCGGGAATCTCCACGGAATGAATCGGGTGCGACGAAGGGCGCCCATGAATGATCGAGAATACGGTCGGCACGAAAAAGAGAGTGGCGACGGTTGCAAAGAGGAGGCCGCCGATGACCGCCCGTCCCAGCGGCGCATTCTGCTCGCCGCCATCCCCCAGCCCCAAGGCCATCGGGATCATGCCGATGATCATGGCCAAGGCCGTCATGAGAACCGGGCGCAGCCGCGTAAATCCGGCCTGCAGTGCCGCCTCGAAGGCATTGTCGCCGGCGTTCATGCGTTCCCGCGCAAAACTCACCACCAGCACGCTGTTCGCAGTTGCCACACCCATGCACATGATCGCCCCCGTCAGCGCAGGAACGCTGACCGTCGTGTGGGTGAGGAACAGCATCCAGACGATTCCGGCCAATGCGGCGGGCAGCGCAGTGATGATGATGAACGGATCGAGCAGAGATTGAAAGTTCACGACGATCAGCATGTATACCAGCACGATGGCGCCGAGCAGGCCGATCAACAAGCCGTTGAACGAGGCTTTCATCGTCTGTGCCTGGCCGCGCAAAACGACGTGGGAGCCCCTCGGCAGGTCCTTTTCCGATTCGGCGATGATCTTGTTGATTTGCGCGGACACGTATCCAAGATCCGTGCCCTGAACCGACCCGTAGATATCGATCGCAGGGGTCGCGTTGTAGTGGGTCACGACGGCGGGGGCTACGCTGCGATGGACGCTGGCAAGGTTCGACAATATCTGCGACGAGCCGCCGATCCCGCCGCTCAGCGGGGTATTGCCGAGATCGTTGAGATTTTCCAGGCGAAACTGCGGCGTTTGACTGGCGACCTGGTACTGCGTGCCGCTCTTCGGGTCGACCCAGAATGACGGCGCCGTCTGGAAGCTCCCGGACAGAGACACGAGCATATTGCTCGCCACCGTTTGTTCCGTCAGACCGACGAGCTGCGCCTTGGTGCGGTCGACGTCGACGTTGAACTGCGGATAGTCGCCGGATTGGTGGATATGCAAATCGACCGCGCCGGCCACCCCGTGCAGTTTCTGCAACAAATTATTCGCGAATACGCGGTTGGCCGGCACATTGAATCCGACGATTTGCACATCGATGGGCGAGGGCAGGCCGAAGTTCAATATCTGGGTAATCATGTCCGCCGGCAGGAACGCGAACGTCGTCGACGGATAGGCTGCCCCGAGCCTGGTGCGCAGCACGCGTACGAAGTCCGCGGTGGGCTGATGGCCCTCGTTGAGATTCACGAATATATCGGCATCGCCCGGACCCACCGGCGCCGAGGTGCTGTACGCCAGATTGATGCCGCTGTAGGGAAGTCCCAGATTGTCGACGATGTTCGCAATCTGATTCTTCGGGATCACTTCGCGGATCGTTGCCTCGATCGCGTCGCAGAGCGCGGCGGTTTCCTCGATGCGGGTGCCGGTGCGCGCGCGCAGATGCAGCTTGATTTGGCCGCCGTCGACGGACGGGAAAAAATCCTGGCCGAGTCCCGGCAGCGGTCCGAGCGGAAAGGCCAGCAGGGCGGTGGCGGCCATCGAGCCCAGGAAGATGGCCGCGAAACGCGGACCGCTGTGCAGGGCGGCTCCCAGCAACGCGCGATACCCTTCGCGCATCTTCTCGAAGCCGCGTTCGAATCGCTCCTGAAATAGCGCGAGGAAGTGCCGGCTCTTGGGCTTCGCGCCGATGATGTGTTCCTTGAGCCAGAACTTTGCCAGCGTCGGGACCAGCGTACGCGACAGAATGTAGGAGGCCAACATGGCGAAAACCACGGCTTCGGCCAAGGGGATGAACAGGAATTTGGCGATGCCGGCGAGCAGGAACATGGGCACGAACACGATGCAGATCGACAAGGTCGAGACCAGCGCCGGCAGGGCGATCTGGTGCGCGCCGTCGAGAATCGCGGTTTCCACATCCTTGCCGTGCTCGAGATGGTAGTTGATGTTCTCGATGGTGACCGTCGCATCGTCGACCAAGATGCCGACCGCAAGGGCGAGTCCGCCCAGGGTCATGATGTTGATCGTCTCGCCGAGCGCGGACAGACAGCAAATCGAGGCCAAGATCGACAGGGGGATTGAAATGGTGATGATCAGCGTGCTGCGCCAGCTGCCGAGGAACAACAGGATCAACAAGCCCGTCAGTGCTCCGGCGATGACCGCTTCGCGGACGACGCCGGAAATGGCTCCGCGCACGAACACCGATTGGTCGCTGAGCGGCTCGATCTTTAAATTGGTGGGCAGCGACGCGCGGATCTGCGGCAGCTTCTGGTTGATGCTGTTGATGATGTCGATCGTGGACGCTTTGCCGGTCTTCAGGACGCTCATGAGCACGGCCCGCCGTCCCTCCAAACGCACCATGTTGGTCTGCGGCGAGTAGCCGTCGCGGACATGCGCCACGTCGCGGACATAGGTCACGGTGCCGATGCGTGTGCGTATCGGCAGATTATTCAAATCTTCGATCTGATTCGGGCTGGCGTTGAGCTTGATGAAGTACTCGAGCGCGCCCATTTTCTGCGTGCCTGCCGGCAGAATCAGGTTCTGAGCGCCGATCGCGCTGACCACATCGTTCGCGGACAGACCGTTCGCGCGCAGTGCTTGCGGGTCGAGATCCACCTGCACCTGCCGCTGCTTGCCGCCGAACGGAAAGGGGATTGAGGCGCCGGCGACCGTCGCCAACTGCGTGCGCAGGATGGTATTGCCGAGATCGTAGATTTGAGACTCCGGCAAGCTGTCGCTCGACAGCGCCAATTGCAGAATCGGCACGCTGGAGGCGTTGTAAGACAGGACGAAAGGCGGAGTGGTGCCGGGGGGCGAGAACGTCAGCTGAGTCTGCGAGACGGCGGTAATCTGGGCGAAGGATAGATCCTGGTCGACATCGGGCTGGAAGAAATACTTGACCACGGCCGTGCCGTAGACCGACTGTGATTCGGTGTGCTCGACGTCATTGACGGTGGTTTGTGCGATGCGCTCGGAGAACAGCACGATGCGATTCGCGATTTCCTCGGGCAGGATGCCGTTGTAGCGCCAGATCACCGCGGCAATCGGAATCCTGATGTTCGGAAAGATGTCCGTCGCCGTGTTCAGGATGGCGTAGCCGCCCATCAACACGATCAACACCGCCAACATGATGAAGGTGTAGGGGCGTTGCAGGGCTACTTTGACAATCCACATGATCGGCTCCGATTGGAACGCAGAAGCTACCGGCGATCGGCCGGCCGGACTTCCGACAGCGAGGGACTAGGCAAGAACCCGAGTGATGAGCATGCCACGGCCGGGCGACGCCGCAAAATATGCTGCGGCGCGCGAAGCATATTGCATCGATGCGCCGTGGCTTGATTGTATATCCGTGCGTTCACCGAGTTCGAAGGGTTGTGAATGCGACGATCGCGCGGAGGCTCGTGTGCATGGACTTGGCAAATAGGGGCATATGCCCTTAATTGTTTGCAAATGTAGGTTAAACCGCCCGACAAGTCAATGCGAAGGCAGGATGCCGAAGCAGACGCCCGCGCTAGAGAATCGGCAGCGAGTTCAGTTCCTTGTTGCTCGCAATGTTCAGCAGGACCGCTCTGAGTTCCGCCGCTGGCTCTTTGCCGAAGATGCTTTCGAAGCGGTCTTCGGCGTGCCGCCACAGACGCCGGGATTTGCGCAGCACCAGCCGGCCTTTTCTCGTCAACTCGACGTAACGCTTGCGCCGATCGTCTGCCGACAGCTTCAGCACCACCAGATCGTCCCGCTCCAAAGGCTTGAGGTTGTGCCCCAAGGTGGACCTATCCATGACCATCGCCGTTGCGAGTTCGCACATGGTGACCGGGCCCTCGCGGCTGCCTCGGTCCACTTCGGAGAGAATGGAGTGTTGAGTCGATTTGATGCCGACGGGAGCCAGCGCAGTATCGTAGAACTGCGAAATCCGGCGCGACGCCTTGCGCAGGCTGCCGCAAGTGCATGCATTGCGCGCAACGCTCAGAGAGCTTGGCATGGATTTATTGCGGCGTTGCAGGGGCATATGCCCCTACTGTACGCCGGGACGGCCAATTCCGGAAATTTCCCGCTCCGGTTCAGGCCGCTTGCTGCAGTGATTTCGGAGCGGAGGCGGTATTCCGAGCGACGATGTCTTCCGACACTTCCCAGAGGCGTCTGGCCAGGCCCGCATCCTCCAGCAAGGGATTACCCTTGGCGATCTGGCAATCCGACCAAAATTCTCCGGTGATTCCGCTGACGCCGGGATTTCCGGCGAGCAATGCCTGGGTTGCCGCACCCCGCTGGGCCGATTTCATGAACCATTGCGCCGCCGACAGCGCGATCTTCAACGGCAGACTCAGATACTGGTTGAGACGGGTGTTTCTCGTGGCGCCGGGATGAAGCGAATTGACGGCGATGCCGCGGGCGCTCAAGCGGCGCGCGAGCTCCTTGGCGAACAGGGCGTTTGCCAATTTCGACTGTCCGTAAAACGCGAACGGTTTGTAGAATCGATGTCCGTCCAGGTTGTCGAACATGATGCCTTCGGCCGGGGCCTGATTGACGCTGGCGCTGCTGCTCACGATCACGATGCGGCCGGTGCCGTCGCGCACCAGGCCCGACAGCTCGTTCACCAAGGCAAAGTGGCCGATATGATTGACCAGAAACTGCATTTCCACGCGGTACCGGGTTTGCAGGGTCGATAGATTGGCAATGCCGGCATTGGCCACGACGGCGTCCAGTGGAACTTGAAGTGCGCGGATCGCGCCGCCCGCCGCCGCGACCGACTCGAGATCTGAGAGATCGCAGGCCATGGGGCTGCAGGAGGGGCCCGCGTTGGCGCAGGCGATTTCGGCGTCCCGCAGCGACCTCGCGAGCCCGATCACCTGCGCGCCGTTGGCACTGAGCGCGTTCATCGTTTCGAATCCGATCCCGGAATTGCAGCCCGTCACCACCATGCGCTTGCCGGTGAGGTCGATGCCCGCAAGCACCTTGTCCGCCGTCGAGCGGGCGCCAAATGGAGTCGACTTGACCATCAGAAATACCTCTCTACCTGGATTGACTCGGGCCATCCTGGCCCTCGCCCTTCGGGCGCCCTTCGGGCGTCTGCTTCGGCATCCTGCCTTCGCATTGACTCAGCGGCGCGCAGAACATGCGCGCCGCGACCGTCATCCCCTTGATGAATTCTTCTCGAGATGCCGAACGCTGCTTGAAGCCGCGCGCCGTGGCATGCAGCGCGCGCGCCAAATCCGCCGGCGACAACCCGGCCGTAGCGCAGAAACCGTTCAGCGGCGAATCCGCGATGGCGCGGGCAACCGCGAGTTCGAACTGAGTCTCGTAGTGGGCAAGCGTCGCTCCGGCGAGCGAGGTGCTTGCGCACATGAGGTCCGCCGCGTCCGATCCGAGCGACCCGATAAACCGTCCCGACCACGCATCGCAGGCGGCAATCAGCCTCCGCTCCAGGCCGTCTTCTCGGCGGGAGAGGGCGGCGACGGCTGCACTCAGCTGACTGTTGAGCGATTGCTCCACCGCCTTGCGGAACAGCTCTTCCTTGTTGGCGAACTGCAGATAGAGCCCTTGCCGCGACACGCCGGCCGCGCGGGCCACTTCATCCATCGATGTCTTACGATATCCATAGCGGGCAAAGACACCGACGGCGGCCTCCAGCACTGCCGCTTGGCGCGCGTCGGCGGGGTCTGCTTCCGGGGTTTGCGTTATGTTCACCCCGACAGGTTAGACAAGATGGCACTAGTGTGTCAAGTCAGTCGCCCGAGCCGCGATTCACGGAAGTTACGATGATTATTAGAAACAAGAGGATATACTCATTTTATACTATGCAACATTAATTTGACAGATGAGGGTGTGGCCGCGGTGCTGCGGCTGATTGCGGCGGGCCTCTGTGTGGTGTTGGTGCGCTCTCAAGGGGCGTGGCGCGATGCCGGGATAAAGCTATCGTCGGTTTCATCGGTCTCCGCGACCGCGGCGCGGGGTATTTTTGCCGGGCCGGCTGTGCGCGTTTTCAGCATAGAGCGCGTCCAGCGCTCCGCGCATGATCCTTCTGTAAATGGGCAGCATCTGGCGCTTCAGCGGCGCCGGCATTGCCAGCGCGAAACGGCCCGTGGTCAGTGCGAACTGAATCAACAAGGCGCAGGTAGCCATCAGTTCGTCGGAATCGACGGCAGGAAGCAGGGGCTTGCTGATGGCGTGCAATTGACGGGCATTTTGGAGCGTGTCCGCAAGATCGATGCGCTGCAATTCGGCATCGGTCTGAACGGCTGACCAAATGCCGTTGAACAGGGGGTCCGATTGATGTAACTCATAGTATTTTGCGGCGGCCGCTTCGATGCCGGCCGCGAAATCGTTGAACGTTCCGACATCGGACAGGTACCCCCTCAGCATTCGTCCCACTTCTTCGTGGTGGCGCACCAACAGGGCGCGGTTGATTGCGGATTTATCCGCGAAATATTGGTAAAGCGATCCGATGACCACATCTGCGCGCCGCGCGATTTCGGTCATGGTTACGGCGTCCGCCCCTTTCTCGACAATGAGCGAGGCCGCCGAGTCGAGGATGCGTTCCACCGTGGCTTTCGATCGCGCTTGACTGGCACGGCGCCTGCCGGCCGGTTTACGGGTTGCCATTGGGACTTCACGCTCCATGAGTTGCGTCTTCAAACGTGAGTGTTTATCATATTTGCAATTGGCGCAAATTGCGAGCCGGGAAACTCATGACAGGAACAGCCATCATCACGGGCGGCGCCGGCGGGATCGCAGGCGAACTTGCCCCCCTGTTGCTGAAGCGCGGCTTCCAGCTGCTGCTTCTGGATAGAGATGAACACCGTTTGAGCGAGCGAGCGCAAAGCCTCGGCGGCGCCGTCCGCTGCGTCACCGCCGATCTCACCGATCCCCATGATCTGGAACGTGCCGCGACCCTCATCGCCGGAACGCCGGATCTGGAGCTGCTGGTGAACAACGCCGGCATCATCGAACCGGGGGATGTCGCTGATTTGCCGTACGCCACGTTGGAGCGGCACGTCGCCATTAACCTGCTGGCGCCGATGCGGCTTACGCAGGCGGCAATCGGGCCCATGATCAGCCGGCGCAGCGGCTGTATCTTGTCCATTGTCTCGGCCGCCGGTGTCGTGTCCCTGCCGGGCAGCGCGGCGTACAGCGCCTCGAAGTTCGGCTTGCGCGGATTCCTGACGGCCCTGAGCCAGGAGGTTGTCCGCCACGGCGTCAAGGTGCGCAGCGTATTTCCGGGAGCCGTCGACACGCCCATGCTGCGTTATGAGGCCACGCACGGCGGTTCGCCGCTCAATTTTCTCAATAAAGAGGTGCTATCGCCGGCGCAGGTCGCGGCAGCGTGCATGCGCGCCATGGACGGGAAATCGCTTGAAACCTATCTGCCGTTTGCCGACGGCATCACCGCGCGCATTTTCAGCGTGGCGCCGGGGCTGATACCGCTGGTGCTGCCGCGATTGCAGAAGAAGGGCGAAAGCGGCATGCAGCGCTACCTCAGTTCACGCGGGCTCAAACCCGGTGGATGAGAGCCTGCGCGCCACGGCGCGCCAATTCGATCAGGGCAAAAAGCGCCGCGTACTCTCGACGCAGCGAATCGTCTTTTTGGTCGTCGCGGCCGCAGCGCCGCTGGCGGCAATGATCGGCAACCTGCCGATCGCGCTCGCGCGCGGCAATGGCGCGGGAACGCCCGGGGCATTTCTGTTCGCGGGGATCACGCTGATTTGCTTCGCCGTGGGCTATGCCGCCATGAGCCGCCGCGTGGTGAATACCGGCGCCTTCTACACCTATGTCGCCAAAGGCTTGGGCAAACGCGCCGGAGTCGGCGCCGCGTATACAGCCGTAATCGCCTATGTGTCGTTCACCATCGGGCTGGCAGCCTTCTTCGGCTATTTTCTCGACCTGGTGCTCAGCGAGCTCAACATTCATTTCTCATGGCTGCTGTACGCGGCCGGCGGGATGGCGGCGGTCGCCATCCTCGGTTACCGGTCCATCGATCTATCTTCCAAGATCTTGGGCGTGCTCATGGCGGCGGAAGTGGCCATCCTCGCCATTTTCGACATCAGCGTCATCGCGGCCAAAGGCGCTGCGGCGTTCCCGCTCGAGTCGTTCGCGCCCTCCGTGGTGATGGCGCCGGGATTGGGCGCCGGGTTGATGGTGGCCTTTACATCCTTTATCGGATTCGAATCGGCCGCGCTGTATGGCGAGGAGAGCAAGACACCGACCACCAGCGTGCCCATCGCGACGTACACCTCGGTGTTTCTGATCGCGGCGTTTTATCTACTCACCTCCTGGGTCACCGTCGGTGCGCTGGGCGCCGGGATGGCGGCGAGCGCGGCGGCTGAGCAGAGCGGGCTGCTGATGTTCAATCTGGTGTCGACATTCAGCGGCAAGTCCGTGTCCGACCTCATGGGCATTCTCGTTTGCACGTCATTGCTGGCGACTTATCTCGCCATCCATAACGCCGCTTCGCGTTATGTGTTCGCGCTGAGCCGCGAAAAACTATTGCCGGTGGCATTGGGCCGGCTGAACCGCTTTGCGCCCTCGAATGCCAGCGTTGCGGTGACGCTCGCGACAGTCGTGTGCGTCGCGGCCTTCGGCATGACGGGTGTCGATCCCTACCAATCCGGCGTGCCGGTGCTGATTGGATTCGGCACCCTCGGCATTATTTTTCTGCAGGGTTTTGCGGCGGTCGCCATCGTGTTTTATTTGGGCCGGCGGCGCCGGGAAATAAAGCCCATGGTGGTGGCGGCCTCGGCATTGGGCGCGATCGGACTGGCGCTGGCCACCGGTTTGGTGGCCGCCAAGTTCCGTTTACTGTCCACCAGCGCCTTGCCGGGAGTGGAATGGCTGCCGCTCATCTACGTCGCGACCGTCGCCTTCGGCATCGGCTTCGCGTTTTGGCTGCGGCGGCATAAACCGCGCACCTTTTCCGCACTGGCGGAATCCGACCTCCGCGCCGACAGTACGCGGCCGCTTCCCAGGATTCACTATGACGGCAAGTATTGCATCGTGGGCGCGGGACCCTGTGGGCTCCTGGCAGCCCGAGCATTCAAGCTCGCCGGCATTCCTTACGACCAGTTCGAACGGCACTCCGGTGTCGGGGGCATCTGGGATATCGACAATCCCGGCTCCTCCATGTACGAGTCGGCGCACTTCATCTCCTCGAAATACACCTCGTCCTTTTTCGGGCTGCCCATGCCCAAGGACTACCCGGACTATCCGGACCACCGCCAGTTGCTGCGCTACATACGGGATTTTGCCGACGCCTTCGAGTTGCGCGCCGGCATACGCTTCGGCACGCAGGTCATGCAGGCCGACCCTCTCGGCGAAAACGCCATCGATGGCTGGCGCGTGACGACGAGCAGCGGCGAAACCGCGGTGTACAAGGGCGTGATCTGCGCGAACGGCGTCACCTGGCACCCCAACTTGCCGTCGTATCCGGGACTGGATGAGTTCAAGGGCGAAGTGCGCCACACGGTCGAGTACCGATCCCCGGAGAGTCTCGCAGGCAAGCGCGTCTTGATCGTCGGCGCGGGCAACTCGGGCGTGGACATTGCCTGCGATGCCGCGCGCAACGCGGCGCGCGCCTTTATCAGCCTGCGCCGTGGCTATCACTTCGTACCGAAGCACATGTTCGGCGTTCCGACCGATGTGTTTCTATCGGGACAAGTAACGCTTCCCAAGGGCGTGGCGGTGCCGGATGACCCCAGTAAAATGCTGTCGGCGCTGGTCGGCGATCTGACGCGCTATGGGCTGCCGGCTCCCGACCATAAGGCGCTCGAATCGCATCCCATCATGAACACGCAAATCCTGCACTACTTGGCGCACGGCGACCTGCAGGCCAAGGGTGACATCCAGAATTTCACCGCCGCCGGAGTGCGGTTCGTCGACGGGTCGGTCGAAGACATCGATCTGATTCTGTTTGCCACCGGTTACGAGTATCGAATTCCCTATATCGATCCGGCGCTGTTCACTTGGAAGCAAGGACATCCGGAGCTTTACTTGAATATCTTCCATCGGCGCCTGCAGGGACTGTCCGTGGTCGGCTTCGTCGAGTTCGCCTCGGCGGGCTACCAGCGCTTCGACGAAATGGCGCAGATGGCGGCCATGGATGCCTACATTCGGCAGTCGGGAGCCGGTGCAGAGGAGTGGTCGGCGCTGAAAGCCAACGATCGACCCAACTTGCGCGGCACGGTGAACTACATCGATTCGCCGCGCCATGCCAACTACGTCGAAGTCGGCGTGTATCGCCGCACGCTCGCCGGATTGCGGGAAAAGTTCGCCTGGCCGGACCCTGACAACCATTTGTACTCGGCCCTGCGCCGCAAGCCCGCGTGAACTCCTCATCGGCGAAAGGCCTGTAACTTCTCGGCAGGACGCAGCGTTGCGCGGCGCGCTTTGACGGCGGCAAAAGCCCCCTCCGCGGCATCCAAGGCGGCGTCGATATCCGCTGTCGTCATCGCGGCGCTCAAGAACATGTTGTGCCAGGGATGCACGTAAATCCCGCGCTCGAGCATCTCGCTGCTCCAGGCAAAGCCGACGCGAAGATCCGCATCCTCATCGAACAGGAACAGCGGCATTTGCACGGGTCCGGTTTGGCGCAAGCCGAATCCGTGCGCCGCGGCGCGCTCCGCGAGCCCGGTGCGCAATCGCTCTCCCAAGGACTGCAACCTCTCCAGGTAGTCGGTTTCCTGGACCAAGCGCAATGTTTCGAGGCCGGCGGCCATGGGCGAAGCGGCATACCAGTAGGAGCCGGTCACGAAGATTTGAGTCGCGGCTGCGCGCGCTTTCTCGGCGCCCATCAGCGCCGAGATGGGATGACCGTTGGCAATGCATTTACCCCAGCTCGACAGATCCGGCAGCACGCCGACCACCGACCATGAGCAATCGCGCGCCACGCGCAGCCCGCCGCGCACATCGTCCACGATCAACAAGGCGCCGCGTTCATCGCAGAGCTCTCGGGCCCGGCGTGCATAGGCAGGATCCGGCAGCGCCTGATCCACCAGCGCATCGTGCTTGAACGGCGAGGCCAAGATGGCGGCCAGATCGCCGCCGGCGCGTGCCACGGCGGCTTCGAGGCTTTCGATGTCGTTGTAAGTACAGAAGAGCTGATTGGCGCGATCCTCCGGCGTCGTGCCCGCGGTGCGCGGGGTGCACCAGGGCGCCGCGCCGTGATAGGCGCCCTTGGCAAGCACCACGGTTTTGCGCCCGGTGTGGGCGCGTGCCGTCACCAAGGCCATGGTGGTCGCGTCCGTACCGTTCTTGCAGAACATCGCCCATTGGGCGTGCGTCACCAACGCCGTCATGCGCTCGGCGAAGCTCACCATGTATTCCGTCGGGCCCGTCAGCGGATCGCCTCGACGAATGCGTTCGATGGCGGCGGCGTCGATGGTGTCATGCGCGTACCCGAACAGCTGCGGCCCGTAGGCGCACATCAGGTCGAGATAGCGCGAGCCGTCGACGTCCCATAGGTACGCACCCGCGCCGCGCGCGAAGAACTGCGGATAGTCGTCCGGCAAGGCCGCCACCGATTGGTGTCCGTACATGCCGCCGGGAATCACCGCCTCGGCCCGGCGGCGCAGCTGTGAGTCCCTGGGCGTGGATGCAGTCATCGTTCATCTCCGTTTTGACCATGATCGCGGAAGCGTTGCAGCACCTCGTCCCTCTGCAGCGACGGCATCATGCCGATGCCGCGGCGGCGATGGCATCCGCTTGGGCGTAGGATTCAAGTACGCCCAAGGTTGCCGGGCCGCGCGCCACCAACGAGGCGGTCGCGGCTGCGAACCTCAGGGCCTGACCCCAGGGTCGGCCGCGCAAGGTGGCGGCGATGAATCCGGCGCAGAAGCTGTCACCGCAGCTGGTGGTGTCGACAACGCGGTCGATTTTGACCGCTGGAACGACTCCCAAGCGGCCCGCCTTATCCAGGGCGAGTGCGCCGTCCGCGCCGTTCTTGATCACGATGGCGCCGGCGCCCCAGTCGCGCAAGGCCTGCGCCGCCCGCGGCAGATCGCTTTCGCCGGTGACGAAGCGCGCCTCGACCGCGCTCGGCATGAATACATCGATGTACGGCAGCAGCCGGCGCAGTTCCGCAGCGCTGTTGGGCCCGGGGGCAATCAAGTCGCAGGTGATCAAAGCCCCGCGCGCCTTGGCGGGTGCCAGGAACTCCGCGGCATGGCCGTCGAGATTGCGCGCGCCGACGCCGGCATAGTGCACTGCACTCGCGCTTGCCGCCGCCGTCTTGAGCGCATTGCTCAAACTCATCAGCGCGGCGGCACCCGGGGAATGGTAGATCATGCGGTTACCCGCCGCATCGATGGGTATCAGCGTGGCGGAGGTGGGCAGCCCCGGCAACACCTCGAGCAAGGCGACATCCACCCCGGCGTGAATGAGCTCACCGCGAATGAATCGTCCCGCCGCGTCCGGGCCCACGGCACCCGCCAGTTGCGTCGCCACTCGAAGCTTGGCGGCGACCAGGGCGGTGCCCGCGGCCGTGCCGGCGGGTGCCATCTGCACGGCATCGATGAGCCGCACGCCGTCAAAGGGCTCCAGCCGCACCGGAAGCGCCACCACGTCCACGGTGGTCAGGCCGATGCAGAGCAGCGAGGGGGGGTGGGTCATGGGATTGTCAACGATAGTGAATAGTACTGCAGGCAGTCAAGCGCAATCCGGAAGCGGTCCCCACCAACACGTTTGACGCCCCGCGTTGCGAAAAAATGTCGTCATTTCGGCGTTGACACCGGTGAGTGTGTGGCATTTACTACAGTGAGTTGCAGTCGTCCACAGTAGCGCCAACTAGCACTCGAAATAAAACTGGGAGCCAACGATGCGGGATGTGACGAGATTGACGGCGTGGCGGATTACTCCGGGGTTCGTGCTTGCGGCCCTTACTCCCTTGACCGGCGGCGGTCTCGCGATGGCGCAGAGCGCGGGCGGGGCAGCGAGCGAGAGCGACAACGAGCTGCAAACGATCGTGGTCACCGCCCAACGGCGCGCCGAAGATATTCAAAGCGTCCCCATCAGCATCCAAGCCTTTACCGCCCGGGACATCGAGCAGCTCGGAATCCGTTCGTCCTCGGATATCGGCCAATTTGCATCGAACGTGGAGATTGCGCTGCCTGCGGGGGCGGGCAATCAGCCGCTGATCAGCATTCGCGGCATCGGGCTCAACGATTACGACACCAACAACGCCGGTCCCAACGGCGTGTACGTGGACGAAGTGTATCTAAGCTCGCCGTCCTCGCAGACCTTCGCGACCTACGATTTGCAGGGCATCGAAGTGTTGAAGGGCCCACAAGGTACGCTCTACGGGCGCAACACCAATGGCGGCGCCATCAACATGACGACGGTGAAACCCTCCGATGACTTTTCCGCCAATATGCACGCGGACTACGGAAGCTACAACACCGCCAATCTCGAGGGAGCCATCGGCGGCCCCATCACCTCGACGGTCGATGGGCGATACGCGTTCAACGCGAACCGCTCCGACGGCTACATGCACAATCTGCTCACGGGCGACAACGAAAACGGCGCCAACAATTACGCGGCACGCGGCATGCTGTTGTTCAAACCCCTCGGCGGCTTGAAGATTCTTTTCAATGTGCACGCCGGGCAGGTCAACAACCGGCCGGTGGAGTACCGGCATATCGGCACGTTCGATCCAACCACGCTGGGTAACCCTTCGCCCACCGTGTGCTCCCCGGCGGCCGCCTACGCCGGCCGGTGCACCGACTTGTTCGGTTACGGCACGCCGGGCAAGTTCTACGACGGCGCCTACAATCGGCAGCAGCATTTGCGGGTCACGACTGTAGGGTCCTACCTGCGCGTCGACTACGACACCGGGGTCGTGAATGTCACTTCGATCTCGGCGATCGACTACAACGACAAACTTCATCCCGAGGACACGGATACGTCGCCGAATCAGCTGCTCGAGATCAACTACGGCGTGCGCTCGACCAATTATTCACAGGAGGTTCGGGTTTCGCAGAACCGCGATTCGTACAATTGGGTCGCAGGCGCCTACTACCTGCACGAAAAACTTCATCAGAACCAGCCGCTGTTTTTCGGCCTGGGCGGCGATACGGTCGTCGGGTTTCCGGGCGCTTTCGACGGCATCGCTTTCCAGGCGTTCGACGTGAGCCAGCAATTCACCGACGCACGTGCGCTGTTCGGACAAGGCGAGTATCTGTTGACGGATCAGTTGAAGTTGATTCTCGGCGGGCGATTCACCGATGAGCATCGAACGTTCGACTATGTCGGAACGATCCGATACCAGCAGGGCGGCGAAGGCAATTTCGGTCCGACCCTGCCCGTCGGCAGTGCGCACGAGTTCCTGCAGAACGGCGCCTTTTCCTGGCGCACGGGACTCAACTTCAGTTTCACCAAGGACATTCTCGCCTATGCCAGCGTCGCCACCGGTTTCAAAAGCGGCGACTTCAACGGTAGCTTCCTGAGTTTGGTGCCAGCGGAGATCGAGTTTCAATTGCGGCCGGTGAAACCGGAGCACGTTGAGACTTTCGAGCTGGGTCTGAAGTCAACCTTGCTCGACCGCCGTCTCATCGTCGACGCCTCGCTGTTCTACAACAAATACCACGATATGCAGGTGTTCCAGCTCATCAACGTGCCTGGTAGCCTGCCGGTCAACGACCTCGTCAACGCCGACGCTCACACCAAAGGCCTCGACTTGCAGATCACGGTCAAGCCGACATCGCAGCTGACGGCGACACTGCAGCTCGGCTTGCTGCAAACCAAGGTGGATAGGTCGAATGCCGACCTGGCCGCAGCACTCTCCAGCTTTACCGGCAATCAGCTGCCGCTGGCGCCGCACGTGTCGGCGTCCACGCTGGTGCAGTACCGGATTCCCTTGGGCGAGGGCGCGCTCAACTTGGAGGGTAACGCCAACTACAAGAGCCACGTGTTCTTTGACGTCTACAACGATCCCTATATTCAGCAAGACGCCTACTGGATCGGCAATTTGCGCGCCTCGTATGAGTTCACGAAGCACCTGGAGATCGGCGCGTACGTCAACAACGTGGCCAACAGGCAGTATTATTCCGACAAGTTCGATCTCACCAGCACCTTCGGATTCATCCAGGGTATCGTGGGGACGCCGCGCATCGCCGGGGTTGAGTTCAACTGGCGCTATTGAGGGTGCCGCACGCTCAATGGATCGGACCGCGTCCTGCCGGACTGCAGATCGGCATGATTCTTTTTGTCGGCACCATTGGGATACTCATTCCCGGCGTGCAGCCCGTGGTGCTGGCGGCGCTCCTGGCGGAACAGCACATCACCCTTACTCAGCTTGGGCACGCGGCTTCGGCTGAGCTATTGAGCATGGGGTTGGCCGCGGCATTCGCGGCCGCGTTCTTACCGCCGCGGCGGTTGCCGGCGATTGCGCTCATCACCAGCCTGGTGCTGGCGGCCGGCAACTGGCTCACGCCCTTCGCCGTGGGCGAGATGGTGACGGCGGTGCGCGCGCTCACCGGCTTCACCGGCGGCATTCTCATCTGGGTGGCTGCCTGCATGATTGCGCGCTCGGCCGCACCGGATCGCTGGGCCGGCATTTATCTCACCGTGCAGACGCTCACCCAGCTGTTGTTCGTGGCCGCCATGAGTGTCTGGGCCGAGCCCAAGTGGGGCGCGCAGGGCGACTTCGCGCTCCTGGCAATTGCCGGTCTCGCGAGCGGCGCGGCCGCCCTGTTGCTGCCGCGCGCCTTCGTGCTTCTGCCAAAAACGGGCCACTCGCCTGCCGGCGGACTTCCGCCGCCGTTGGGCGTGGCGGGTCTCGTCGTCAATTTCCTGTTGATGATGTTCATCGTCAGCATCTGGGTTTACTACGATCCCATTGCCCGCGAGGCGGGATTGTCGAGCAAGGTGTCGGACTCGGCGGTGCAGGTGTCGTTGGGGTTTCAGGTGTTGGGCGGCACGGCCGCCACGCTGTTTGCGGGACGATTGCGCTGGTATCCCACGCTGCTGGCGTGCACGGCGGTGGATTTTGCCATGGTGTGGATTTTGGGCACGCGGCCGACGGCAGCGCTGTTTTTCATCGACGCCGCGATCTTTGGATTCATTTGGCTGTTCATCTTGCCGTTCATGGTTCCCATGCTCATCGAAGCGGATCCGTCGCGGCGCGCAGCGGTGCTGACCAGCGGGGTGGGCCTGCTGGGCAGCAGCATCGGACCCACGGTGGCGGCGATGCTCATCAGTCCGAACGATACCCGCGGAGCGCTCTGGTTGGGCGCAGGTTGTCTTGCCGTCTGCTTCGCGATCGCCACTGGGCTCCGCGTGGTCACGCGGCCGCGCGAGGCATGAGGCATGAGGAGGAACAGGGTGGCCGCCAAGCGCGCGTCCGGCTCGGTCAAACTGGGTACCAAGATCACCCCGTCGCGTCCAACCGGGGTATCGACCTTCGAGTACTTACTGAGCACGGCCGGACAGCTCCTGGGTGAGGTGGGTTTCGAGGGGCTGTCCACCAACCTCATCTGCAAACGTGCCGGGATGACGCCGCCGGCGCTGTACCGCTATTTCCCGAACAAGTACGCGGTCCTTCAGGAGCTGGGCAGGCGACTGATGCGCGCCCAAGACTATGCCGTGTTCGCTTGGATGGCGGAGGGCGGTTTGAATTCTTCGAGTCTGGCGGCGACCGTCGAGAGCAATCGACGGCTGCAGACCGAAGTGAATACCATTACGCGCCGTCAACCGGGTGGCATCTGGATCATGCGCGCGATGCGGGCCGTGCCGCTGCTGCACGCCGTACGGATCGAATCGCGCGACCTGGTGGCGCGGCGTCTGGCCAAGGCCTTGCAGCCGCAATATCCCAATCTTTCGCACAAGCGCCTGCTGGCAGCCACGCGGCTCTCGACGGAAGTCATGTACGCTGCCACCGAAATGGCCCTCGAGGCGCCGGCGCAGGAAGCGCAAATCACCGCCGAGGTATGCTGGATGGTGTCTCTGTACTACGCGCAGCTGCGCCCGCGCTGAGCCGGCTGCGAGGGGGTTCAGTGAACTTGAAATTATTTCTGAGCGAGCCGTTGCTGGGGAAGACGTCGCTGTCCAAGGTATTTTGGCTCTACGGAATACTAGGCTCTATCCTGGTGAGCGCGGTTGGCTTGGCCGTCGATTCCGGCAACGAACTTGCGACGCGGATCTACGTGGTGTTCGAACTCTTGTTCAGCGCCTACGTGACCGTCGCGACGTATCAATGTGCATCGAACTGCCGGTCGACATTCATGGCTCGGCTGGCTCGAATTTCAGCCGTTATTTCGCTCCTACTGTTGCCTGTGTTGGCGTATTTGTATTTTTCCGGAGCAATCGGCGTTGCTCTGGTCACCCTGCGCGGCGAACAATAACCGCTCGCATCAAAGGTGTAAAGCTCACGGGAGTCGAGATACAATTCCGCCATGCATTCCAAAATTGCCACAGAAGCGAAGTCGGCGTTGCTGACGGCGACTCAGAGGCTGACACCGGAAAGTCGCCTGAACGCACACGACGAACCGACAGCAGTGCGCCCGTTCAACCCGTTTATTTGACGCGCGACGCGACGCTGCGTCTGGCGACACGTTGAACATGCTCCGGCTCGGCGTTCCGTTGGTATTTGTATTGATTTGGTCAACCGGTTTCA
>DASWEO010000156.1:0-6152 GCA_036394715.1 Steroidobacteraceae bacterium
GGACACGGTGGTCGAAACCTGGATGTTCCTGGCCGGCGACACCCCGGCCGCCAACGCGGGCGTCGTCACCCCGGGCACCGCCAAGCCGGTAGTGACAGCACGCAAGTAACGGTCGAGGCCTGGGGGATGGGAAGCCTGAAGCCAACGAAAGACGCAGTTGCCTTCAGGCTTCCCATCCCCCAGACCTTTCGCTCTGGACCGCCTGTGCCATCGGCACTAATAAGTCGCCGACCGACTACGGTAATCGCGCGGCGGGGTCAGGAGAGCCTCCAGGCAACTGTGTTCTTCGTTGCCTGGAGGCTCTCCTGACCCCACCGTGCGAACGCCTGCAGCCAGTCACCATCCCCTTGCCACTAGAACGGCCGCAGCAAGTGTTCACGATAGTATTGCAATTCGAGGATGGACTCGCGCACGTCATCCAACGCCAGGTGGCTGGATGTCTTGCGGAACCCCGCGGCCACCTGCGGCGCCCAGCGCAGCGCCAGTTCCTTGAGGGTGCTCACGTCGAGATTGCGGTAGTGAAAGAATTTCTCGAGCGCCGGCATGTGGCGCGCCAGAAAGCGCCGATCCTGACACACGCTGTTGCCGCACATCGGTGATCGTCCCGGTTCAAGCCACGGCTCGAGAAACCGCAGGGTCTCGCGTTCGGCAGCGGCCGCGTCGACGTCACTTGCCAAAACTCGGGCGCAGAGCCCAGAGCGGCCATGCTGGTTGCGATTCCAATCGTCCATTGCGCTGAGCACGGCCTCGCTTTGATGCACCGCGAACACCGGACCTTCGGCAAGCACGCTGAGGTGTTTGTCGGTTACGATCGTCGCGATTTCGATGATGAGATCGGAGTCCGGACTGAGTCCGGTCATTTCCAAATCGATCCAAATGAGATTTTCAGGGGATTTCATGAACGTTACGCAACTAAAAGCGGCATGGTAGCAGAGCCTAGGGAGTCGGAAGGCGCCATCGGCGGCGAGGGGCTGGTGCTCGCCAGTTACGGCCGGGGCGTCTTGGTGCAAGCCGGCGGAACGACGCTGCACTGTGCGCTGTCGGGGCGCAAGCAGCGTGTGGTCTGCGGCGATCGCGTCATCTATGCGTATCCGCCGGCCGCGGACGGGCCGTCGGTTCAGTCGATCGAACCGCGCCGCAACCTCATCGAGCGCATCGATGCGCGCGGCCGTGCGGAACCCGTCGCCGCCAACGTCGACCGGCTCGCCATCGTCGTGGCGGCAGAACCCGCGCCGGATTGGTTTCTGGTCGACCGTTACTGGGCGGGGGCCGTGCTGAAGGACTTGGATGGTCTACTCATCGTCAACAAGCTGGATCTCGGAACGGAAAACATCCGGCCGGAAATCGAGACGTACCGCAAGCTGCGCTTGAATTGCATCGAGGTCTCGTCTCAATCGGGAGCGGGTACGGCCGACCTCGAGCGCAGCCTCGCGGGCAGCGTGACGCTTCTCGTCGGCCAGTCGGGTGTCGGCAAATCCTCTCTGGTGAATGCCCTGAGCCCGGACGCCGCGGCGCAAACAGCCGAGTTGACCCGCGACATCGAGGGCCGGCATACCACGACCACGGCGCGCTGGTACCAGCTTGCGGCGAATTCGGCGATTATCGATGCCCCGGGCGTCCGCGATTTCGCGCCGCCCGCAAGCCTCGTGCGCGCGGCTGAGCGCGGCTTCATCGAGATCCACCGGCTCGGCGCCAATTGCCGCTTCAAGGATTGCCGGCACATGGAGGAGCCCGGTTGCGCCGTGCGCACCGCCGTCGTGGCACAGGAGATTGCCCCCCGCCGCTACGAAAGCTATCGGCGTCTGTTTCGCCTGTACGAGAAGCTGGCGCCTCTCTGATCAGGAGACGTTGGTGCGTCCGGCCAGAGCGTGCGCCAGCGTGCCGCCGTCCACGTATTCCAGCTCGCCGCCGACGGGCACGCCATGAGCGATTCGCGATGCCTTCAACCCCAAACGCAGCGCAAGCTCGCCCAAGTAGTGCGCCGTCGCCTCTCCTTCCGCCGTCGGATTGGTGGCGAGAATCACTTCGCGAACTTCTCCGTCGCCCAGCAACCGCTCGAAATCATCCAATCCGAGTTCGGCCGGCCCCACTCCATCGAGCGGCGACAAGTGTCCCATGAGCACGAAGTAGCGGCCGCGAAATCCTCCCGATTGTTCGATGGCCACCACGTCGGCGGGGGACTCGACCACGCAGAGCTGCGCCACGTCTCGCTGGTTGGAGGCGCAAATCGTGCAGTAGTCGCTCTCCGTCAGCATGCGGCAGCGTTTGCAATGTCCCACGCTGTCGAGCGCATCCGCCAGCGCTTGGGCAAGGAGCTTTCCCCCGTTACGATCGCGCTCCAAAAGATAAAACGCCATGCGCTGCGCGGATTTCGGACCGACGCCCGGGAGGCAGCGCAGAGAATCGATCAAACGCGCGAGTGTGGGGGTGTACTTCAAAACGGCAGCTTCATGCCCGGCGGAAGATTGAGCCCCGACATGAGGCCGGAGTACTTTTCCTGGCTGCGCTCCGCAATTTTCCGCACCGCGTCGTTGACGGCTGCCACCAACAAGTCTTCGAGCATGTCTTTGTCTTCCCCGAGCAGTTTCGGCTCGATCGTCACTTTCTTCGCTTCGTGATGCCCGTTCAGCGTGACCTTGACCATGCCGGCGCCGGACTCCCCCGTCACCTCGAGTTGCGCGAGCTCGGCCTGTGCCTTCTTCATCGTTTCCTGCATCTGCTGCGCCTGGCGCATCAGATTTCCCAGTCCGCCCTTCATCATGCCCACCTCCTCATCGTTAGTTCGCGGGTTTCACCGAAGCCAAGTCCACGTCGGCACCGAAGCGCTCGCGCAACCCCTTCACCGCGGGATCTGCCTCGAACGCAGCCGCGGCGCGAACGGCCTTGTCCTGCTCCTGCAGCAGGCGTTGCCGTGCAGGCGTAACGAGGGCCGATTGCGCGGTTTCGAACGTCAGGCGAATGTCTCGGCCGAGATACTTCGACAAACCCAGCACAAGCTTGTCTTCGATGGGCCGCGTACGGCGATCCGCCGTCGCTTGATCGAGTTTCAGCGCCAGCACGCCGTGCTCGAACGAGGCCGGGACACAATTCAAGGCAAATTGCCGCACCATGCCGCTCAAGTTTGCTGCCTCGACCACCGCGGGCCAATTGCTCGCATCGATGCTCGTCAACCTGATACCGGACGTATTCGGTGCGACGGCACCGGACGCCGTCGGATGGGGCGCGCCGCCCATGGACGCAGCGGCGGTGGACGTACCGGCGCCCGGCACATCGGCGGGTGCGGCGGCGCGCGTCGGATGGTCCGCGGCGACCGTGCGTCCGGCCGTGTTGCCGTGGACTGCGGCAGCCTCGGGACGAAACGCCAGCATGCGCAGCAGCGTCATTTCGAATCCCATGCGAGGCTCCGGCGCCATCGCCAGATCGCGCCGTCCACCCAAGGCGATTTGATAGTAGAGCTGCACATCTTCCGGCGAGATCGCCTGCGCAAGGCGCGTCAGTGAATCCGCATCGAACTCCTCGTCCTGGAGCGCGGCCTCGGGCACGATTTGCACGATCGCAATCCGCTGCAAGAATGCCGTCAACTCGACCAACGCGCGGTCGTAGTCAGGCGCGTCGCGATCCAGCTCTTTAACTTCCGCCAAGAGAGCGGATCCGTCCGCGCGGGCCAACGCATCGATGAGTCGACCCACATGTCCGCGATCGATGGTGCCGAGCATCGCGCGCGTATTGGCCTCGCTCAGGCTGCCGCCGCCGAAAGCGATCAGCTGGTCCAACAAGCTCAAGGCATCGCGCATGCTGCCTTCGGCCGCTCGCGCTACCAACGCCACCGCCGCCGGATCGAACTCCAGATGCTCAGCTCCGGCGATGAACTTCAGACGTTCGCCGATGAGCGAGGCAGGCAGCCGCTTGAGGCTGAACTGCAGACAGCGGGAAAGCACGGTGACGGGCAGCTTTTGCGGGTCGGTGGTCGCCAGCAGGAATTTGACATGGGGCGGCGGCTCTTCCAGCGTCTTGAGCAAGGCATTGAAGGAGTGATTGGAGAGCATGTGGACTTCGTCGATGAGGTACACCTTGAAGCGGCCTCGGCTCGGCGCGTACTGCACGTTATCGAGCAGCTCGCGGGTGTCGTCCACTTTCGTGCGCGAGGCTGCGTCTACCTCGATGAGATCGACGAAGCGGCCTTCGTCGATCTCCCGGCATGCGGCGCAGATGCCGCAGGGATTCGAACTCACGCCGGCGGTCTCACAATTCAGCGACTTCGCTAAAATGCGTGCAATCGTCGTTTTCCCGACCCCACGGGTGCCCGTGAACAGAAATGCGTGGTGTACCTTGCCGCTGTCGAGCGCATTGCCGAGGGCGCGCAGCACATGCTCCTGCCCCACCATTTCGGCAAACCGCTTGGGACGCCATTTACGCGCTAATACGATGTAGCTCATAGGGTTTAAGTTTAGCTTCGGACGCCCAAGGTCGCGTGGCTTTTAGGAGGCGGCCCGCGCCAGCAGGACTTCGGCGCCCGACTTAAAGCCGCTACCGCTGCTCCCTTCCGGGCCTGACGGGGTTCGTGGCCAGTCGTCGCGAAGATGCAAACGCGAGCCGCCATAGACTCACTTTACTTTAAATGGCGGAGAGGGTGGGATTCGAACCCACGAACACGGTTAGGTGTTACACACTTTCCAGGCGTGCGCCTTCGACCGCTCGGCCACCTCTCCACGCGGCCGCAAGGGTACCGGAGGCGACCCACGCGATCAAATGGAGCGCGCACGCCGCGGAAACCGGCCCGGACGGGCGGCCCTCGGGTGTCGGTTCCAGGACGCCCGGGGAGGCGCGTCGGCGACGCCTAGCCGCTGGCCGCCTTATTGGGCGGCGCCGGCTTGTAGCGCGGCGGAACGTCGAGGCACGAGTCCTTGGGCCCCGGAGGCGGCGGCGCAAGCTCCACGGTGGGAATGACCAGGGCGCCCTGAGTATTCGGAGTATCCAACCCTGGAGGTACTTTCAGCGGTGGTACCTGGCCGGCTCGTTGATATTCCTGCCGAGTGTGGCAATCCGCGCCACGAAACAAGTGACAGCCGCTCATCAGCGCTGCCGCAGCAACAACCATCAAAACTCGATCCAGACTCATGCTGCTTGGTCCTCAAGGTTAATTCCGGCGGCCTGCATGGCCCGCAGCACGGTATCTTGGTGCGTCGCCGACAGTTCGACCAATGGTAATCGGATTGCGTTCCCGATGAGGCCCATTCTCGCCACCGCCCACTTGACCGGTATCGGGCTTGCTTCGACGAACAAATCTTTATGTAAAGGCTGCAAGCTGGCGTCGATCGCGCGTGCCTTGACGAAATCGCCCGCAAGAGCGGCTTGACAAGCCTCGTGCATGCGGCGTGGAGCAACGTTGGCCGACACCGAAATGACGCCGCGCGCGCCCACGCTCATCAAATCGATGGCGGTGGCATCGTCGCCCGAGAGCAGAGTGAACTCCGGTGGACACGCATTCAGCGTTTCGCGCGCACGGCTCAACGAACCGGTCGCTTCCTTGATCGCCACGATGCGCGGATGCCGCGCCAACCGAGCGACGGTGCCCGGCAACAGATCGGCGACGGTGCGGCTCGGAACATTGTACAGGATCACCGGCACCTCGGAGGCGTCCGCGGCAGCCATAAAATGCCTGTAAAGACCTTCCTGCGGAGGTTTGTTGTAGTATGGAGTCACCAGCATCACCGCATCGACGCCAAGGCCCGACAAGGTACGAGTGAGCGACACCGTGCCGGCCGTCGAGTAGCTGCCCGCTCCGACGATCACCTTGAGCTTGCCCCGGCAGCGCGCGACCGCCCGGCGGGTGAGTTCCTCGATTTCATCCATGAGGAGCACCGGGGATTCGCCGGTGGTGCCGGCAACGACGATCCCGTCGGTGCCCTCGCGCAGGTGAAAATCCAGCAGCCGATCCCATGCGGGCCAGTCCAGGCCGCCATCCGCAGTCATCGGCGTGACAATCGCTACCGTGCTTCCGGAAAACATCGAGGGGGCTCCGCAGGAAATATCGCTACCTTAAGTGGCGGACATGCACCCTGGCAAGCGCCCATCCGGTAGAATTTGGACCGATGAAACAACATATCGTGATTTCCGCGGTCGGCGGGGACCGCGTCGGCATGGTCCATGAA
>DASWEO010000157.1:0-3941 GCA_036394715.1 Steroidobacteraceae bacterium
CGAGAGGTACACCTGCTGGTCCCAGGTGATCGCCTCGGCATGGCGCGACGTATTGGGCTGAGTCACGCGCACCACCTTGCCGGTCGGCAGCTTGACCAGATAAATCGACAGGTCGCCGAGATACGCGATGTCCTGCACCGCACCCCGTACCATATTGTCGGTGCCGCCCTCCGGCGGCGCCGTGGACATGAAGATTTTCTCCGGCCGCACCGCCGCCCATACGACGGCTTCCGGAGGCGCGCTGATTCCGTGGCTGACGTATATCGTGCCGCCCAGTTCGTCCGACCCGATTCGCACGTATTCCGGTTCGTCTTCGATCAGCTTGCCTTCGAACATGTTCACCGAGCCGACGAAATCGGCGACGAATTTCGAGCTCGGAAATTCGTAGATCTCCGACGGCGTGCCGGCCTGAACGATTTCGCCGTGATTCATGACCCCGATCCGGCTCGCCAAGGTCATGGCCTCCTCCTGATCGTGGGTCACGACGACGAAGGTCACGCCGAGCTTGTCTTGCAGGCTGATCAGCTCGAATTGCGTGTGTTCGCGCAATTTCTTGTCGAGCGCGCCCAAGGGTTCGTCGAGCAGCAGCAGTTTGGGGCGCTTGACCAGCGAACGCGCCAGCGCCACGCGTTGGCGCTGGCCGCCCGACAGCTGATGCGGCTTGCGCTTGGCGAAACCGCCCAATTTCACGAGGTCAAGCATGGTCGCCACGCGTTCTTGAATCTCGGCTTTGGGCACGCGGTCCTGTTTCAGGCCGAAGGCGACGTTCTGTTCGACATTCATGTGCGGAAACAGCGCGTAGGATTGGAACATCATGTTCACCGGCCGTTCGTAGGGCGGTACACCCGTCATGTCCTCGCCGTCGATGAATATTTTTCCGGCGCTCGGCGTTTCGAATCCGCCCAGCATGCGCAGCAGCGTGGTCTTGCCGCAACCCGACGCGCCCAGCAAGCAGAATATTTCGCCCTTGTAGATCTTCAGACTGACGTCATTGACCGCTTTGAAATCGCCGAACGACTTGGTGATGCCGTCCACCTGCACGTAGGGACGAGCGTTCGGGTCCCTCCAAGGTGCCGCCTTGACGGCCGCTCCGCCGGATGTCGACATGGGTTATTGGCCCGTCTTGAATTTTTGCCAGATGCGGGTAATGGCGCGGGTCTGATCGGCCGAATCCGCCAGCTGCACCGCCAGCTTTTGCCGCTGTTCGGGCGGAGGATAGATCCCGGGATCATCCCTGACGGACGGCAGCACCAGCGGCTGCGACGCCGCGTTGGCGTTGGCATAGCGCTTGAAGTTCGATATGTCGGCGATGACTTGCGGCGTCATGATGTAGTTGAGATAAGCATAAGCGCTGTCGGGGTCCGGCGCATCCTTCGGGATGGCCAGCATGTCGAACCACAGTATCGAGCCCTCCTTGGGCACGAAGTACTTGATTTCGATCCCCTTGTTGGCGTCGTGGGCCCGGTCGCGAGCCTGCATCACATCGCCGTTGTAGCCCACTGCAATGCATAGGTCGCCGTTGGCCAGCGCCTCGATATATTCGGAGGAATTGATGTTGCGGATGTAGGGCCGGATCTTGGTGAGCACGGCTTCCCCGCGCACCAGATCATCCGGACTCTGCGAGTTCGGATCCTTGCCCAGGTAGCTGTACACGCCGCGCATCACTTCGGCGGGCGAATCGAGCACGCTGATGCCGCACTTGGCCACCTTCGACGCCACGGCGGGATCGAAGACCAGGCGCCAGCTGTCGAGCGGCGCATCCGGCATCAGTTCCTTGACCATCTTCTCGTTGTAGCCGATACCGTTGGTGCCCCAGGTGTAAATGATCCCATGGGCGTTGCCCGGGTCGTGCAATGCCACCTTCGACATGAGCTGAGGGTCCATGTTCTTGAGATTCGGCAGCTTCGACTTATCCAGCGTCAGATAGACCCCGGCTTTGATCTGTCTCTCGAAGTACGACGCCGTGGGCACGACCACATCGTAGCCGCTGCTGCCCGCGAGCAGCTTGGTCTCCAGCGTCTCATTGGTGTCGAAATAGGCGGCGTGCACCTTGATGCCCGTTTGCTTCTCGAAGTTCGACAGAGTGTCCGCGGCCAGGTAATCGGACCAGATATAGAGGTTCAGCACCTTTCCGCTGTTGGCGACGGCGCCGGCCTTGTCCGCCGAATGGGTTCCCGTCCCGGCGTCGGGCGCCGCGGAAGATGACGATTTGCGATCACCGCAAGAACTCAAAATCAACCACCCAAGCGCCAGAATCGCCATCCGACGAACGCTGAACATCAAACGCTTCCCCTTCTTATTCCCGAGACTACGACCTTAAGTCCAGGGTCATATGCGTTGCGTCTGGACTGGACCCATGTCCGCTTTATATCGCAGCCGGCGACCGGGGGACAGAGCCAAGCCAATGAAAGCTGCTTAACCGGAATAGCCATGAACAGTTGAAAGTTCGAAGGAGGCTGGCTCGGGCCTAAACGTTCAATAGCAGATGCTCGCGCTCCCACGAACTGATGACCTGCGCGAACGTCTCGTACTCGGCTTCCTTGACGGCCGTATAGGCGAGCACGAAACGATCGCCGAACAAGTCCACCAGCGGCTTGGACTCGCGCAGCAGGCGCAACGCCTCTGCCAAGGTGCGCGGCAGGGCGATCGCCAGGTCATAGGCGCTGCCGGCGATCGGTTCTGAGGGCCGAAGCCCCTCGACCATTCCGAGATAGCCGCAGGCCAGTGACGCCGCGATCGCGAGGTAGGGATTCGCGTCGGCGCCTCCCACGCGATTCTCGACGCGCCGGGCCTCGGCGCCGGACATGGGTACCCGCAGACCCGCCGTTCGATTGTCGTAGCCCCAGTGCACGTTGATGGGCGCCGAAGAATGGCGGCTGATGCGCCGGTAGCTGTTCACGTTCGGCGCGAACAGCGACATCGCGCCGGGGAGATATTTCTGCAATCCGGCGATATGCCCGAAAAACAGCGGCGAGGGCGAGCCGTCGCCATTGCTGAATATGTTCTTGCGGGTCTCCACGTCGACGATGCTTTGATGCAAGTGCATGGCGCTGCCCGGCTCCTTGGCCATCGGCTTCGCCATGAACGTGGCGTACATCTTGTGCCGCATGGCCGCCTCGCGGGCGGTGCGTTTGAACAGGAAGGCCTGGTCGGCGAGGCTCATGGGATAGCCGTGCAGCAGGTTGATTTCCATCTGCGCCGCGCCGGCTTCGTGGATCAGGGTATCGATTTCGATGTCCTGGGCCTCGCAGAACGAGTACATGTCGTCGAACAGCGGATCGAATTCGTTGACCGCCGCGATGCTGTATGCCTGGCGGCCGATCTCCGGACGGCCCGAGCGGCCCACCGGCGGCTTCAAGGGATAGTCGGAATCGACGTTGGGTTCCACCAGGAAGAACTCGAGTTCCGGCGCCACCACCGGTTCCCAGCCCTGCGCTTCATAGAGCTCGAGAACCCGCCGCAACACATGGCGCGGCGCCATGGTGACCGGCCGGCCGTCGCCATAAAAACAATCGTGAATGACCTGGGCGGTCGGTTCCGCGGCCCAGGGCACCACCCGTACGGTTTTCGGGTCCGCTTTCAACACGATGTCGATATCCGAAGGATTCATGGCGCTCTGATCGTCCGGATAGTCGCCGGTGACCGTCTGCAGGAAGATGGCCTCCGGCAGGCGCATGCCCTCCTCTTCGGCGAACTTTTCGGCGGGCATGAGCTTGCCGCGCGCCACACCGGCCATGTCCGGGATGATGGCTTCGACTTCCGAAATACCGTGTTCTCTCAAGAATTGCTGAATCGTGCTGGCCATAAATCACCCTTCGACTTTGCGCGCCCGACTGGCTTCACCAAATGCCGCAAACAGCGCGCGAGAAAATGGATTCGTTGCAAACTGCCATTCCGGATGCCATTGCACGCCCAAGGCGAAATTCGGTGCGTCGGCGACC
>DASWEO010000158.1:0-3854 GCA_036394715.1 Steroidobacteraceae bacterium
GGCGAGGTAACCTGTGGCGAGTGCGCTGCCGGCCACCGCGACATAGCCGGAGAACTCGTTGAGCCCCATCGCCAGTCCGCGACGGTCTGCTCCCACCAAGTCGATCTTCATGATGACTGTGGTCGACCATGTGAGCCCCTGGCTGATGCCGAGGAGCGCGTTGGCCACGAGCACCCACCGCCAGGTTGGCGCCCACATCAGCAGGAACGGCACCGGTGCAGCCATCACCCAACCGACAATGAGCACGAGCTTGCGCCCGATCCTATCGGCCAGAGTTCCGGCCAGGTAGTTGGTGAACGCCTTGGTGAGGCCGAAAACCACGATGAACGATAGAACGGCGGCCGTGGCCGCCAAGTGAAATTCCTGCTCGGCAATGGCCGGGAGAATCGCGCGCTCCAACCCAATCATCGCACCGACGAAGGCATTCACCAGCACCAGCAGCGCGAATTGCGGCATGTTCGCTCGCAACCCAAGGCGCACTGCGCTCATGATGTGGTTGCTGCTCGACCTTGGTTGAGCTGGATGAGGTGTTGCATCGCCGACGGTTTGGCCGGCACATCAAGCAGTGCTTCGATGAACTCATCTCTTGGACTCGATAGCAAAGGATTCCAACGCTTCTCAAAGGCGATGGTGCTCGACGGTTTGCCGCTCATGCCGGCGCCGCACAGCGAGCCTGCAAAGTGGCCGGGAAATATCTCGAGCGCATCGGGCAGCGTCAGCAGTCTCTGGTGAATGCTGTCGTAGAGTTCCCCCGCGTTCTGCCGGGCATGTCCGGGTAGATCGGGCCGCCCGACAGCGCCGACGAACAGCGTGTCGCCCGTGAACACAAACCACGGATCGCCGCCGCGACGATGATCCGTCACCACTAAACTGATGCTCTCCGGCGTGTGGCCGGGTGTGTGCAGTACCTTGACACTGGTATTGCCCAATTCGATCGCCTGGCCGTCCTGCAGCCGGGTGAACGCCAATGCAACATCCGCCGCTTCATGCAGACAGTAGTCGGCGCGGACTTGCCGTGCGAGCGAAGGGCCTCCGGATCGATGATCGGCGTGCACATGGGTATCGATGACGTGCGTGATCTGCATACCCTTGGCAGTCGCAAATTCACGATATGCGGCGATGTCGTGTTCGTGCGCATCGACCACCGCGCACTTGCCGAGACTCCCGCAGCCGAAAAGATAGGCTGCGCAACCCGTCTCGTAGTAGTAAAAAGGCTTGAATATCATGCGTGGGAACCCTCCCTCCCAGTAGCGACGCGCCAGCCGCGGGCGCGCCACTCGATGACGCCTTGCTCCATGCGCTGTGCTCGGAATCCCTTAGTCCGCAGCAGCTCTACCGCCTCGACAGCCATGACGCAGTACGGTCCCCGGCAGTACGCAACAATGTCGCGACTCTTGGGTAGGGCATGCGCTCGCTTCTTGAGTTCTGCGAGTGGCACCGACAGTGCTCCCGGAATGTGGCCCGCTTGGTATTCCTCTCTCGGCCGAACATCCAGAACAACCACTTCGCTCCGCTGAATCCGGCGTCGCAATTCTTCGCCCGTTATCGGCTCCAGCGCGCCGCGCTCTTCAAGATACTGCCGCGCAACATGCTGTAACTCGACGAGCTGAGACTCTGCAAGCTTGCGCAACTGGAGAAAGAAATCACTCACCCGGTCGTCGGTGAGTCGATATTCGACGTGAAGCCCGTGCTTCTCCGCGTCGACGAGCCGGGCCGCACGCAGTATTTGGAGGTGCTGCGAGGCGTTCGCAGTGGAGATAGCGGCTTGGCAAGCCAACGCTTCCACGGTGCGAGGTCCCTGGCACAGCAACTCGAGCAATTCCAGCCGCTTGGGCGCTGACACTGCCTTGCCGATCCGAGCAAGCTGTTCGTAGATGGCGTCCTTAAACTGCCGATGCGCTTGTGTCATCTATTGACTATTCAAGTATTCACTTGAATAGTCAAGCGCGGCGACTCGGTCGCCCGCCACGGGCTGCTCGCGCAGGATGCCGTACAGCCGCTCGAACTGAGACTCCTCCAAGCGCACCGCGACCGCAAGCGCGTTTTCCTTCAGCCGCCTGATGCTGCGCGTTCCCGGAATCGGCACGACGTACGGCGTGCAGTCGAGCAGCCAGGCGAGGGCCACTTGAGCCGGCGTGTAGCCCGCCTCGCGTGCGATTTCCGAGACGATCTCCACCAGCTGCAGGTTGCGGGCAAAATTCTCGCCGGAGAAGCGCGGATTGCCGCGCCGAAAGTCGCCGGCATCGAGATCCTCGATCCGCTTGATTGCTCCCGTCAAAAAACCACGGCCGAGCGGGCTGTAGGCAACGACGCCGATGCCGAGTTCTTCGCAAACCGGCAAAATCGCAGGTTCCAGATCGCGTGTCCACAGCGAGTATTCGCTCTGCAGGGCCGTGATCGGATGTACCTTCTCGGCGCGCCGGATGGTGTTCGCCGACGCCTCGGACAATCCTAGATGACGCACTTTGCCGGCCTTGACCAGCTCGGCCATCGCGCCGACGGTTTCTTCGATCGCAACTCTCGGATCGACCCGGTGCTGGTAATACAGATCGATGTGGTCGACGCCGAGCCGCTGGAGACTGGCGTCGCAGGCCGCGTGCACGTACTCTGGTGTTCCATCGATGCCGATGAATGCACCATCCGGACCGCGTACGTGGCCGAACTTGGTGGCCAGTACGACTTCCTCGCGGCGCGTCTTCAAGACCTTTCCGAGCAGGCGCTCGTTGGCGCCGGTGCCGTACACGTCGGCGGTGTCGAGAAAATTGATGCCGATGTCGAGCGCGGCGTTGAGCACGCTGAGATTGGTGGTTTCATCGGCCGGCCCGTAGAAGTCCGACATGCCCATGCAGCCGAGACCGATGGCGGAGACTTCAAGGCCGCCCTGCGGGCCGAGTTTGCGACGAGGAATGACCATGCCCATGATAGCTCTCAACAGGTAAAGTGGGGAGAGTGCATCCTAGGCACCGGCTGCATCGCGGCGTTAGATCATTGCTGTCTGGTTCTTGCCTGATCCTGCAAGCAGCGTAGTCTAAAGGTCCGGGCAGCCTACGATTGTCATCCGTCCGTATCTCGAGGACCACACGAGACCCATGTTCGACAGCAAAATGCAAAGACCCCAAGATCTCAAGGCGATCGCCGAACGGCAGCAGGATTTGACGGCGCGGCTCGCCCGATTGGCTCCTGTCGACGGCGCACATCCAACGGCGTTCCCCTCACTCACGCTGGTCCGCGGCAGCGTGCCTACGGCGTGCACTGCGACGGTCTGTCAACCGAGCTTGGGATTCGTCGTCCAGGGCCGCAAGCGCGCGCTGCTCAACGAGGAAGTGTTCTACTACGACGCACTGAACTACCTGGTCGTATCGGTCACCCTCCCGATGATGGGTCAGGTGCTCGAAGCGACCAGCGAACGTCCGTTCTTGTGCCTGCGCATGGACCTCGACCTCGAGGAAATTGCGCGCCTGCTGTTGGAGCTGGGCGACCGCGGCGCGGCGCCGGTTGCCGCCGATCGCGGACTGTTCGTCGCGCGCATGGACGAATCGTTGCTGGACGCCGTTTTGCGGATGGTGAAGCTGCTCGATACGCCGGAGGACATGGCGGTGCTGGCGCCGGCGGTGCGGCGCGAAATCTACTATCGCGTGCTGCGCGGCGAACTCGGTCAGCGCCTGGTGGATCTCGCCGAGTGCGACGGCGGCAATCATCGCATCGTCCGCGCCATCGAATGGCTCAAGCAACACTTCACGGCCCCGCTGCGCATCGAGGAGCTGGCCGAAGCGGTGCACATGAGTCCGTCCGCGCTGCATCACCGCTTCAAGGCAGTCACTGCGATGTCGCCGCTGCAGTACCAGAAGCATCTG
>DASWEO010000159.1:0-2546 GCA_036394715.1 Steroidobacteraceae bacterium
GCCCAAACCTCCAATTGCTCGCGCGCGGCTGCGCGAAAGGTATCGCCGGCGGCCAGCATGACGCTGTGTCCGTCGGCCAGCAGCCGGCGCGCCAATTTGCCGATGGTCGTGGTCTTGCCGGCGCCGTTGATGCCCACCACCAGGATGACATAGGGCTTGATGGCCGGGTCGATGGTGAGCGGCGTTTCCACCGGCTTCAGGATGTCCAGCATGGCGTCGTGCAAGGCCTTGAGCAGCGCGTCCACATCGGTGAGCTCTTTGCGCGCCACGCGCTTGCGCAGGTCGTCCAGAATTCGGCTCGTGGCCTCGGCACCCACGTCGGCGGTGATCAGGCGCGTCTCGAGATCGTCCAGAATCTCTGCATCGATCTTGCGGCCGGGCAGAAGCTCGCCGAGGTCGGCGGTGAGCCAGGCGGGACCTTGGTTCAACTTGGCGCGCAGGCGCTTGAAGAAGCCGCGGACCTTTGATGTATCGGCTTCGTTCGTCATAAGAAGGTACATGGAGGGGAGGACGTCAAGGGAGGGTATGATACCGGAGTGACTACCCTCAAGACGGAATCGAACGCCTCGGGCGGGCGCAATTCAGTGCGGATCATCGGCGGCGGTTGGCGCGGCCGGCGGGTCAGTTTCCCGGACATTCCCGGCCTCAGGCCCACTCCCGACCGGGTGCGCGAAACCCTGTTCAACTGGCTGCAGCACGACATCGCCGGTGCTCGGTGCCTCGATCTGTTTGCCGGTTCCGGTGCGCTCGGACTCGAGGCCCTCTCCCGCGGAGCCAAGGAGCTGGTGTTCGTCGAGCAGGCCGTCGCCGCTTCGCGCGCCTTGCAGGAGCAACTGATCCGCTTGGGCGGGGCGAGCAAGGGCCAAGTCGTGGAAATGGGCGCCGCGCGATATCTGCGCTCGCCCCCGCGCCCGTTTGACATCGTGTTCTTGGACCCCCCGTTCGGCCGGGGCGCGCTGGCGGAATATGTCCCCATGCTGGACGCGGGCGAGTGGCTTCAGAAGGGAGCGCGGGTGTACCTGGAAAACGAGAAGCGGGACGGGGTTCCGGCGCTGCCCGCCCGCTGGGAGCTTCTCAAATCGAAGTCGGCGGGCGAGGTGGGGTATCATTTGGCGCGCGTCAATGCGCGAGCCTAATTGAATGCACAAAAAAACAGCTGTCTACCCAGGGACCTTCGATCCAATTACCAATGGTCATACGGACTTGGTGCGGCGAGCAGCGAGTATTTTCGACCGCTTGGTGGTTGCGATTGCGGCGAATCCGAACAAGGCGCCCATGTTCAGCCTGGAACAACGTGTCGACATGGCGCGCCGGGTGCTCGTCGACGTGCAGAATGTCGAGGTGATGGGGTATGTGGGCCTGACGGTGGACTTCGCGCGGCAGAACGGCTTGTCCGTGATCGTGCGCGGCCTGCGCGCCGTGTCGGACTTCGAGTTCGAATTTCAATTGGCCAACATGAGCCGCCACCTCACTCCTGAAATCGAGTCCGTGTTCATGACGCCGCAGGAGCAGTACACCTTCATTTCCTCGACTCTGGTGCGCGAAATCGCGGTGCTGGGCGGAAACGTGTCCGAGTTCGTGCATCCGATCGTCGAGATCGAACTCAAGCGGCATCGCAAGCTTTGAGCGAGACCTCACCCGTACCGCGCCGCGCGCGGCCATACACCGGCGTCTTATTGTCTGTCGCGGCACTCGTTGCCGCCATCGTCGCCGCGCCGCCGGCGGCACTCGCTGATGACTCCGCGGCCGTTCAGCGCGCGGCCCCGTCGCTGCCGGCGAAGGGCCCGCTCCCCGCGCGCAGCGCGGTTGCGCACAAGGCGGCCATCGCCAGTGCCTATCCATTGGCGAGCCAAGCGGGCCAGGAAATTCTGGCGGCGGGCGGCAATGCCTTCGATGCGGCGGTGGCGGTATCGGCGGCACTCGCGGTGGTCGAACCCAGCAGTTCGGGTCTGGGCGGCGGCGGCTTCTATTTGCTGCATCGGCAAGCCGACGGCTACGAAACCATGCTCGATGCACGCGAGAAGGCGCCGGGGGCCGCGTCGCGCGACATGTATCTGGACAAGGCCGGCAATCCCATCGAGGACGCGTCGATTTCCGGGGCCTTGGCCGCGGCCATTCCGGGCGAGCCCGCGGCGTTCGAGTACCTGGCGCGCAAATACGGCAAGCTGTCGTTGAAGCAAAGCCTGCAGCCCGCGATCCGCCTCGCACGCGAGGGTTTTCCGCTGTATGCGCGCCTGCAGGGGGGCATCCGCTACAAGCAGAAAGTCCTGCTGCGTTCTCCGGATGCGGCAAAAGCCTTCCTGACCGCGGACGGCGGCGTTCCCGACGTGGGCGCCGTGATCAAGCAGCCGGATTTGGCGAACACCCTGGAAGCCATTGCGAATCAAGGCGCGCAGGGTTTCTACGCGGGCCGGGTCGCGGCGGATCTGGTCGCCGGCGTACGGGCGGACGGCGGCATCTGGACGCTGCAGGATCTTGCGGCCTACCGCGTGGTCGAACGCAAACCGTTGATCGGTGAATATCATGGGGCGCGCATCGTGTCGGCC
>DASWEO010000160.1:0-5596 GCA_036394715.1 Steroidobacteraceae bacterium
GGACTTGCGCTGCTGATCGAATGGTTGAGCGTGGCCAAGGCTGCGAGCCGTTCCCTGCGGTTCGAGAATATTCCGTCACAATTACAGCAGCTTGCACGTTTGAGTGAAGTCGAGGAATTGCTGCTTCCCGCGTAGCGGTCAAGGTGCCGGCCCTTCGTCAACCCCTCGCCGAGCCCGGCGTTGTAATAGTGGGTTCAACATAGTTCGAGGAATGCCGCTATGCACAAATTCGCCGCACTGGCCCTTGTGGCCGCTCTCGGGATCGCCGGGATGGGGTATGCCAAGCCGGCCGAGGCGCGCGTCTACATCGGTGTGGGCATCGGATTACCGGGGGTGGCGGTGGTTGCGCCGCCGGTAGTCGCCTACGCGCCCCCCGTCGCGTATGGGCCGTACTACTACGGCCGTCCCTACTACTACCCCTACTACTACCCCTACTATCGCCCCGGCTTCGTGCGCTACGGACACGGCTTTTACGGCCACGGCTACGTGCACGGCCGCTATTGGCGCTAAGGGCGGCCCCTGCCGCCGGCGCTAATCGCTGCTAACGGCGCTAAGGGGTTTTGGGCTGCGCATCGTCCGCCGGCGCTTTAGCCGGTGGAGGCGCGGCCTTCTCCGGGTTCGCGGGCGTGTTGCCCGGGTCCTGACCGGCCTCCGGATCGACCAGCGGCTCCTCCGTGACTTTTCCGTCGGACACGAGGTAGGCGCGGCGTTGCAGATAGGCGTCGCGTATGAAGGCATAAGGGTCGTAGACATTCTTCAATGTCTCGTCCAACGGGAGTAGACGGGCGCGCGTATCAACCAGGGAGGGGAGCCAGAGACCGTATTTCACCCAGTTGTTTTTGACGTATTGGCGCGGGTTCGTGTACGAATCCACCACCTTGCCCGGCGCATCGCGGAGGTCCGACGGACCGAATATGGGCAGTTCCACGAAGGGCCCGGGGTGCGCGCCCCAGTGGCCCAAGGTCTGTCCGAAATCCTCGTTGTTCTTATCCATTCCCGCCGACGTGGCTGGATCGAGTATCCCGCCCAAGCCGATGGTTGAGTTGAAGAGGAAGCGTCCGAGATCGTTCCCTGCCGCCAGGAATTTGCCCTGCAAAGCGTCGTTGATCATGACGGTCGGCGTGTCAAGATTGTCGAAGAAATTGCTCACGCCGGTACGAATGGGCTTGGGCACGATGCGCACGTAGGTCCGGGCCACGGGTTTGGCGATGGCGTTATCGAGCTTCACATTGACCTTGTAGACGCCGCGGTTCCATGATTCCCACGGATCCTGAGGCGAGCGCGGGTGATTGGGCGGTAACGTGACGCAGGCGCTTACGCTCAAAAAACACACGATGCCGAGCGCCGCGCGGGCGTACCTTGCTTTCAGCATTGAGAACTTCTCCCTAATGAACCAGATGGATACCCGAACGATACAGGGGTCTGCCCCCGCGACAAAGCGGGAGATGTGTGTGAGTCCTGGAGCGGTCCCTTAACGTCGACCGTTGCCGCCGTTGTTGTCGTCGGCGACCGTGTTCTTGCGATCCTTGGGCATTGCGGCGCGCACCTCTTCGAGACGCGCGCTGAAACGTGCGCGCTGTATCGGGTCCAATCCCGGCATCCCGAGGCCGAGCTCCAGCTGGTTCGCCGCCATCTTGAGATCGCCGCTCATCAGATAGAAGTACGACATGTAGTAGTACGAGTCGGCGACGTCGCCTGCGGCATTCGCGGCCTTGGCGATCAGCCGGGTTTGATCGGGCGTCGGTTCGACCACATTGAACAAGTCGTCCAGAATGAGATGCGCCCGCTTGTTGTCGCCGGCGTGCATCAGCGTTTCAGCGAGGCGAATGGTGATCGGCGCGTTGCGCGGAAACAGATTCTCCGCCTTATCCAGCACCGCCAGAGACTCCTTCAGCTGTCCGTTCGCGAGGTACGCCTGACCGAGCGCGCCATAGAATTGGTTCACCTTCGGATATTCGTTTACCAGCGCCTGTAATTCGGGGATGGCCACGGCGGGATTGCGCGTCGCGATTTCCGCCACCGCTTTGCCGTAACGGTCCTCGATATTCTTTCCGGCGCCGTTTTTGATCAAGCTCACGTAATAATCGCGCGCCGCCTGCGGATTGCCGGTCAGCGACCTCAACCGCTCGCGCATCAGCGTATAGCTCAAGGAATCCGTGTGGCGAATGCGGCCGATCTGCTCGGCACGGTTGCGCGCCTCGGCGACGCGCTCCGCCGACAACGGGTGATCGATCAGGAATTCGACGGCCTTGATTCTGCTCGGGTCGGGTGAATTTCGGTCCAAGGTTTGGAAAAAACTCGCCATCCCCAGCGGATCATAACCGGCGCTCGCCATCGTGCCGATGCCGATACGGTCGGCCTCGAACTCGTTGGCGCGCGTGTAGTTGATCTGGTGCTGGATGGCCGCGCCTTGAGTCGCGAGGATGGCCCCCTCCATGGCATCGGGCGAGCCGCGGCCCGCCGTCGCGCCCAATAGAATCGCGGCCAGCATCGCGGCTGTCGACATCAGGCCGGCATGGCTTTGGTCGATGAGTCCACGCACGAGATGCCGCTGAGTGACGTGGGCGGTTTCATGGGCCATCACTCCGGCCAGTTCATTTTCGTTGTTCGTCGCCAGGATCAAACCGCTGTTGATGGCAATGAACCCGCCCGGCATCGCGAAGGCATTGATGACCGGATCCTTCATCACGAAATAGTAGAACTGGTGCTGGCCTTCCTCGGCGTGACTCGACAGGCTGTGGCCGATTTGCTGAATGTAATCGCTGATTTCGGGATCTTCGATGATTTGCCCGGACTGGCGGATGCCGGCGAACCAGCCCAATCCGGCCCGATATTCCTCTTCGAGCGATACTGCCGCGGTCGCCGGGCTCCCCAAGTCGGGCAGGTCCTGGTCGACGGCGCTCGAGCCCGTCCCTACGCCCGTAGCCCAGCCCACGCTGACACTTGCGCTGACCGCGGCTGCGGCCGCAAACGCGAACAGGGACCTCACCAGTGACATTTAGCCTCCGTAAAGCTCCTTGGAGTGCTGTTCAGGACCCAAAGTTCGCTCATTTCCCTCGCCGAATCAAAGAACTTCGGAGGCGTAGTCTGCCAGACGCGACCGCTCGCCGCGGACCAAAGTAATATGGCCCGAAAATGCCCAGCCGTGGAACCGGTTGACCACGTAGGTGAGGCCCGAGGTGGTCTCCGTGAGGTAGGGCGTGTCGATTTGCGCAATATTTCCCAAACAGATCAACTTGGTGCCGGGCCCTGCGCGGGTCACCAGCGCCTTCATCTGCTTGGGCGTCAAATTCTGAGCCTCATCGATAATGATGAAGCGGTTCAAGAACGTGCGGCCGCGCATGAAATTCAAGGAGCGGATCTTGATGCGGTGGCGGAGCAAATCGTTCGTCGCGCCGCGCCCCCAGGTGCCGCCCGGCTGCCCCTGCGTCAGGACCTCCAGGTTGTCCATCAGGGCGCCCATCCAGGGCTCCATTTTCTCCTCTTCCGTGCCCGGCAGGAAACCGATGTCCTCGCCCAAGGGTATCGTGACCCGCGTCATGATGATTTCACTGAAGCGGTTGTGATCCAGGGTTTGCGCAAGCCCGGCCGCCAGAGTCAGCAGCGTCTTACCCGTGCCGGCGGGACCCAGCACGGTCACGAAGTCGATTTCCGGGTCCATCAATAAATTCAATGCGAGATTCTGCTCGCGGTTGCGCGCGGTGACTCCCCAGACATTGTTGCGTTCCGCGCGGTAGTCGAGCGTGAGTTCCAGAATCGCCGATTCGTCCTCGAGTTTGCGCACGACGGCCTCGACGCCGTTCTCGCCGGGATCGTAGACGAACTGGTTCGCGTGCCATTCGCGCACCAGGGGTCCGCGCACCCGGTAGTAGGTCCGGCTCTGCTGCTGCCAGGACTCCATGCCCTTGCCGTGCTTTTCCCAGAAGTTCGGCGGCAGCTGCTGCACTCCGCTCGCGAGCAGGTCCGCATCTTCGATGGTCTTGTCGCTCGAGTAGTCCTCGGCCTGCACGCCGAGGATCGCCGCCTTGATGCGCAAGTTGATGTCTTTCGACACCAGGGTGACCCTGGCTGCGCGGAATTTCTGTTGCAGCGCCAGCGTGTTGGCCAAGATCGCGTTGTCTGCGCCGTGGCCCGGCAGGCTGTCCGGGAGCACGGATTCCAGCAACTGGGTTTGAAAGAACAGGCGGCCGCCCGGCGGCCGTTTGCCGTGATTGATGGGTATTGCGGTCGGCAGCGCGAGGCCGCGATCGATCTGTTTCTTGCTGGCGCCCTTCATCAGTTCGTCGAGAAAGCGGCTGACCTGGCGCACATTGCGCGCCGACTCGGACAATCCCTTTTTACCGGCGTCGAGTTCCTCGAGCACGGTCATGGGGATATAGATGTCGTGTTCTTCGAAGCGGAAGATGGCGGTGGGATCGTGCATCAGCACATTCGTGTCCAGCACGAAGATGCGGCGTTCTTGCTTGGCCGAACGGCTCTTGACGATCGCGGCCGCCAGAGGCCGCAGGTTCCCGGTCACAGTGCCTTCACCGCCGCCAATACCGCCGCGGCGTGACCGTTCACCTTGACCTTGCGCCACATATGCCGCAGCACGCCCTTGCCGTCAATCAGGAAAGTGCTGCGTTCGATTCCCATGAATTTCTTGCCGTACATGCTCTTCTCCTGGATCACGTCGTAGAGCTTGCAGACCTTTTTATCGGGATCGCTCAGCAGTTCGAACGGAAACCCCAATTTCGCCTTGAATTTCTCGTGGCTCCCCATGCTGTCGGCGGAGATGCCGAAGACCGTGGTCTTGGCCTTCTTGAATTGCGGATAGGCTGCGGCAAAATCTTCGCCCTCCTGGGTGCACCCCGGCGTATTGTCGCGCGGGTAGAAATAGATGACGACGGGGTTGCCGGCCGCGTCGCGGAGAGACCGGCTGCCGCCCGTGCCTTCGAGGGTAAACTGCGGCGCCTTCTTGCCAACGTCGATATTGCTCATGGAGGGTCAACTCTTTACGGGTTCGAAAATGGCGTCCAAGTTCAGATGGTCGCAGAAATCCATGAACTCTTCGCGCAACACCCCGATGTGCAGCCGGCTCGGCACGTTCACGATCATCTGCACCGAAAACATCGGCGCGCCGGTGTGTGCGGCCGCGTACGAGCGAGTGGACAGTTCGGCGATATCCACCCCGCGCTGCGCAAAAAATCCGGAAAGGCCCGCGACGATGCCGGTCTGGTCGAGGCACACGACGTCGATGGAGTAGGGCAGCATGTCATTGCGAGCGGCCCGTTCTTCGGTGCGCCGCAATTGAATGTTCATGCCGGTGGCGTCGGCGAGCTTCTTGAACTCACCCTCGAGCTTGGCGAGAGTGTGCCAATTGCCGTTGACCAGCAGCAGCATGGCGAACTCGTTGCCGAGCGAGGTCATGCGGCTTTCGCTGATGCTTCCCCCGCAGTCGGCAATCGCTTTGGACAGTTCATGGACCATGCCGACGCGGTCCCCGCCGACCGCGGAAATCACGATATGTTGTTTCATCGGTCCAAATTCTACCGGATGGGCGCTTGCCAGGGTGCATGTCCGCCACTTAAGGTAGCGATATTTCCTGCGGAGCCCC
>DASWEO010000161.1:0-3246 GCA_036394715.1 Steroidobacteraceae bacterium
GTTTCGATTCCCTGCCAATGCAGGGAATTGACTTGCAGGCGATCCTGTCCGGCGATTTTTCGCAGAGTTCCTCCAGGCTCCAGGAGGACTTCGTGAGCCGGCCCGTATTGCACGTCCAGCGGCGTGGATTCGTCTTCGCGGTGATCGGAGTATCCCTGTACCTCGTGCAGCCGCTGGTGCAGTGTGCCGCCGAAGGCGACGTTCATTTCCTGAAATCCGCGGCAAATCGCGAGCACCGGCAAGCCTGAGGCTATGGCCCGCGGAATCAGCGGAAGCGTCGTAGCATCCCGATTTGGATCATGTAGCGTTCCCGGCACACTCGCCGGGCCTCCATAGTGGTGAGGTTCGACATTCGATGCACTCCCGGTCAGCAGCAACCCGTCACAGGCATCCAGCAAGGAGGCCAAATCAATCTCGGACCCGAGAGCCGGGATGAGCACCGGCACCGCGTTCGCGCCTGCCGCGACCGCTTCGATGTACTTCTCGCCGGCCATGTGGAAGTAATGCTTTCCACACAGCCTGCGATCGGCCGGAATTCCGATGAGAGGCAACCGAGACATGTTTAATATATTAAACGTCCAGATGGACGATTGGACTTCCTCAACGACCGTATTACACCACACCCCCGGTGACTCGTCCTGCTAGAGGTGTGATAATTGGCTAAGATTTAGGCATTTCCATGACTTAGCGTCGTTTGGTGCAGTGCGGCAACATTGCGCCATGGTCGGATAACCCGGTAGGCTCACAGGCACCCAATCCTGTCAATAGCCACAAGATTTTAAACACTACCCTTAAGAATGAGTCGCCTTGCGTCTGTTCGACCCACCCGCCCTCTCCTACTACGCCGCCTCCGTCGCGTCCTCGGCGACGCTCGCCGTTGAGGGCGCGCCGACCCATCGCGAAACGCTGCGCGGCGCGATTCGGGCCGATGTGGTGGTTCTCGGCGGCGGCATTGCCGGCTGTTCAGCCGCCCTGCACTTGGCGAAGCGTGGGCTTCAGGTCGCCCTGCTCGAGGCGCGCGTCGTCGGGTACGGAGCCTCGGGCCGCAGCGGCGGACAGACGATCTTCGGCCTCGCCACGAGTCAAAAGGCGCTGGCCACCGAAGTCGGCCGCGATGATGCCCGGCGTCTGTTCGATCTGTCCGTCGAGGCCTTGGATCTCACACAGTCGCTGATCGCGGAGAACGCCATCGATTGTGACTACCACGCCAACCATGTTCACGTTGCGGTCAAGCCGCGGCATCTCGAGGAGCTGGCCGATTGGGCCCGTGAATTACACGAAGAGTACGACTACCCATCCGCCTGCCTGTTGAATCGCGACGAATTGCAGGCGCATGTACGGAGCGGCCGCTATCTCGGAGGGCTGATCGACCCGCGCAGCGGCCACCTGCACCCGCTCAAGTTCACTCAAGGGTTGGCGCGCGCCGCCGAGGCGGCCGGCGCCAAGATCTTCGAGAATTCGCAGGTGCTGCGCTATGAGGAGGGACCCGAAGTCACCGTGCATACGGCGCGCGGCAGCGTGCGCTGCGCCCATCTGGTGCTCTGCGGAAATGCCTACATCGGCGCCGTCGCGCCGGCGCTCGCTCGGCGAATATTGGGTGTCGGCACCTACATCATCGCAACGGAGCCGCTGGGCGAGGATCGCGTTCGCGCGCTCTTGCCGAGCAATGCCGCGATCGCCGACATCAATTGGATCTTGGATTACTTCAGACGCTCAGCCGATCACCGTTTGTTATTCGGCGGCCGCGTCAGCTACAGCGCCGTGCAGCCGCCGCGGCTGGCCGAGTCCATGGCCAAGCGCATGCTGCGCATATTCCCGGCGCTCGCCGATGTCCGCGTGGCGTATGCCTGGGGCGGCTACTTGGACATCACCATGAACCGCGCGCCCGATTTCGGACGTCTCGCGCCCAATGTGTTCTACTGCCAAGGATTCTCCGGCCACGGCATGACTCTCACCGGTCTCGCGGGAAAGCTGGTGGCGGAGGCCGTCGCCGGCACCGCGGAACGCTTTGACGTCTTCGCGCGCATCCCGCATCGAGACTTTCCGGGAGGCCGTCTATTCAGGCGGCCGTCGCTCATGGCGGCGATGATGTACTACCGGCTGCGCGACCTGCTCTGACGGCGCCGATCTGACAGTGCGCTCTGACGGCGCGCTCTGAGGAAAATTCGGCGACGGCGCTATTTTGCCCGTCACGCATATCGGGCGAGCACTATTTCAAACCCGGCTCTTCCTTGCCGAACTTCGGTATCAAGGTCTGACCGGTATCGAGCAGCGTTACCGAGTTCAATCCCCCGCCGCGCGATCCGTCCCGCAGCGGACTGAACGTCACGCTCACGCGATCGCCGGTTTTGAGGGATTGGCGAGTCCATCCGTTGCGGGTCAATACACCGGGGCTCGTCGTTTCAAGCGACCATTCCTGGGGAGCGCCGCCGTCTTCCGGCTGCACCAGCACCCAGAGGATGACGTGGGGATTGGTCCACTGAAACGACTTGACGGTGCCCTTGAACGTCAATGTCTTGGTGGGCTCGTACATGGCAAAGGAATGATGCGCCGCTGCGGGCGACGCGGCGCCCACGACGGCGGCCAGAACGACCCCCATCGAGGCCCGCTTCAACGATGCAAGTTTCATTTCGAGTCAGATCCTACGGGGACGCCATTGTGAAATTGAACGGGTGCGAAAATCGCATTGCCGTTCTTGTCGACGGCATCCGTAAACGAACCCTGGGTACACACACCTTCGACGATGTCGTACTTCTTCGCGCGCTGGCGATAGTACTTGCGGGTCGTATGCCAGGGTTTGGAGAGCAGTTTGTTCGAGGTGATGTCCAGATCGTCGAGCAGGGTATCGGGCGCCCCCAGATGGAGGTGCTCGATGATGTGCATATCGCCGTTGTTCGGCACCCCAACCGCTTCGTTCACCGCCAGGTACGCCTGCGGCAGGAGCGCCACCGTGTCGACCACGAGCGTGTCTTTCTCCCAGTGCCCGATGGAATGGCCATGAAAGCTCGGGTCGGGATCGGCCGGATGCGGGCGGCCATCGGTATAGATGCGCCGCAGCCGATTGCCGTCGCCCTCGCCGAGTATCGTGACCCGGCCCGGCGTGAGCAGAATTTCGAAGGCATTGTGAGTGATGAGCATCCAGCTCGGCATGCCGGTCGGGAAACAGTGATCGATGATGGGGAAGGGGCGGCCGGCCGCTTCTTCCGCGTACATGTGATCGATCTGCTTCGCAACCTGGGGCGTCCA
>DASWEO010000162.1:0-6484 GCA_036394715.1 Steroidobacteraceae bacterium
GGCCCTTTTCCACCCAAGGCTGGCCCGAGAAAACGCGTGAGCTCGACACCTACTACCCGACCTCGGTACTGGTCACGGGTTTCGACATCATTTTCTTCTGGGTCGCCCGCATGATCATGATGGGCTTGAAATTCACGGGAAAAGTGCCGTTTCGCGAAGTCTACATCCACGGACTCATCCGCGATCATGACGGCCAGAAAATGTCCAAGTCGAAGGGCAACGTCATCGATCCGCTCGACATCGTCGACGGAATCTCATTGGCTGACCTGCTCGCCAAGCGCACCAGCGGTCTCATGCAGCCGCAGATGAAGCCGGCCATCGAGAAGGCGACCCGCAAGCAATTTCCGCAGGGTATTCCGGCATTCGGCACGGATGCATTGCGTTTGTGCTTTGCGCGGCTGGCGACGCAAAGCCGCGATTTGCGTTTCGACATGACCCGGGTCGAAGAGTACCGCAATTTCTGCAACAAGCTGTGGAACGCGGCGCGCTATGTGCTGATGAACGTCGAGAATCAGGAGTCAAGCGCCGAAGGCGCGGAATTCAGCCTGGCCGATCGATGGATTCGGGCGCGGCTCGGGGGCATGCTCGCGCGCGTGGAAGCGGGATTCGCCGACTACCGCCTCGATAACGTGGCCAACGCGCTGTACGAATTTACCTGGCATGAATTCTGCGATTGGTATCTGGAACTCTCGAAGGCCGTGCTGCAGTCGGAAACCGCAAGCCCCGCGGCGAAGCGCGGCACGCGCTTCACTCTGATCAACAGCCTCGAAGTGCTGCTGCGTGCGCTGCATCCGCTCGCACCCTTCATCACCGAAGAAATCTGGCAGCGCGTGCGCGGGAGCGCGGGGGCGGCCGGCGACACCATCATGCTGTGCGCCTTCCCGAGCGCCACCGACGTCGAGACAGACTCCAGTGCGGAACCGGAAATGCGCTGGGTGATCGCCTTCATCGAGGGCGTGCGTCAAATCCGCGGTGAATTGGACATAGCGCCCAGCCGCAAGCTCGACGTGCTGCTGCAAAATGCCTCTTCGAGGGATACCGAGTATCTCGACCGCAACCTGCCCTATTTGATGCGCCTCGCCGGCGTCGACGTGCCGCGCATGCTGGGACCGGCTCAAGCTGCGCCGATTTCTGCCGTTGCATTCGTGGGTACGCTGGAAATATTGGTGCCCATGGCCGGCCTGATCGACCCCGCCGCCGAGCTCGCGCGGCTGTCGAAGCAGCAGCACAAGGCCGACGCCGATCTGAAGAAAATGGAGAGCAAGCTGAGCAACGCCGAGTTCGCCAAGAATGCGCCTGCGGAGGTCGTGGCCAAGGACCAGCAGCGGCTTTCCGAGCTGCGCACGGAACTTGGGTTACTGGCGGCCCAGATCGCAAGAGTAACGGCGCTCAAGGACCAATGAACGCGGCGCAACCCGAGATCGACGCCGTTCTTGCCCAAATCAATCGAGTCATATTGGGCAAGGACACCCAGATTCGCCTGTGCCTGACGTGTCTGCTGGCGCGCGGTCACTTGTTGATCGAAGACATTCCGGGAGTGGGCAAGACCACGCTCGCGCACGCGATCGCGAAGAGCCTGGGATTGTCTTTTCAGCGCGTGCAATTTACCAGCGACCTGCTGCCCGCCGACGTGCTCGGCGTGTCCATCTATGACCGCGAAACCGGCGGGTTCAGATTTCAGCGCGGACCGATTTTTGCCCAGCTGGTGCTGGCCGATGAAATCAATCGAGCCTCGCCGAAAGCCCAGAGCGCGCTGCTCGAGGCCATGGAAGAACATCAGGTGACTCTCGACGGCCAGTCGATGGCGCTGCCGGAACCATTCTTCGTGATCGCCACGCAGAATCCGCAGGACCAGGTCGGCACCTTTCCCCTGCCCGAGTCGCAATTGGATCGATTTCTGATGCGGGTGCATTTGGGCTATCCCGCGGCCGCCGCGGAGCGCGAACTCCTGAGCGGCGTGGATCGGCGCGATCTGGTGAACGCGCTGTCCACCGTCGCGACTCTGGATACCCTGCGGCGGCTGCAACAGCGCGTTCTCGACATTCACGTGGCGCCGGCGCTTCTCGACTACGTTCAGGCGCTGGTGGCCCACACCCGGCATTCGCCGGGGTTGAACGCCGGCCTGTCGCCCCGAGCGGCCATCGGCCTTCTGCGCGCGGCGCGCGCCTGGGCGTTGATCGCCGGCCGCGACGCCGTCATTCCGGAGCATGTGCAGGCGGTGTTTGCCGCCGTGGTCGAACATCGTGTGCGGCAGCGCGACAGCGGCCCGACCACGGTGACTCGGCTGCTCGAGGCCGTTCCCATCCCCTAGGAGCCTGCGACCTTGCGTACTCTGCGGCAGGCAGCCATCGATCGATTACGCGCCTGGACCGCGCGCCGGCACGGCCGCGATTCCCTGCCGATCACGATCAGCCGGCGCCGAGTCTATATTCTGCCGACGCGCTTCGGCATCATGCTGGCGCTGATGCTCACGGCAATGCTGATTGCCGGGCTCAACTACAACAGCAACTTAGGGCTCGCCTTCGCCTTTCTGATGGTGAGCGTCGCGCTCGTCACCATGCATCACTGCAATCGCAATTTACTCGGCCTGCAGGTGGATGTGACCACGGAGGCGGATGCGTTCGCCGGCCGCGAGGCGAGCTTCGAGTTCATGCTGCGGAACGAGGCGAACGTCGATCGCCGCGATGTCGAAATCCGCTGCATGACCGCCGCCGGAATGCGCAGCGTACTGGCGCGGTCGAACGAATCCGTCCGGGTCGACATCCCCGTGCCTCGGCGCGGAGTCGTCCGCCTCGACCAGTTCGAGCTGCGCACGCGCTACCCCTTCGGCTGGTTTCATGCCTGGACTTATGTGCAGGCCTCGCTGACCGCGTACGTCGCTCCTTCCCCGCAGGGCAATCGCACACTGCCCGCCGTGGGAGGAACGGGATCCGCTTCTCGATCGGAAACGCGCGGCGATGAGGACTTCGCCGGCTTGCGCGCCTACGAGCCCGGCGTGCCGCTGAAACATATGGCCTGGAAAGTGCTGGCGCGCGGCGGTGAGGCTGCGGTACGGAGCTATTCGAGCTTGGCCGCGCAGCCCGAATGGCTGGAATGGTCGTCCCTCGAGGGCCAGGATACCGAGACCCGCCTGTCCCAGCTCTGCCTGTGGGTATTGGAGAGTGAAGCGGCCCAGCGGGTCTTTGGGCTCAGGATCCCCGGCAAGGAAATCCCTCCGGCCCGGGGCCCGGCGCACCGTTTCGCGTGTCTGCGGGCCCTTGCCACGTACGCGATTGCGGAGAAGTCGCGGTGAGTCCTAGGACCGTAACCTACGAACAACTCGCGGGGATTTCTGCGTGCCTGACACTGGCCATGGTTGCGCACCTCGGCTCACTGCCGGTGTGGGTGCTCGCCACCGTGGCGGTGTCGGCCGGCATACGGCTGCTCCTCGCCCGCCGCGGCCGCCCCGCCCCGCCCCGCGGCGTACGGCTGATGATTGGAGTCCTCGCCGCCGCGCTGTTGTTCCTGCAATTCCGCACCTTCAATGGCCTGCCCGCAGGCACGGCGCTTCTGGTCCTGATGGCAGGATTGAAACTGCTCGAGACCGACACACGGCGCGATATCTACGTCATCACGCTGATCATCTATTTTGTGAGCCTGTCGGCGCTGCTGGAAGGCAATTCCTTTTGGCTGCTCGCCTACCTCATCGGCGTCTGCTGGCTGACGACGGCGACCCTGCTGCGTCTCACCAGTACCCTGCCCGCTCCGGATTGGCGGCGGAGCCTGCGCTATGCCGGGCGAATATTGAGTCAAGCCCTGCCCCTCGCCTTGGTGTTCTGGCTGCTCTTTCCGCGGTTCGCCGGACCGCTTTGGCACATACCCGACGAGGGCGGCACGGCCGGATCAGGCTTGAGCGACACCATGAGTCCCGGAGACATCACCGAACTCGCGCTGTCGGATGAAATCGCATTCCGCGTGCGCTTCGCGACGGCTCCGCCGCCGCCGCAGGAGCGCTATTGGCGCGGCCCCGTGATGCACGAGTTCAACGGGCATACCTGGAGGCGGGCAAAATCCGCGTCAATGACCGCACCCGCGCTGCAGCCGCAAGGACCTGCTTATCGATATACCTTGAGTCTGGAGCCGCATCAGCACAATTGGATATTCGCGCTCGATTGGCCGTCGCATTGGAATCTGCCCCGCGGCGCGCTCACGAGCGATTACACCTTGGTCCAGCCTGAACCGGTGTCGCGCCCGATGGATGTCGCAGTGACCTCCTATACGCGAGTGCAATCCTCGGAGCCGTTGCGCGCATGGTTGCGCCAGATGGATACCAAGCTTCCGGCGGATCGCAATCCACGCACGGCGGAGCTCGCACAAACTCTGCGCGGCGCACACCCGGACGACATGGACTACGTGCGCGCCGTTCTCAACCTGTTTACCGAGCAGGAGTTCTACTACACGCTGACGCCGCCCCGGCTCGCGGACGATTCCGTGGACAAATTCTTATTCGATACGAAGCGCGGCTTCTGCGAGCACTATGCCTCGGCGTTTGCCGTCTTGATGCGCGCCGCGGGCATACCGGCGCGGGTCGTCACCGGCTATCAGGGCGGGACTTTCAATCGATTCGCAGACTATTGGATAGTGCGGCAAAGCGATGCGCATGCCTGGAACGAGGTGTGGATCGAAGGGCGCGGGTGGCTGCGCATCGATCCCACCTCGGCGATTGCTCCCGGCCGCGTGGAACACGGCCTGAACGACGCCGTGAGCGCCGACGAGCCCCTGGGCAGCCGCTGGCATCGACGCACTCCATGGCTCGCCGATGTGCGGCTGCGTCTCGATGCCTTGGGCCAGATCTGGCGCGAACGCATCCTGTTCTTCGATCAAGATTCACAGCAGAAAATGCTCGAGTGGCTGAATATCCCCGAGCCGGACGGTCAAAAGCTGGTGATGGTGCTGACGGCGGCATTGAGTCTGGTACTCGCCTGGCTCACCTGGGCCGTGCGCCGCGAAATAGCTCCCACCCGGAAGGAACCGCTGATTCGCGCCTACTCTCGTCTGTGCGCCAAGCTGGCCGCGCTCGGAATGCCGCGGCTGGCGCATGAGGGCGCCGAAGACTATGCGGCCCGCGTCGCGCAGAGCCGCCCGGACCTCGGCCCCGCCGTCACCGCACTCTGCCGGCACTATTCCATTCTGCGCTACGCGGCTGCTCCCGCGCGCATCACCGTCGGTCAGTTCGACGCCGCCGTGCGCGCGTTCCGACCCGTACGCAACGCCTAAGCCGCGAGATTCTCGCGGGTCTTGAGGAATTCGATCTCCGGCCACCGTTCCTCGGTCAAGCCAAGATTGACCCGCGTGGGCGCGAGGTACACCAGTTCACCGGCGTGATCGATGGCGAGATTGTCGTAGGCCTTTTCGCGAAACTCACTGAGCCGCTTCTCATCGCGGAGGCTCACCCACCGCGCCGTGGCCACATTGATCGGCTCGAACACGCACTGCACGCTGTATTCGTCCTGCAGACGAAAAGCCACGACCTCGAATTGCAGTTGGCCGATGGCGCCGAGAATCAGATCGTTGTTGCGCAGCGGCTTGAAGAGCTGCGTGGCGCCCTCCTCGCAGAGTTGCGACAATCCTTTTTGCAGGGCCTTCATCCGCAGAGGGTCTTTCAAAACCGCGCGGCGAAACATTTCCGGGGCGAAATTCGGGACTCCCGTGAAGGTTAGATCCTCACCCTCGGTGAAGGTATCACCGATATTGATCGTCCCATGGTTGTGCAGCCCGATGATGTCCCCGGCGTAAGCCTCCTCGGCCTGGCTGCGGTCGGCGGCCAGGAATGTCAGGGCGTCGGCGATGCGGACGTCCTTGTCGAGGCGCACGTGATGCAGGCGCATGCCGCGTGCATAGCGCCCGGAACAGAGACGCATGAACGCGATGCGGTCGCGATGCCCGGGATCCATGTTGGCCTGAATCTTGAAGACGAAGCCGGTGAGCTTCGGCTCGTCGGCAACGACTTGGCGCTGCAGCGTCGGACGCGGCAGCGGACCCGGCGAATGCCGCACGAAGGCCGACAGCAATTCTCCGACACCGAAGTTGTTGACGGCAGAGCCGAAGAATACCGGTGTCTGTTGCGCCGCTCGATAGCGCTCCAAGTCGAACCGGGGACTGGCGCCGCGCACCAGTTCCACCTCGTCCAGAAACTCCTGGTACCTCGGGCCAAGAAATTCCCGCGCCTCGGCGCTCTCGATGCCGTCGATGGTCTCGTGAGTGCCTACCCGGCCCTTCTCCACCGGCACGTACACATAGATTTTGTCCTCGAGCAGATGATAGACGCCGAGCAGATCGCGCCCCATGCCGATCGGCCAGGTGATCGGCGCACACTGAATTTTCAGTACGCTTTCGATTTCATCGAGCAGCTCGATCGGCGCCCGGCCGTCCCGATCCAGCTTGTTGACGAAGGTCATGATGGGTGTGTCGCGCAGCCGGCAGACGTCCATGAGCTTGATGGTGC
>DASWEO010000163.1:0-2389 GCA_036394715.1 Steroidobacteraceae bacterium
ATCGAGATCGCGCACGGGCGGCCGCGGGTTCGCCACTACGAGAACACCTGGCCGCTGGGTCCCGCCTCCTGGGGCAAGCTGCTGTCGGCGGCCCCGACGCCGGCGGCGGACGCGCAATGCTGCTTCGGCGAGCTCGAACGATTGCAATTCATCGATGAGCCGGATGCGAAGGATCGGATCGCGTATGCGGGGCACGCGGCGCAAGCAGGGGAGGCGCTCGCGGATGCGCGCAAACGTGGGCGGCTGCAGGATGCCGTGGATCGCACGCGGGGCGACAAGGAGCTTGTGAACTCGATCCTGCAGCGGCAGTTCTACGTGCTGCACGGCTGGAAGCTGGCGGGGGAGCTCGGAAACTACCGGCGCTTTTTCGACATCGGTACCTTGAGCGGCATTCGCATGGAATTGCCGGAGGTGTTCGCAGCCACGCATGCGCGCGTCGAAGCGATGATTGCCCGCGACGAGATCGCCGGGCTGAGGGTCGATCACCCGGACGGCCTGCGCGAACCGCTGGAATATTTCAAGCGGCTGCGCGCGTTGCTGCCGAAGGGACGAATCTATGTCGAGAAGATTCTGGAGAACGACGAGCGGCTGAAGGACGACTGGCCCATCGACGGCAGCGTCGGCTACGAGTTCCTCGCCAAAGTGAATCGCCTCTGGATGGACGACGCACGAACCGACGTGCTGACCTCGACGTACTCCGATTTCACCGGACACTCCGTGAACTTCGCCGCCCTGGTCCGCGAAAAGAAGCGCGCCATCGTCGAATCGACTTTCTGCGCCGATCATGAACAATTGACCGAGGCCGCGCTCGAGATCGCGCGCGCCGATTGGAAAACCCGGGACTTGAGTCCGCGGCAGCTGCGCGAAGCCCTGGCGCGCTTGATCATCGCATTGCCCGTTTATCGGACCTATAGAACTCTCAACACTCTGCATGATGACGAGAAGCGCACCATAACCGAGGCCGTTCAAAGCGCGCGAATCGGCGCTCCGGAAATCGATGCCGCGATCTTCGACTTTTTGGCGGCACTGCTGACCAAATCCCGGTTGAGCGAGGCCGAGGCGGACTTCGTCGCCCAGTGGCAGCAGCTGACGCCCGCCGTCATGGCCAAGGGGGTGGAGGACACCACGTTCTATTGCTACGACCGGCTCGTGTCCTGCAATGAAGTGGGGTCACAGGCGTCGCTGATCGGAATCTCGGCGGGAAAGTTCCACGAGTTTTGCCACTCGCTGAGCGACCGATGGCCCAATAATCTGCTCGCCACCTCGACGCACGACAACAAGCGCAGCGAGGACGTGCGCACGCGCATTTCGATCCTGTCGGAAATCCCCGAGCGGTGGGCGGAGGCGTTGCATCTCTGGTCGAATCTGAATGCTCCCGTCTGGCAGAATCACGCGCCGGACCGTCATGCGGAATATCTTCTATACCAAACGCTCATTGGCGCGTGGCCCATCGACCAAGAGCGCTGTTGGCAGTACATGCTGAAGGCCTGCCGCGAGGCGAAGATCAAGACCTCCTGGCACGAGCCCAACTATGCCTATGAGGAATCGATCCGCGCCTTCGTCGACGGGGTATTCCAGAGGCCGGATTTCATCGCCAGTCTAGAGCGTTTCATCGACCCGCTGATCCTTCCCGGCAGGATCAACAGCTTGGCGCAGACTCTCATCAAAATGGTGGTGCCCGGCGTGCCTGACTTCTATCAAGGCACCGAATTGTGGGATCTGAGTCTGGTCGACCCGGACAATCGGCGTCCGGTGGACTTTGAATTGCGCGCCGCATTCGCGCGTCGCGCGCGCTCGCTATCCGCTGCCGACGTGGCGGCGGAATGGGATTCCGGGTTGCCCAAGCTGTGGATGACGGCTCGCGTGCTGGCGATTCGCCGCGAACGCGCGGAAGATTTTTCCGATCAAAGCAAGTATCAGCCGCTCATCGCGCAGGGAACGCATTTGGCGCGCCTGTTCGCATTTCGCCGCGGCGAGAACCTCATTGCCGTGGTGCCGCGGTTCATCATGTCGCTGGGCGGCGAATGGGGAGATACGCGGCTGCCGCTTCCCGGCGGCGCGTGGCGCAACTGCTTTACCGGCGCCGTGCTTCAGCGGGAAGCCATACCCGACACACTCTTCAATTCGTTTCCGGTGGCCCTGTTGATTCGGTATGGGGCATGAATATCGCGGTTTGGGCACCGTCGGCGAAGTCAGTGGAGCTGGTGACGCCGGAGCGGCGAGTCCCGCTATACCCGCGGACAGCCGAACGTGCGGAGGCGGGATATTGGCAGATCGAAGTCGACGACTCTGTCCTCGCCCACGGCTATCGATACTCGATCGACGGCGGTGAGCCGATCCCTGATCCGCGATCGAAATGGCAGCCCGACGGGGTTCATGGCGCCTCCCA
>DASWEO010000164.1:0-2656 GCA_036394715.1 Steroidobacteraceae bacterium
TGCTCGACGCTTGCGGTGAGCCCGGCATGGTCGAGGCCGGCCGCCGCGAGACAGGTGTCGCGTGAACCGTGCTCGATGAAGCGGTCGGGTATGCCGATGTGGAGCAGCGGCAGCAGCACGCCTTCGGCGGCGAGCAGCTCGCCGACGCCTGAGCCCGCCCCACCCATGATGGCATTCTCTTCGATGGTGACGATGGCCTGGTGACGCGCGGCCAGCGACATCACGAGTCTCTCATCGAGTGGTTTGACGAAGCGCATGTTGACCAGCGTGGCGTCCAGGCGCTCGGCGATCTTGCGGGCCGATTCGAGCAGCGTGCCGAATACGAGAATCGCCAATCCACTGCGCCCTTCGCGCCTCACTTGACCGTGTCCCACGGGAAGCGCGGTCATCTCCGCGCTCAAGGCAACGCCGGATCCCGTGCCGCGCGGGTATCGCACCGCCGACGGTGAAGACAGCGTGGTCGCCGTGTACAGCATATCGCGGCACTCGTTCTCGTCCGCCGGCGCCATGATCACCATGTTGGGGATACAGCGCAAAAACGTCAGATCGTAGCTGCCCTGATGGGTCGCGCCGTCGCTGCCGACGAGCCCCGCTCTGTCCACGGCGAATATCACCGGCAGATTCTGCAGGGCGACGTCGTGAACGAGCTGATCGTAGGCGCGCTGGAGGAAGGTCGAATAGATCGCGACCACGGGCTTGAGTCCTTCGGCCGCGAGTCCGGCCGCGAAAGTGACCGCGTGCTGCTCGGCGATCGCGACGTCGTAGTAGCGCGCCGGGAATCGTTTCGAATATTCGACCAGGCCGGATCCTTCGCGCATCGCCGGCGTGATCCCCACCACGGTGGGGTCGCGTTCGGCCATGTCGCACAGCCACTTGCCGAAGATCTGCGAGTAGGTCGGTCCCGTGCTCGCTTCCTTGAAGATCATGCCGCTCGCCGGATCGAACGGCCCCGGTCCATGCCACTTGATGGGGTCCGCTTCCGCGGGCGCGTAGCCTTTACCCTTGCGCGTAACGACGTGCAAAAACTGCGGTCCGCGCAGCTGCTGCAGATTGCGCAGGGTGCTGACCAGGGCTTTGACATCATGCCCGTCGATGGGGCCGATGTAGTTGAATCCCATTTCCTCGAACAGTGTTCCGGGGAGCACCATGCCCTTCAGGTGTTCCTCCGAGCGGCGCGCGAGTTCCCATACCGTGGGCATCTGGCGCAAGACCTTCTTGCCGCTTTCGCGCAGGTGCGAATACATGCGTCCCGACAAGGCGCGGGCCAGATAGTTGGACAGGGCGCCGACGTTCTCGGAAATCGACATGTCATTGTCGTTGAGAACGATCAAGAGATCCGTCGGCAGTGAACCGGCGTGGTTGAGCGCCTCGAAGGCCATGCCGGCGGTCAAAGCGCCGTCGCCGATGATGGCCACGGCGCGGCGATTCTCTCCGCGTTGCGCTGCTGCGACGGCCATGCCCAATGCCGCGCTGATCGAGGTGCTGGAGTGCCCAACGCCGAAAGTGTCGTAGTCGCTTTCGGCGCGAGTCGGAAAAGGGGCGAGACCCTCGTGCTGCTTGATCGTATGGAGCCGATCGCGGCGGCCCGTCAGCACCTTGTGCGGGTAGGCCTGGTGGCCTACGTCCCAGACAAGCCGGTCATAGGGGGTATTGAACACGTAGTGCAGGGCAATCGTGAGTTCCACCGTGCCCAGGCCTGCGGCAAAATGTCCCCCCCGGGTGCTGACACTGTGGATCAGGAACTGGCGCAATTCCTGGGCCAGCTCCCCCAGCTTCGCGGTCGGCAGGCTTCTGAGATCCGCCGGTGTACCGATGGACTCGAGCAGCGGATAGTCGTTGTGCGGAGTACTCATCTGCGGCAGTTTATACTGCCGAGCGGGGTTCGTGGCAACGAACGCACACGATGTTGTAAATTTGCCTCAAGCCCGGCCCGCTGACATGATGCTATTCTTAGCAGTTTCCGAGATACCGTCCTTATGGATTCCGTCAGTTCAGATGAAGTCTATCAAGACCAGATTCTCCCGCACGTCTCACGCACCTTTGCGCTGACCATCCCGCAGCTCCCGGAGGGCCTGCGCACTGCGGTGACCTGCGCCTATTTGCTCTGCCGAATTGCGGATACCATCGAGGACGAGCCGGCGCTGTCTCCGCCCGAAACGTTGGCCTTCCTGCAACGCTTCAGCGCGCTATTGGTCGGCCGCGGGGATCCGGCGCTCCTGGCGCGGGAAATCGAGGGGCGGCTGACGGACCGGACCCTGGCGACGGAGCGCGACCTCGTCAGCAACATGGAGCGCGTCCTCGCAGTCATGGCACGTCTCAACGAGCCGCAGCGGGCCGCGATTCGACGCTGCGTCGAGCTCATGTGTCATGGCATGCCGCGCTTCCAGTTCAGCGCCAGCCTCAGGGGACTCGCCCGTTCGAGCGACCTGGATGACTATTGCTACTACGTGGCCGGCGTCGTGGGCGAAATGCTCACCGATCTCTTCTGTGACTATTCCCCGGAAATCGCCCGCCACCGCCCCGCGCTGTCCGCCATCGCGGCGTCCTTTGCCCAGGGACTGCAGATGACGAATATTCTCAAGGACGTGTGGGAGGACCGCAGCCGCGGCGCGTGCTGGTTGCCGCAGGATGTGTTCACGCCTCATGGAGTCGATCT
>DASWEO010000165.1:0-30438 GCA_036394715.1 Steroidobacteraceae bacterium
GCCTGCGCCGACTCTTTCGTGGACACGTTGAAGCCCCGCCACCGATTCAGACTGGCCGGGCTCGCCATGCTCGAAGCGCATCGCGAGGCGGGCGATCACCTGGTCCTGCTGTCGGCCAGCCCGGATTTATACGTGCCCCGCATCGGCCGCGCGTTGGGCTTCGAACGCACGTTGTGCACGGAGGTCGAATGGCAGGGGGACCGCCTGGCGGGCACGCTGAAAACCGCGAATCGCCGCGGCGCCGAAAAACTGCGCTGCCTCACCTGGCTGCGCACGCAATACCCCGATTTGCCGATAGTGGCCTATGGCAACAGTGCCTCCGACTTGGACCACATGCGGCACGCCGATCGCGCGCTGTTGGTAAACGCCAATGCCGCCGCACGCGCCCTGGCGGGGCAATCGGGCATACCCGCCTCCAACTGGACTTAAACCCGCGGGAGCCGAAACAATCACCGCGGTCGACCGGTCTATTGATCTAGATGCATACTTTGGACAGCTGAGAGGAGCCATGCGCAAAAGATCGACAGATTCGGCCAAGATCCGGCCGTCCGACATCACTCCGTACGACCGGTACTTGTCGCGGCGTGCCCTGCTCGCCGGCGGCTTAGGTGTTGCGGCCGTGCAAAGCATCGGCGGATTCGGCCGTGCGGCATTCGCGCAGCCGGCGGGCGCGCTCAGCTACGTGCGCAATGCCGCCCTGAGCGTTACAGACGCGCCCAACGCGTACCGCGACATCAGCACCTACAACAATTACTACGAATTCGGAACGGATAAATCCGATCCCTCGGAGAACGCACAGAAATTTCGCACCCAGCCCTGGAACGTCACCGTCGGCGGCGAGGCCGAAGTGACGGGAACCTTCAGCCTGGAAGACATACTCAAACCGCATCCCTTGGAAGAGCGAGTTTACCGGCTGCGCTGCGTGGAAGCCTGGTCGATGGTCGTACCTTGGGTCGGCTTCCCGCTGGGCGATTTGCTCAAGCGCTTCAAACCCACATCCAAGGCGAAGTTCGTCGAGTTCAAGACCCTGTACGATCCGAAGCAAATGCCCGGTCAACATACGTCCGTGCTCGAATGGCCCTACGTCGAGGGACTGCGCATGGATGAGGCCATGCATCCCCTGACGCTCATGGCGGTCGGGCTGTACGGCAAGGTGCTGCCGAATCAGAACGGCGCGCCGCTGCGGTTGATCGTTCCCTGGAAGTACGGCTTCAAGGGCATCAAGGCCATCGTCAGCATCAAATTCACGGAGCGCGCGCCGCGTACCACCTGGGCGGGCGCGGCGTCGAATGAGTATGGTTTTTTTGCCAACGTCAATCCGGCCGTCGACCATCCTCGCTGGAGCCAGGCCAGCGAACGGCACATCGGCTCGAGTGCATTCGGCCCGCGGCGGCCCACCCTTCCCTTCAATGGCTACGCCGAGCAGGTGGCCAGCCTCTACAGCGGCATGGATCTGCGGAAATATTTTTGATGTGGCAGATTCGCTGGGTGCTGAAGCCGCTGGTGTTTCTGGCATGCTTGATCCCGGCTCTGCACTTGACCGCAGGCGCGCTGAATGCCACCGGCGTGGCGCACATAGGAGACATCTCGCTGGGCGCCGACCCGGTCAAACTCATGCTGCATACCTGCGGCCGATGGACACTCAACTTCGTGATGATCACCCTGTGCATGACCCCGCTCAGGGACCTCACGCACTGGACTATCTGGCTGCGGTTTCGCCGGATGTTCGGGTTATTCGCGTTCTTCTACGTGCTGCTGCACTTCTCGGTGTACCTGCTGCTCGATCAGAGCGGCAAGCTTGGCGCGCTGTGGCAGGACATCGTCAAACGGCCCTACATCACCATCGGCATGCTGGGATTGCTGCTGTTGATTCCCTTGGCGGTCACGTCCACCAACAAGGCACAGCGTCGCTTGGGAAGGCGCTGGACGCGCCTGCACCGCCTGGTCTACCTGATCGCCATCCTCGGCGTCTGGCACTTCTGGTGGCAGGTGAAAAAGGACATACGCGAGCCCCTGCTGTACGTCTGCGGCCTCACGCTGCTGCTCGGATATCGTCTTTGGAAAAACCGCCAGACGCTCGCACGCGTCAGCGTCGCACGCCTTGCAAGGACCGGTGCGCCTTGAGCAGCAAGCTCTCGGTGGTTTGCCAGTCGATGCAGGGATCGGTGATGGACATCCCGTATTCGAGCGTGCCCAAGTCCTTCGGGATGGTCTGCTTCCCCCCTTTCAAATGGCTCTCGAGCATGAGCCCGACGATCGAGCGGTTGCCGTCGACTATTTGAGCGATGCAGTTTTCGGCCACCTGGGGCTGCAGGCTCGGGTCCTTGTTGGAGTTGCCGTGGCTGCAATCGACCACCACGGCGGCCGGCAGCTCGGCCGCGGCCAGCTCGCGTTCCGCCAGGGCAATGCTCACGGCGTCGTAGTTGACCCGGCCGCCGCCGCCGCGCAGCACCAGGTGTGCATGCGCATTGCCGCGCGTACGAAACACCGCCGACTGCCCCTGCTGCGTGATGCCGAGAAAATGGTGCGGATGCCGCACCGACTGCAGGGCGTTGATCGAGGTGGCGAGCGATCCGTCGGTGCCGTTTTTGAAGCCGACCGGCGTCGACAGGCCGCTCGCCATTTCCCGATGCGTCTGCGACTCGGTGGTGCGGGCGCCGATGGCCGTCCAGGTGATGAGCTCGGATAGATACTGCGGCATGATGGGATCGAGCGCTTCGGTGCCCGCAGGCAACCCCAGCTCGGCGACGTAGAGCAGCAGCTCGCGCGCCAAGAGAATGCCCTTTTCGATGTGAAAGGAATCATCCAAGTCCGGATCGTTGATCAATCCCTTCCAACCCACGGTGGTGCGGGGCTTTTCGAAGTACACACGCATGATGAGCAACAGCGTGGATTCGACCTGCGCCGCCAGCGCCTCGAGGCGCGCGGCATATTCGCGGGCCGCGACCACGTCGTGTATCGAGCAGGGACCGACCACCACGAAAAGGCGCGGATCGCGCCGCTCCAATATCGCCCGCACGATTTCGCGGGACTTGAACACCGTTTCCGCCGCGCGCGTCGTGAGCGGCAGCCGCCGTTTGACTTCTTCGGGCGTCGCCAGGAGCTCGCTGGACGCGACATTGACGTTCTGCAGTTGATCTTGGAATTTGGTCACTGATGCCCTACATGGACGTTCTGATGGTCCAAAGCTCGGGGAAGAATTTGAGCTCCAGGGCCTTGGTCAAATACGACACGCCGCCCGTTCCGCCCGTGCCTCTCTTGTAGCCGATGATGCGCTCGACCGTTTTGACGTGGGCGAACCGCCACAACTGAAACTTGTAATCCAGGTCCACCAAGCGTTCCGCCAGCTCGTATAGATCCCATTCCTTGACGGAGTTGTGATAGACGCTGAGCCACGCAGCCGCCACCTGTTTGCTGGCCTGGTAGGGCAGCGTGAAATCGCGGTCGATCGCCTCCGGCGGCACGTCGAGGCCGCGGCGGCTCAGCAGGCGCAGCACCTCGTCGTACAGGCTGGGCGCGCGCAACGCTCGCTCGAGCATCTCGTAGGCTCGAGGGTCGCCGCGAAACACCTTGATGGTATCGGCATTCTTGTTGCCGATGAGGAATTCCAGCATCCGGTACTGGGGCGATTGAAAACCCGAAGACTTCCCCAAGGTGTTGCGGAAAGCCGAATAGTCGTAGGGGGTGATCGTGGCCAACACATCCCAGGATTGCAGCAATTGTTGTTGAATCGTCGAGACGCGCGCCAGCATCTTGAATGTCGGGCCCAAGTCATCGCGCCGCACGCAGTCGACGGTCGCGTTGAGTTCATGGAGGCACAATTTCATCCACAGCTCCGAGACCTGATGAATGACGATGAACAGCATTTCGTCGTGCTGGTAGGACAGCGGATGCTGCGCATCCAACAGCTTGTCGAGATTGAGGTACTGCGAATAGCTCAGGGACTCGCCGAGGTCCCAATGCACCTGCTCGTCGCTCAAATCGACGAACGGCCTGGGTGTGGGTGTGGGTTTTTCCATATTCAAGTCTTGAAGACCCAGCCGGGCACCGTTCGCCAGCCGGCGAGCAAGGTACGGTCCAAGCGCCGGTAGTCCGGCTCGATTCTTTCCACCAGGCGCCAGAAATTGGGCGAGTGATTCATATGCTTGGTATGCGCCAGCTCATGCACGAACAGATAGCGAACGACCTCCAAACTCAAGAAAAGCAGGGAGCAATTCAAGGTGACCGTGCCGCGCGTCGAGCAACTGCCCCAGCGGGTTCGTTGACAGCGAATGGACACGCGCGCCACCGGATAATTCAGTTCGCTCGCCAATTGCAGCAACCGTGGGGCCAACCGGTCATACGCGGCCCGCTTGAGCCAACCCTGGAGCAGCTCGCGCGCTCCGCGTTCATCGGAGGCGTGGACTTCGATCCGATCCGCCGTTTGCTCGAGGCCGCGCTTCGATCCCCTGCGCCAATCCACCGCGAACTTCTCATCCGTGAGCGCAAACTCCACGGTCCCCGGCACCGGCTCAGTGGGCGCGGCGAAACATTGCATGGCGGCGACCTTGCGATCGATCCACGGCGTGAATCGATGGACGAAATCACGCACCGTATGGGCGTTGACGCCCACGGGCACGACGATTTCCACGCGGCCGCCGACGTGCACGCGCGCCGTCAGCCGCCGCGCACGCGGACTGACCCGGACGGCAAATGGGTCGCTGGAGCTGCGAGTCTCGAACAGCGATAACTGCGTGCCTTGTGGCTTCATCGCGCCGAATCATACCAGGTTCGCGGACGGCGGCGCTCGCGCTCAATGGTGAGTCAACAGCGCCAACTGCCGCTGTGCGGCCTTGTAGTCGGGCGCGGCGATCAGGGATTTCTCGATCCAATTGCGGGCCCCCAATTGATCGCCGCGCGCCTGCAGTTCCCGTCCAAGAGCCAAGTACGCCTCGGCATGTCCCCAACCGGGTGTGTCGATGCTCGTGGCGGAGGACTCATCGAATAATTGCACGGCAAGCTGCAGCTGCGCGAACGCATGCTGCCGCTCGGCGGTGCCGGGTTTCGCGCGGGCCAATCCGTCCATGCTCGACAGAAGCACCGCGCGCGGATTGCGCGGCGCGAGCTTGAGCGCGGCGTTGAGCCGCTCGTCCGACCGCGCTCGCAGCAGGACCGACTCCATCTTTCGACGGTCGGCGAGGCCCGCGTAGCAGGCGGACTGCAGGACCAGGGCCTCGACTGACTTGACATCTTGCGACAGTACGGGCTTCAGCTGGTCGATGCAGTCTGCGAATGCAGTCTCCGCCTCATGAGCACGTGGGGTCCCGGCGAGCAGTCCCCGGCGGTACTGCGCGTGGGCCAAGTGATACCGCAGCGACGCGTCGTTCCCGTCCTCCTTGACCCGCGCGGTCAAATCCTGACTCAAATTCGCCAGGCTGTTGGTATCCTCGGTCTGATACGCATAGAGGATTTGCGCTTGGTAGTCGCCGCCTTGTTGCGCCCACGCCGCCGCCGCCCACGACAGCAGTGCCCACACCATGAGATGCCTGGCAACCAGCATTTATCAGCTCCCTCACGCCCTTGGGCGCCGGCGCCCGCGATTACAATGGCGGTATGAAGATATCACTAATCGATATTGGGTCGAATCTCACCCACGACAGCTTTGCACACGATCGTGACGCGGTGATGGCCCGCGCGCTCGAGGCCGGCGTGCGCCGTCAGGTCGTCACCGGCGCCGATGTGGCGAGTTCCATCCAGGCGGCGGCGCTCGCAGCCGCACACCCGGCTCGTTTGTCCAGCACCGCCGGCGTACACCCTCATCATGCACAGAGCTTCGACACGGCGCGGCGCGGCGAGTTGTCCGGCCTCCTGCGCCGGCCGGAGGTGGTTGCGGTCGGCGAATGCGGCCTGGACTATTACCGTAATTTCTCGCCTAGGTGCGCGCAGCGTGCAGCCTTTGTCGCGCAGCTGGAGCTCGCGTCCGCGGCGCGCAAGCCGGTCTTTCTTCATCAACGCGATGCACACGGTGATTTTACGGCCATCCTCAGGGATTTTCGCAGCGTCCTCTGCGGCGGCGTTGCGCATTGCTTCACGGGAGGCAGATCCGAGCTCGAGGACTATCTGGCGCTCGATCTGCATATCGGAGTGACGGGCTGGGTGAACGACGAGCGACGCGGGCAAACCTTGCGCGAATCCGTGCCTCATATCCCGGCCGATCGGCTGATGGTGGAAACGGATTCTCCCTACCTATTGCCTCGCGATCTCCTCCCGCGCCCTAAATCGCGGCGCAACGAGCCCTGCTTTCTTCCGCACATCGCGCGCGCCGTCGCGCATTTGCGCGGCGAGACTCCCGAGAGCGTGGCCGAATCGACCACGCGCAACGCCACCCTGTTCTTCGGGTTGGTCAAAGACTGGTGAACAGGTGCGGGCTCGGCCGCAATTGCCTGACCAGCCCACCCCACGCCTCCGTGAAGTGGGCAAACGCCGGCGATGACCGCATGCCCCGATCGACGGCCGGAAACTCCACTTCGATGCCGTCCAGCATCAGTACCCACTTCGGAAATCCCTTGGTGAATTTTCCGGCGTTCGAAAACAACAGGCGTCCTTCGACCGGCACGTCTCCAACCAGCGCTTTCACCGCCGCGATTCGGTCATACAGCGCCGGCTGCGGGTTGTCGAAAGTGTAGCGCCGCCCCCGGCCCATGACGGTCCAGTCGCTCATCTGATCTCCGCCGAAGATCAGTCCGGCGACGCGGCGAGTATCCAGCACCAATACGCCGCGGGGCGTGAGCAGCAAATGATCGATATGGATGAACCCGCCCATGCCGTCGGGAACGAGCACCTGGTGTGCCGCCGCGAACGCGACCCGTTCCAAGCGCGCCAGCAAGGCGCGGCGCCGCGCCCTGCGCTGATACGCGCGCAGACCCCAATAGCCGCCGCCGAGCAGCAGCAATGCACCCAAGCCTATCGCAATCCATTCCGGGTCTGTTCCAATGCTGGTCATTCGAGCGCCGCGGCCAGAGCCTCGAGCGTTGGCGGCAAATCCACGGCGTGCTGCGGTAGATTCAGCAACCGATTCAGGCTTGCGGGAACCATGACCGGTCTGCCGATGATGGGCTCCACGATTTCATTGAACTTCGCGGGGTGCGCCGTGGCAACCACGACCCAGGGCGAGCGGCGTTCGGTCTCACTCAAGCGGCCATAGACTTCCGCCGCGGTCGCCGTGTGCGGGCACCATTCGCGTCCATACCGCATGAAATCCTCTCCGATGCGAGTTCGGATTGTAGCGTCATCGACACTGTCGGCGCTCAATTGTTCGCGTATTTCGCGGACACTGGGATAGAGCGCCCGCATGCGCTCCATATTGCTGGGGTTCCCGACATCCATGGCCGAGGCCAGCGTCGCGACGCTGGGCCGCGGCTGCCAGATTCCGGTCTTCAGAAAATCAGGCACGGTGCGATTGATATTGTGCGCGAGAACGATGCGCGCGATGGGGAACCCCAGGGCGCGAGCCCACACCGCAGCGAAGGCATTGCCGAGATTGCCCGCCGGAATGATGTAGGACGCCTTGGAGCGGGTGCGGCGTTCCACGTCGAGACTCGACGCCACGTAATAGACCATCTGCGGCAACAAGCGGCCGATATTGATGCTGTTGGCGGAACTGAACCGGTGCCTGCGAGTCAGCGCCGGATCACTGAATGCCTCCTTCACCAACCGCTGACAATCATCGAAAGTGCCGGCGATCCGCAGCGAAGCGACATTCTCCCCCCAGCACGTCAGCTGTTGTTCCTGCCGCGGACTCACGAGGCCCGCCGGGTACAGGATCACTACGCGGACCCACGGCCGCTTGTGGAAGGCCGCGGCCACTGCGCCTCCGGTGTCGCCCGATGTCGCCACCAAGATGGTCAGGGGCTGCGGCGCCCGGCCTTCCAGGCGCTGCAGGCTCTCGGCCAAGAAGCGTGCGCCAAAGTCCTTGAACGCGGCGGTCGGTCCATGATGGAGCTCGAGCGCGAACAAGGGATCCGGGCAGCCCCGGACGGCAGTCGTCGGAGCGGCCAGATCCAGCGCGGCATCCGCAATCTCGCCGAGCACGGGCTGTAGCCGGTCGCCGGCGAAGAACCCCGCGAGCGCCGCGCGCGCCACGTCCGGCAATCTCGAGAGTCCGGCGACACCGGCCGGATCCGCCGCCGGCAAGCGTGCCGGTATATACAAGCCGCCGTCGGGCGCCAACCCTGTCGCGATGGCTTCGCTCAAGGAAACGTTCGGCGCCGCCCCGCGCGTGCTCACGAACTCGAGGTCTGACATCAGGCCTTCACCACTCTCGCCCCGTAGTTCTCCATTCCGGAAATCCAGGAGTCCGACTGTAGGCCGTGGGCGGCGAAGGCGGCCACCATGGCGCCGCGCACCGCCTCGGCATATTGGATCTCCGCCCAAGCAAACACCGTCGGCCCCGCGCCGGAGATGGAGCATCCCAGCGCCCCGGCCGACATGGCGTCGCGCTGCACGTCTTTGAACCCCGGAATCAACGAATGCCGCTGCGGCTCGATGATCACGTCGTTGAAGGAATCGCGGATCATATCCAGATCGTTCGAATAGCAGCCGCTGATGAATCCCGCCAGATTGGCGCTGGCCCACACGAAATCCGAGCGAGTGACATCGGTCTTGAGAATGGCGCGCGCCTCGCGCGTCCCGAGATACATGTGCGGATGCGCCAGAACACAGCGCAGCGAGGGCGGAACGGGAATCTGCTTCACCCGCGGATGATCGATGCCGACCGTGAGAGTCAATCCGCCGAACAGGCAAGGGGCGATATTGTCGATGTGCGCGGAGCCGCTTGCGACGATCTCGCCCTCCATGGCGTACTTGAGCAGCTGCAGCCGCGGCAGCGGCGCGCGCAGCAGGGCATTCGCGGCCACCACCGCGGCCACCGCGGAAGCCGCCGATCCCCCGAGACCGGACCCGAGCGGAATACCCTTTTCGATATCCATTTCAAAGCCGAAATCCAGCCCAAGTTCCGCATGCATGGCCTGGACCGCGCGCCCCGCGGTATTGTGCGCAGGGTTGACCGGCAACTCGCCTGCGATCCCGGTAATCGAGCGAATGTGCACCCCCGGCTGGTCGATCCGGCGCAGGCGTACTTTGTCGCCGACAGCCTCCACCGTGTGTCCCAGAATATCGAAGCCTATTCCCACATTGGCAACGGTGGCCGGCGCGAAAGCAGTGACATCGGTAAGCATTAGAGGTGTGCCCCGAGATAGGCCGATAGACGCAATAGATCCGAGAAGACGCCGGCGGCCGTCACCTCGGGACCCGCTCCGGGCCCCTGTACGATCAACGGATTGTCGCAGTACCGGCGAGTCGCGAATCGCACGACATTGTCCGTGAGTGCAATATTAGCGAAGGCGTGCCTGGAGTCGAGGCGCATCAATCCCACGGTGGCCTTGCCATCCTGATCGACCCGGCCGACGTAGCGCAGCACTTCGTTTTTCTCGCGCGCACTCCTCAACATCGTCGCCATTGCGGCATCGAATTCCGGGAGGCGCGCCATGAATTCGTCGACGCTGCACTTCTCGAGTTCCTTCGGCACCAGCCCTTCCACCTGCACGTCCGCCATCTCCAAGGTCAGGCCCATTTCGCGGGCCAGGATGATGAGCTTGCGGGCGACGTCCATGCCCGACAGATCGTCGCGCGGATCGGGCTCGGTGTACCCTTTCGCCTTGGCGGACCGCACGATCGACGAAAACGCCTCGCGGCCGTCGAACACATTGAACAAGTAAGCCAGCGTGCCCGAGAATATGCCCTCGATGCGGGTGATCTCATCGCCGGTTTCGCGCAGGTCGCGCAGGGTCTGGATGATGGGCAGGCCCGCGCCCACCGTGGCTTCGTACAGATAATGCGTGCCCGCCGCACGGCCCGCCTCCTGCAACGCACGGTAATACGGCAGCGCGCCGCTGTTCGCCTTCTTGTTGGGCGTTGCGATATGTATGCCGCGCTTCAACCAGGCCACGTAGTTCATGCCGACATCGGCGCTGGCCGTGCAATCGATGATGACCGTGTGCGGTATGTAGTCCGCCTGCACGTGAGCGGCGAATTTCTCGAGATCCAGCGGTTCTCCCGCCTCGGCCAGGCGTTCCGCCCAACGATCCAGATCGACCGCCGTCTGTTCCAGCAGCATGCGTTTGGACGTCGCGATTCCGCGCACCCGCAAATCCAGATTCAGCGCGCGCAAACGTTCGATCTGCGTCTGGATCTGCGCCAGCAGCACGCGGCCCACGGTGCCGGCGCCGATCAAGCCGATCGACAGGGTGTTCGGCGACAGGTAAAAGGCGGCATGCACCGCGCGCAGCGCCTTGGCGCCCACCTTGCCGTCCACCACCACCGAGATATTGCGTTCCGAGGCGCCCTGGGCGATCGCCCGCACGCTGATGGCCGCGTCGCCCAGCGAGCTGAATACGTTCGCCGCGACACCGTGCGCGCCGGCCATGCCGTCGCCCACCACCGCCAGAATGCTCATCCCCAATTCGACTTCCACGCGCTGAATTTGTCCGTCGCGCAGTTCCGCATCGAAGGCGCGCCGCACGGCCTCCTCGGCGCGCACCGCCTGCGCCTCCGGAATGGCGAAGCAAATCGAATGCTCCGAGCTGCCCTGGGAGATCAAGATCACCGAGATGCCGGAATCACGCAGCGCACCAAATAAGCGGTGCGCGGTACCCGGAACCCCGATCATGCCCGCGCCCTCGAGGTTCACCAGCGCGACCGGGTCGATGGTCGTGATGCCCTTGACCTTGAGCGCCGATACGGGGTTCGCGCAAATCAGGGTGCCGCGCTTTTGCGGTGCAAAAGTATTGCGGATGAAGATGGGAATATCGCGCGCGACCGCCGGTTCCATGGTCTGCGGGTGGATCACCTTGGCTCCGAAGTACGCGAGCTCCATGGCCTCGTTGTACGACAGCTGATCGATGACCTCTGCGTTCGGCACCAGCCGCGGGTCGGCCGACAGCACGCCGTCGACGTCCGTCCAGATGATGATTTCCGCCGCGTCGAGCAGGGCGCCGAAGATGGAGCCGGAGAAATCACTGCCGTTGCGGCCCAGGGTCGTCTGAATGCCCTTGACCGTGGTCGCGACGAAACCGGTCACGATCAGACGGCCGGTGAACCCCGGCGGCACCAGACGCCGAAGATTCGCCTCGCTCACCGCCCATTGAACCGCGGGCCCGAGCGAGCCCCATTCGACGATCACGACTTCGCGGGCGTCGATCCACAGGACGTCGCCCTTGATGCGGCCCCGCTCGCGGAGGAACGGCGCAAACAGGCGCGTGGACCAGATCTCGCCGTAGCCGGAGATCACGTCGCGCATCGAGTAGGTCGACGAGCGAATGAGGCGCACGGTCTGCAGCATGCCGGCGATGTCGCGGCAATCCCGCTCCAGCTGCTCGCGATAGGTATCGCACGCCGCCTTGGAGACGAGGCTCCGGGCCAGCTCGACGTGGCGCTTCTTGAGTGCCTCGATGGCCGACGGAAAATAGGCGTCGGGCGTTTCCGCCAGCGTCACCAAGCCGAGCAGTGCGTCCGTCACGCCGCGGCAGGCGGACAACACCACCGCTTCGCGCGGATTGGGCGATGCCTCGACGATTTCAGCGACGCGGCGGAAACAGCCGGCGTCGGCGACGCTGGAACCCCCAAATTTATGTACGATCCACTTGTCCATGCTTCACACGCGCCCGTAACCTTAAGGGCGTTCTTATCGCTCCCTAACCATATAAGTTGATGAATTGCGGCGGGAAACCGCTAGGCAGCCCGGAACTTTAATCGCACCGCAGGGAGGCTAGCAAGCAATTCCGTTCGCTTCGAGCCTGTCAGACAGGCTCCTAGGGCCGGCCCCGCCGCCTCCCGGTTTCTGCGCCGGCGCCGGGCTTGCCGCCGTGGGCCCGCCCCGATTTGGGCAGGCCCGTGTGCTGGGTTCGAAAGGGCAGCGCCGGTGCCGGACGCATCGCCCCGCCCCGGACTTTGAGCCCCACGGGTTGGTACGCCGGAATCAGATGGTGCCGCCCGTTGCCGATCAAGTCCGCGCGGCCCATGCGCTTCAGCGCATCGCGCAGCACGGGCCAATTCTCCGGATCGTGATATCGCAGGAAGGCCTTGTGCAGGCGGCGCACTTTGATCCCCTTCGGTACCACGACCTCCTCGCTCGCACGAGTGATGCGCTTGAGCGGGTTCTTCCCCGAGTGATACATCGCGGTGGCGGTGGCCATCGGCGAGGGCAGGAATGCCTGCACCTGATCGGCGCGAAAGCTGTTCTTCTTCAGCCACAGCGCAAGCTCGAGCATGTCTTGATCGCGGGTGCCCGGGTGAGCCGCGATGAAGTAGGGAATCAGGTATTGCTCCTTGCCCGCTTCCTTCGAGTACTTGTCGAATAATTCCTTGAACCGGTAGTACGCGCCGACGCCGGGCTTCATCATCTTCGACAGCGGGCCCTCGCCGATGGCCTCGGGCGCGATCTTGAGATACCCGCCGGTATGATGGGTGGCGAGCTCCCGGACGTACTCGGGCGATTCGATCGCGAGGTCGTAGCGCACGCCCGAGGCGATCAACACTTTCTTGACGCCCTTCAACGTCCGCGCCCGGCGGTAGAGACTGATGAGCGGCGCGTGATCGGTATTGAGATTCGGGCACACGCCCGGAAACACACAGGACGGCCGCCGGCACGCAGACTCGATGGCGGGGCTCTTGCAGTGGAGGCGGTACATATTCGCGGTCGGTCCGCCGAGATCGGAAATCACTCCCGTGAAACCCGGCACCTGATCGCGGATGGTTTCGATTTCCCGGATCACCGAATCTTCGGAGCGGCTCTGGATGATCCGGCCCTCGTGCTCGGTAATCGAGCAGAAAGTACAGCCACCGAAACAGCCGCGTTGAATCGACACTGAAAATCGAATCATGTGATAGGCGGGAATTTTCGCCGCGCCGTATGCGGGGTGCGGCCGGCGCGCGTACGGCAGTTCGTAAATCGCGTCCATGTCGGACGTGCTCAACGGAATCGGCGGAGGATTCAACCACAGCTCCAAGTTGCCGTGGCGCTGCACGAGCGCGCGCGCGTTTCCGGGATTCGACTCCAGGTGCAAAATGCGCGATGCATGCGCATACAGGACGGCGTCCCCGCTCACCTGTTCGAAGGACGGTAGACGGATGACGCTGTGGTCGCGCTGCGCGTTGGGCACCTTCCGATAAAATTTGACCACTGTTTCCGCGGGCGCGGCGGCTCGCGCGTCGACGGCCGGAGCATTCGCCGTCCGGCGCTCCTCCTCGCTCGCGTACGGATCGACGGGCGGATTCAGGGGGCCCGGGGCGTCCAACTCGCTCGAATCGATTTCCACCCAGCCCGCCGGCATGCCGCGGCGCAGATACGCCGTACCGCGCAAATCAGTGATGTCGCCTATGGTTTCGCCGGCATCCAGCCGCCGCGCAATCGCGCCGATTTGGCGCTCCGCGTTGCCATACACCAGAAGATCCGCCTTCGAGTCCACCAATACCGAGCGGCGCACCTGCTCCGACCAATAGTCGAAATGCGCAATGCGCCGCAGGCTCGCCTCGATGCCGCCGACCACGATGGGCGCGGTTTTGTAGGACTCGCGAATCCGCTGTGAATAGACGATGACGCAGCGATCCGGGCGCTTGCCGCCCTGCCCTCCGGGCGTATAGGCATCGTCGCTGCGCACCCGCCGATCGGAGGTGTAGCGGTTCACCATCGAATCCATGTTGCCGCCGGTCACGCCGAAAAACAGGCGCGGGCTCCCCAAGGCCTCGAAATCCCGCGTGCCGTGCCAATCGGGCTGGGCAATGATGCCCACCTTGAACCCCTGCGCCTCGAGCAATCGGCCGATGATGGCCATGCCGAAGCTGGGATGATCCACGTAGGCATCGCCGGTGACGATGATGATGTCGCAGCGCTCCCAGCCGAGAACGTCCATTTCGGCACGGCTGGTCGGCAGAAACCGCGCCGGCTGCGCGCCGGCGGGGTTCTGCTCGAGGCTGGAAAACAAGGGGGTGGCGGTTTGCACGCCCGCGATTAGGCCTGATCCGTCACCCTATGTCGACGGGAACATAAATCTGGGCCTCGTCGCGCTGAATCAGCAAGGCGACGCTGTGCCCCGCCCGCGCCACCTCACGCTTGAGGTCCGCCACCGAGGAGACGCCCGCTCCATTGACCCCCAGCACCACATCGCCCGCCTGCAGCCCGGCGGCCAGGGCCGGACCTGAAACATCTTCGACGAGCAGCCGGCCGCGCGTGTGCAGCTGCTGCTGCTCCTTGGGGTCGAGCGGCCGGACGGCAAGCCCTAACTTGCCGCCGCCCTCATCGCTCTCGCTGTGCGCCGTCCGGGCGGGCTCTTCGTCCAGCAGCACGGTTTTCACGTCCACCGTGTCGGACTTGTGGTCGTGCCAGATCCCGATGTGCGCCACGTTGCCCGGCGGAATATCCGCAATGATCGTCGGCAAATCGAAGGAATGGTCGATATAGTGGCCGTTGACGCTGGTAATGACATCCCCCGGCTTCAGCCCCGCGCGCTCGCTGGGACTCTTGGGCTCCACGGAACTGATGAGCGCGCCATGCGGCGTGCCCAGGCCGAAGCTCTGCGCCAGCTTCTGATTGACGTCTTGTACGCCGACGCCGATGCGGCTGCGGCTCACCTTGCCCTTCGTCAACAGCTGATTCTTGACGTTCAAGGCCAGATCGATGGGGATGGCGAAGGACATGCCCATGAAGCCGCCGGTGCGGCTGTATATCTGCGCGTTGATGCCGATGACCTGACCGTCGACATTGAACAGCGGGCCGCCGGAGTTGCCCGGATTGACGGCCGCATCGGTCTGAATGAACGGCACGTAGTTTTCATCGAGGGGACGCGCGGTCGCGCTCACCACGCCGGCGGTGACGCTGTTCTCGAAGCCGAACGGCGAACCGATCGCCACCACCCATTGACCGGGCTTGAGGCGCGAGGAATCGCCGAAGTGGACCGTGGGCAAGCCGGTGGCGGCAATTTTGATCAGCGCCACATCGCTGCGCTTATCGACACCGATCACCTTCGCCACGAACTCCCGGCGATCGGTGAGCTTGACCGTCACTTCGGACGCATCGTCCACGACATGCGCGTTGGTGAGCACATAGCCGTCGGAACTCACGATGAATCCCGATCCGATGCCGCGGGCCGGCGGTGCATGCCCGGGCGCCGGCAGCTGATAATGCCGGAAGAACTGTGAGAGGGGGTCATCGGAGTCGCTGGGCTCGCCCGGATTCCCCGGACCGGCCATTTTCTGCGGCTTCTCGACAACGCTGATATTGACCACGGCGGCGCCGTTCTCGGCGACCAATCCTGAAAAATCAGGCAGTCCGATCACTCGTGCAGAGGCCGGCGCCGGCGTCGCCGCAAGCGGCGCGGCGGCAGGCGCGGTCCCGGGCCCTGCCGCGCCCACGTCCGCCCTCGAACCTTGATGAGCGACGACCACAACGAAGATGCCCGCAACCAACGCGAGCGACCAAGTTCTGATACTTCCCATTGAAATAAGCCCTCTCTGAAGCGATTTGCCCGGATACCGTTGAGACTCACCTATAGGGGCTTGGTTTCAATTTTCCAGCTCAGGCGCCGTAATATTTGCCCCAAACGGCTTGGGAGCGCCCGGGGAACATCGGCCGGGGGACCCCTAAAATGTGAAATCCCGACAGGCCAACCCAAGCCCTCACGCGCTAGGCTGGCGATCCTTGTAACAGATCTCATCTATGGCAGACGCGACCGGTCCAAACTTGTTGGTGGTGGGGGGCGATTCGAAACGCCTGCAGTGGCTCACCCACCACGTCACCAGCCATTGGCCGGACGCCCAGGTAGCCACGGTGCCGGCCGAGGAGTCGGCCTCCTTGGGCCAGATGATCGCGGAGCGCGCACCGGATGCCGTGATCCTGCAAGCCGACTTCGCGGAGGAGGCGGCCGCCGGCGCCGTGCTCGCCCACATGACGCGGATGCTGCAGATGTATCCCACATTGTACTGCATTCTGCTCGCCGAGAACGGCGGCGAAATGTCGGCGGTGCGTGCCCTGAAGAGCGGCGCCAAAGACTACCTGCCGCTGGCGCGCATTACACGCGATCAATTGCTGGCGGCGATAACCGAGGCCTGCGCCAAGCGCCAGGCGGCCGCTCAGGCGGCCAAGACCTTGAACCGCCCGGACGCTGAAAATTCAGGCATCGACGTTCCCGGCTATGCCATCGTGAAGCAGCTCTCCACCAGCAATTTCTCGCAGGTTTTTCTGGCGCGCAATGAGCGCCTGCGGCGCAACGTGGTGCTCAAGGTCATGAACCGCGGCGAATCCCAGAGAGAACTCGACGACGCCGAGCGTTTCCAGCGCGAGTACGAGATCATCTCCAGCATCGCGCACCGCGCCATCGCGGAGATCTACGACTTCGGTTCCCTGCCCCGCCATTTGTACTTGGCGATGGAATATTTCCCGTGCGGCGACTTGCGCGACCGTCTGCGCAATCCCTTGAGCGTGGACGAGAGCCTGTACTACCTCCGTGCCATCGCCGAAGCGCTGCGCGTCATCCACGTGTTCGGGATTTTGCATCGCGACCTCAAACCCGCGAACGTGATGCTGCGCGAAGACAATTCGCCGGTGCTCATCGACTTCGGGTTGGCGCGGCGCTCGATGGACGACGCCGGGACCACCGGCGTCGGCCAGGTGCTCGGATCACCGTACTACATCAGTCCGGAGCAGGCGCAGGGGCAGCGCGTCGACACCCGCACCGATCTCTATAGTCTGGGGGTCATGTTCTACGAAATGCTGACCGGCCAGAGACCCTACGGCGGCCGCAGTGCGGTGGCCATCATGTCGCAGCACGCCAGCCGGCCTGTGCCCGTTCTGCCCGAGGCCACGGCAGCGCAACAACCCCTGCTCGATCGCCTCATGGCGAAGCAGCAAAACGCCCGCTACGCATCTGCAGACGAATTGCTCGCCGACTTAGGACCCTTGGTGGCGGCTGTCGCCTGAGTCTGTCTGAAATGTGACTTGCGTCACAGGCGCTCGTGACTCGGCGCAGCATCGGCAGCCAGGTGACTTGAGGCTGTGACAGCCATCAATCCTCCCGCCTGAAGCGTTTGGCACCCTGTCGATCCATGTTCATTTCCGTCAAACGTCATGAGCGCGAAAAGCAGGACTTGATCGGCGCCAGCAACCGGCTGACCGATGCACTCCTGAAAAGCAGTGCGCAAGGGCTGTTCCTCCTCGATGCCAAGGATAAGATCCTCCCGCAAGTATCGGCGTCGCTGGCGGCGCTGTTTCGCCGCCAGGATTTCACGAACTTGAGCTTCGAGAAATTGATCGGCCCGCTGGTCAGCGCAAAAACCCTGAGCGTGGTCCGCGCCTTCGTCACCCGTCTGCTCGATGCCCCTGGCCCGAGCAACTCCGGACAGTCGAATCCGCTGCAGGACAATCCGCTGCAGGACGTAGAGGTGCGGCTGGCGAATGCCGACGGCGCTTTCGAGACGGCGCACTACTCCTTCGAATTCCATGCGGTCGACCTGGGCCGCGAACCACGCGCGTGGCTGGTCAGCGTGACCGATATCACCGCGCGCGAGCAGCAGCAGCGCGAGCTCGAGGATCTGCGGACACAAGTTCAGACTCAGGGCGAGATATTGCGCGGCGTCTTGCAGGCGGGAGGGGCGCGCTTCAGCGCTTTCCTGCAGCGGACCGATGCCTCGATGAAGGCCATCAACGGGGTTTTGAAAAAACCGGCGCGCGAGACCGCCGCGTTCCGCAACAAGCTCGAGCAAACCCTGGATGAGGTCGATCGAGTCCGGCGCGATGCCGCGGCACTCAAGCTCACCGGACTCGAGGCCGCGGCGCGGTCGATGGAAGATTCATTGCAGGACCTGCGCAGCCGCGGCGCGTTGAGCGGCAGCGATTTTCTGCCGCTGGCCGTGAAGCTCGATCAGCTCTACGGGCAGTTCGCTCAGCTGCGCTCGCTCACCCCACAGGCGGATCCGGTCGCAGACCCCGATGCCGTCGTGTTCCCCGAAACCCGCGTGACGGAGAACGGCACGCAGATCATCGAAGCGCCGAAATTCCTGGCCGAGATGGCGCAAAGATCCGCAGCGGCATCCGCGCCGCCCAAAGCGCACCGCATGGCTCAGGCCGGCAGCCTCGAGAGCACGCTGACGGTGCTGACCGAGCTCGTGGCACAAGAGCAGCACAAGACGGTGGTCCTCGATTGCATCGGCATGCAGCTGGTTCCCCCCAGGTACCAGGCGACGATCAAGAACGTGGCGATTCAATTGATCCGCAATGCCGTCATGCACGGTGTCGAACCACCCGCCGTGCGCACCGGCGGCGGCAAGCCGGCGCACGGAACCCTGCGCCTCGAGTTCAAGGCCCTGCCCGACCAGAGCTTCGAGCTGCACTTCCACGACGACGGCTGCGGTCTCGATCCCGAGAAAGTGCGCGCCACCGCCCTCGCCAAAGGTCTGATCACTGCGGAGGCCGCGGCGCGCCTGCGCGATCGTCAGGTCATCAAGTTGATCTTCAAGGCGGGATATACCACCCTGAACTCGGCGCCGGGCGAAGCGCGGCACGGCACCGGGATGTCCCTGGTACGCCGCTACGTGCAAGAAGCGGGCGGCAAGATTGCGCTCGCCACTGTGCTCGGACACGAGACTCGCTTCAAAGTCATACTGCCGGCGACGGCGCTCGCCGACTCGCAAGTCGCCTGAGCGTCGAGCGAATTTAGGAGTCGAGCGGCGCCAGCTCCACCAATACGGCGCCCGCCGCAACCCTTTCCGTCAAGCCGAAGGCAAGGCGCGTGACCACCCCGTCGTAGGGCGCCGTCAGCGTATGTTCCATTTTCATGGCCTCGACCGTCACCAAGGGCGCTCCCCGAACCACCTGCTGGCCTTCGGTGACATGGACGGCGACCAAAGTCCCCGGCAGCGGCGTGAGCAGCGAGCCTTCCTCCGCGCTGGCGCTCACCTGCAAGGCATCTTCCGTTCGCGCCAAGCGCAGCGCCGCCTGCCGCCCCGCCCGGAACAGATGCAGCGTCTGATCGACCTCGACGACGCTGACCCGCTGCATCTGTCCGGCGACTTCGACGTCCAACGCCTGCGCGCCGCGCGCGACGACGTGCAGCGCATATTCATGCCCCGGCGAGTGTCTCCCGTGACCCCGCGAGTGTTTTCCGTGCCCCGCAGCGCGTTCCCCCCGCCCCGCCAAGCGCTCTCCGCGCCCCGTAACGTGTGCGACATAATCATTCGGCTCTGACAACTCGATGATCACGGTCCGGTCCCCGAACACCCACGTGCTGCGCGGCGGCCCCGCCAGCCGCCAGCCGCGAGTGTCCGTCCACAGCGCATCGCACTCCGTCCGGCGGGTCGCGCACCACAGCGCCGCCAACACGGCATCGGCGTCGCCGGCTTTGGGCTCGCCAAAAGACAATTGCGCCGCACGTGCGTCGAGAAAACTCGTCGTCACGCCGCCACGCCGGAATTCCCCGTCGGCGAGCACGCTCAACAGCAGCGCGCGATTCGTGGTGACGCCCACGATCTCGATGTCCGCGAGCGCCTTGTGCAGCCGATCCACCGCTTCGCCGCGCGACTCGCCCCAGGCGACGACCTTGCCGAGCATGGGATCGTAAAACGTCGAGACCTCATCGCCCGCGTCGACGCCGATATCCAGCCTGAGACCGGGAGCGGCATCGGGCCAGTGCAGGTGCGCGATGCGGCCGACGCTCGGCAGATACCCATGCTCGGGATCTTCGGCGTACAGACGCGCCTCCATGGCAGTGCCATGCTGGAGGATATCGCTCTGCGCCTTGGGTAAGCGCGCCCCCGTTGCGATGCGCAGCTGCCATTCCACGAGGTCGATACCGGTGATGAACTCCGTCACCGGGTGCTCCACCTGCAGGCGGGTATTCATTTCCATGAAGTAGAAATTCTGGGCTTCGTCGACCAAGAACTCCACGGTCCCCGCGCCCACATAGCCCACCGCCCGTGCCGCCTGGATGGCGGCCTGCGACATCGCCGCGCGCACCGCATCGCGCAGCCCCGGCGCCGGCGCCTCCTCGATGATCTTTTGATGGCGGCGCTGCACCGAGCAATCGCGGTCGAACAAGCTCACGACGTCCCCGTGCGAGTCGGCGAATATCTGCACCTCCACGTGGCGCGCCTGCGGAAAATAACGCTCCAGCAGCAAGCGATCGTCGCCGAAGGCGGTGCGCGCCAGACGCTGCGCCGATTCGACCGCCGCCGCGACCTCGGCGGCGGAATTCACCACCTGCATCCCCTTGCCGCCGCCGCCGGCGCTGGCCTTGATGATGAGCGGAAAGCCGACGCGCTGTGCCTCCGCCATGAGTGCCTGCGGCGATTGATCCGCACCATGGTAGCCCGGGGCCACGGGCACGCCCACGGCCGCCATGGCCGCCTTGGATGCGCTTTTCGAGCCCATCGCGCGGATCGCCGACGCGGGCGGCCCCACGAAGATCAAACCCGCGTCGACGCAGCCTTGCGCAAATGCGGCATTCTCCGACAGGAATCCGTAGCCCGGATGCACGGCCTCGGCGCCGACGCGCCGCGCGAGCGCGATGATCTTCGCGATATCCAGATAGCTCTCGGCCGCGGGCGGCGGCCCCAGGTGGTACGCCTCATCGGCAACCCGTACATGGCGCGCACCGGCGTCAGCCTCGGAGTACACCGCAATGGCGGTCACCCCCAAGCGCTGCGCCGTGCGTGCAATGCGGCAGACGATTTCGCCGCGATTGGCGATCAGCAGTCGTCGGAGCATCGGCCGCCTCACATTCGAAACACGCCGAAGCGCGTCGCACGCATCTCTTGGGATTTAGTCAACGCCAGCGCCAGACCCAGCACCCGGCGCGTGTCGAGCGGATCGATGACGCCGTCATCCCAGAGGCGCGCGGACGCATAGTAGGGATGACCTTGGCGCTCGAATTGCTCGCGGATCGGCGCCTTCAGCTGCTCCTCCTCGGCATCGCTCAGCGTGCCCCCGCCCCGCTCCAAGGCCTCACGCTTGATGGTCGCCAATACGCTGGCGGCTTGCTCGCCGCCCATCACCGAGGTGCGCGCGTTCGGCCATTGAAACAAAAATCGCGGGCTGTAGGCGCGGCCGCACATGGCGTAATTGCCGGCGCCGAAGCTGCCGCCGATGACGACGGTGTACTTCGGCACCGCCGCGCAGGCCACGGCCGTGACCAGCTTGGCGCCGTCCTTGGCGATGCCGCCGGCCTCCGCGGCCTGGCCCACCATGAAGCCGGCGATGTTCTGCAGAAACACCAGGGGTATTCCTTCGCGGCAGCACAACTCGATGAAATGCGTGCCCTTCAATGCGCTCTCCGAGAACAGGATGCCGTTATTGGCCAGGATCCCCACCGTCGAACCATGGATGTCGGCAAAGCCGCAGACCAAGGTCGTGCCGTACAGCGCCTTGAATTCGTCGAACCACGAGCGATCGACCAGGCGTGCGATGAGCTCGCGCACGTCGTAGGGCTTGCGCGAGCTCGGCGGGATGATGCCGTAGAGCTCCGCGGGATCGTATTGAGGTTCGCCCGCCGAAGCGGCGCCGGCGCCGCGCACCGAGCCGGCACCCATAACCGCGCTGATGCCGGACCTCATAGCGGCAGGCCGCAGCCGCGCCACCGCGCGGCGCGCGAACGCCAGCGCATGCGTGTCGTTCTCCGCGTAGTAGTCGGTCACGCCGGAACGCCGGCAATGCACGTCCGCGCCGCCCAAGGACTCTGCATCGATCTCTTCGCCCGTTGCCGCCCTCACCAGCGGCGGCCCGCCCAGAAACACGCGACCTTGATTGCGCACGATGACGGCGTGGTCGGACATGGCGGGCACGTAGGCGCCGCCCGCAGTACACGACCCATGCACCACTGCGATTTGCGCGATGCCCTGTGCGGAAAGCCGTGCCTGATTGAAAAATATTCGGCCGAAGTGATCGCGGTCGGGAAATACTTCATCCTGCTTCGGCAGGAAGGCGCCTCCGCTTTCCACCAGGTACACGCACGTCAGCTCGTTGTCGCCCGCGATCTCCTGCGCCCGCAGGTGCTTCTTCACGGTGAGCGGATAGTAGGTGCCTCCCTTCACCGTGGGATCATTCGCCACGACCATGCACTCGCGCCCCGAGACGCGGCCGATGCCGGTAATGAGCCCGGCGCCCGGCAGATCCTCGCCATACACCCCGTGCGCCGCCAGCGCGGACAGTTCCAGGAACGGCGAGCCGGGATCGAGCAGCGCCGTGATCCGTTCTCGAGCCAGCAGCTTGCCGGCCCGGGTGTGCTTGTCGCGGGCCGCCGCGCTGCCGCCCGCCGCATTGCGCTGCAGCGTGGCCCGCAGGTCATCCACCAGCGGCTGCATGGCGGCGCGGTTGTCGGCGAATTCCTTCGAACGGATGTCGATTTTCGAGACGATCTGGGCCATTGGCTTTGTTGCCTTGAGAGTGGCAAAATTGTCCGACAGTCCGATTATCCAACGATTCGGGGTCCGATGACAATGGGGGTCCGGTGACCATGGCCAATTCCGCATATCGCGAGTTCAATTTCGGGCTCGGCGAAGTCATCGATGCCGTGCGCGACCAGGTACAGCGTTTCGCCGAGGAGCGCATCGCGCCGCGCGCCAATGAGATCGACCGCAGCAATGTGTTCCCGCGGGATCTGTGGCCGGAACTCGGCGAGCTGGGGTTCTTGGGCATGACGGTGAGCCCGGACTACGGCGGCGCCGGCTTGGGCTACCTGGCCCACACCGTGGCGATGGAGGAAATCTCGCGCGCGTCGGCCGCGGTGGGCTTGAGCTATGGAGCGCATTCGAATCTGTGCGTGAACCAGCTGGCGCTCAACGCCGACGATGCGCAGAAGCGCAAGTATCTGCCGAAGCTCATCAGCGGCGAACATGTGGGCTCGCTCGCCATGTCCGAGCCCGGCGCCGGTTCCGACGTGGTCTCCATGCAGCTCAAGGCGACCCGGCACGGCGACCGGTACGTGCTCGACGGCCGCAAGATGTGGATCACCAACGGCCCGGAAGCCGACGTCCTGGTGGTGTATGCGAAAACCAACCCGGAAGCCGGCGCACGCGGCATCAGCGCATTCATCATCGAAAAGGATTTCAAAGGATTCACGCCGGCCCAAAAGCTCGACAAGCTCGGCATGCGCGGCTCGAGCACCAGTGAGCTCGTGTTCGACGGCTGCGAAGTGCCGGCCGAGAACCTCGTCGGAGAGGAGAATCAAGGCGTCAGCGTCCTGATGCGCGGCCTGGACTACGAACGCGTCGTGCTGTCCGGCGGCCCGCTTGGGCTGATGGCAGCCGCCCTGGATGTCGCCGTGCCGTACGTGCGCGAACGGCGGCAGTTCGGCCAGGCCATCGGCACCTTCGAACTCGTGCAGGGCAAGCTCGCCGACATGTATGCCTCGCTCAATGCCTGCCGCAGCTATGCGTACATGGTGGCCTCGGCCTGCGATCGCGCCGATGCCACGCGCAAGGATGCCGCCGCCTGCATTCTGTTCTGCGCCGAGGCGGCGACGCGGGCGGCGCTGGATGCGATCCAACTCTTGGGCGGCAACGGGTATATCAACGATTATCCGACCGGTCGGCTGCTGCGCGACGCCAAGCTCTATGAAATCGGCGCCGGGACTTCGGAGATTCGCCGCATGCTGATCGGCCGCGAGCTGTTCGGAGAGGGCTAAGTGTCATGGGACAGGAGATAGTGGCCGATCTGTTCGCACCCCTCGACGATCATCCGGCGTACCGCCAGATCGCGAACGTCATCGAGCAGCGCATCGTCGCCCGCTCGCTGCGCACCGGCGACCCCCTGCCCTCCGAAATGGATCTGGCGCGGCAATTCGGCGTCAATCGCTCGACCATCCGGGAAGCGATCCGCGAGCTCGAGACCCACGGCTTGCTGGGCCGGGTCCGCGGCGAGAAGCGGCTCCGCGTCACGCGCCCGGAGCCGCGGCGCGTAAGCTCCGGCGTGAGCCGCGCCCTGGCGCTGCACGATGTGACCTTCCTCGAATTGTGGGAGGCGATGATGGCGATCGAACCCGTTGCCGCACAATACGCCGCGGCGCGCCGCACTCCGGCGCAGCTGCAAACCCTGGTGCGAGCCGGTGCGCGATTCAAGCGCGAGGTCGCCGATACCACGCAGGCCGTAGCGGCGGTAGTCGATTTTTTCACCGCCGTAGCCGCAGCGAGCGGCAATCAGGTACTCGAGATATCGCAAGCGCCGCTCAATCTGTTGCTCGCCCCGGCGCTCACCCGTATGATCGACCGCGTCCCGCAGGCGCGTGCGCGCATCCACGCGGCGCAGGACAAAATCGCCGACGCGATCAAGTTCCGGCGCAGCGAGCAGGCGCGCACCTGGATGGAGAAGCACATTCGCGATTTCAAGCGGGGCCACGAGCTCGAATCAATTCACACAGGCGATTCAATTCACACCGAAGGCGAGCGATGAAAAAGGCAGTCGACGATGGCGCACTCGACATTCTGTTCCGCAAAGCCCGTTCCTACAATCGCTGGGCCGCCGAGTCCGTGTCGGACGAGATCCTGCACCAGCTGTACGAATTGCTGAAATTCGGACCGACGTCGGCCAACTCCACCCCGGCGCGGTTCGTGTTCGTCAAGAGCGCCGAAGCCAAGTCCAAGCTGGTCGCCTGCGTCTCGCCGGGCAATGTCACCAAGGTCGAACAGGCGCCGGTCACGGTGATCATCGCCATGGACGAGAAATTCTACGAGAAGCTGCCCAGGCTCTTCCCGCAGAAGCCGGGCATGGCCGACGTGTTCAAGGATGCGGCCGTCGCCGAGGTAACCATGATGCGCAACTCGAGCCTGCAAGGCGCTTACCTCATCCTCGCTGCGCGCGCGCTCGGATTGGATTGCGGACCCATGTCGGGTTTCGACAACGCCAAGGTCGATGCCGCGTTTTTTGCCGGCACCCTGCTCAAATCGAATTTCATTTGCGCGCTCGGCACGGGCACGACGGAGCTGTTGTTTCCGCGCAATCCCCGCTTGGCCTTCGACGAGGCCTGCAAGATCGTCTAAGGGGATCGGTGGTAGCGGTCCGTGGAGATTCGCGTTCGCGTAGGTATGAATGCGCTGCTCATAGAATCTGCTCTCGCTCCGTGTCGGAACCGGTTGGATCATGCAGATTGGTGCTGAACGACACCAGCACCATCATCGACTCGCCGGTGTTGCGAAATGCATGCACTACACCGGGCGGTATGGTCAGCCGCCAGATCTCCCCCGCCGGCACGTCAAGATCGCGGATGGAGCCGTCTTCCTTGAGGCGGATCAGGCAGGGTCCCACCACGCTGGTGGTTTCGACGGCCGTTCGGTGCACGTGATTGCCGCGAACCTCATTCGGCTGAGTGAGCACCACATGCACGTTCTTTTGCCCCGCGAGTTCCGCGTCGCTCAATGGTTCGAACAGACTCCCGCGCGCGTCGCGATGGGTCTTCACGGATTGCACGACGACCCGTGACGTGTTCAACGTACTCATATCGCGAGATTATAGCCGAGCTATGCGGCTATCGCGCAGATCGCCGCCCGGTATGTCGCCGGCCCGCGAGCAGCACACCGACCACGAACATCATGTCCCACCAATCCAAGTCACCGCCGCCGCTCTTGCTGGGCGCCGTCACCGTCAGCGAGGTCGACGCGCTCGCCGAGTTGCCGCCGGCAGAAGCCGTCGAGAGCGCGTCTGCGGCAATCGTGTTGGCATACGTGCCCGCCGTCGCGCTCTTGACGGTCATGGTCATGGAACAACTACCCTTGGCTGGAATATCGGCGCCGGCCATGGTCACCGTGCTCGCGGAGCTGGTCAGCGTCCCTGACGAGCCGCTGCACGTCGTGGTCGGCGCCGGCGAGGTCTGCACACTCAGACCGGCGGGCACGGTTTCCGTGAAACCCGACTGAGTCAAGTCAAAGCCATTGGCATTGCTGAAAGTAATGGTGAGCGTCGAGGCAACATTCTCACCGACGCTGGCCGGAGAAAATGCTTCGGTAACCGTGGGCGGCGTCGGCGCGAACGTCAATGGCGTTGGGCACGCGGTCGCCGCCATCCCGGCTGAGGACGGCGCGGTGGTGGTTGCGCCGCTGGACGTGAAAGTCACCGTCGCTGTATCCGTGTTGGCGGCCGAGTCGGTTACCTTGAGCGTCAACGTCCCTGCGGCGCCCGTCGAAACGACCGTTACCTGCGCCGCATTGGCACCCGACTGAATGGTGACCCCGCCCGTGGCCGTCCAAGAATAGGACAGAGCACCTGTAACGTTGCAAGCCGCTACGCTGCCGCCGGCATCGAATACTGCATTGCTACCCGCGCTGACCGTCGCCGGCACGGCCACGGCCGCGATCGGATCGAGTGCCGCCTTGACGGCGTTCAGCGCGTTGACCATGCCCGCGCCGCATTGGCCCTGCACGCAGGAGCACTCTCCCGTCATCGAGTCGACTTTAGGGCACACCGGTAAATTTCCGGAGTTTGGAGGAAACGGGCTGGCGCTGGATTTCATGCGCGCAATCAGCTGAGGCGGCGTCAAGTTCGAATTGACCGCGCGCATCAACGCGGCGACGCCCGAGACGATGGGCGCCGAAAAGCTGGTGCCGAGATTGGGGTTGGTTTCATCCGTGTAACCGTTGGCGCCGGGCGTTGTCAGGCCGAAATTGATAGTCGTATCGATGGAGCGCAGGCAGGCGCCGGATGAGTTGACACAGTTCCCGGCCGGAGCTGAGACGCCCACCTCGGGACCTAAGCTGCTATACCCAACCTTGGTACCGACGTTGCGCAGTCCGGCGACGGCGAGAACGCCAGGGCAATTCGCCGGCGCATCCACGGGACCGCTCTCGTTGCCGGCTGAAGCGACCACCAATACGCCCATGGTGGTCAGGGTATTGATCACGTTCTGATAAGTGGAGGGGCAGCTGCCGGAGCCGCCCAGGCTCAAATTGATGATGTCGGCGGGGTATGGATTGTCCGGGACCCCCGTCACCGACATGCCCGCAGCCCATTGCATGCCGGCAATGATGTCCGAATCGTAGCCGCCGCATTTACCCAGCGCCCGCACCGGCAACAGGTAGGGGTTCCACGTCATTCCCGCGACACCGACCCCGTTGTCGGTGAGTGCGCCCAACACGCCCATGACCCTCGTTCCATGCCAGGAGCTGTCCTGCAGGGCGCAGCTCGAGGTCGGAAACAGGGTGGTGTTTTTCTGATCGGTGCTGCTGATCCAATCGCCAGGATCCGACGGGTCCGGATCCCAGCCGTCGCCGTCGTTGGCGATGAGGAAGGTGCCGAGGGCTGCCCCGGTGCTCGGATTCAAATCTTCGCCGACGAAATCGTAGCCCGGGAGCAAACGCCCGCCTAAGCCGGCGCGAAGTAGATCGGGATGATCGAATCGAACACCGGTATCGACATCCGCGATGACGGTGCCCGTGCTGCCGGTGGTGATCGCCCATGCGGAAATCGCGTCGGTGGCCGACAAATCCTGGGTCTGAGTCCCGCCAAGCGTAATGATGGTCGCGCTGGGGGTCTGCATGAACCACTGGCCGCTGGCTCCCGCCGTGGGCACGAACAGCGGATCATCGGGAACCGCATGCGCGTACCGGCGCTGATCCACCTCGGCAAACTCAACGGCCGGATCGTGCCGCAATTTCTTGAGAGCCGCGTTGACGTCAGCGCCGTACAGGGTCTTTTGCAAAAATACTACATGCATGCTCGGCGTCATCTGCCGCGATCGGGCCACGCCGAGGCCGGTCCGCTGGGCGAGCCCGGCGACGTCCGCTTCCGACGTATTGGCTTGCACGATCTTGATGCTCTGCGCCTGGGTTCGGTGCCTGACGGCCTTGACCACGGTATTGCCTTCGGTCGCGCGAAAGCCCACCACCAATCGGCTGGCTTCCGGTCCGAGCTGGACGGCATGCGAGCGCACCGGATTCCATTCAGGCACGGCCGCGCGGGCCGGATCGGACATCAGGCCAATCGAGCCGCCGCAAGCGAGCGCGAGCAGCAGCCTTGCAATTCCTGGCATAAACACTCCAAGACCTGAGTAACGGGGCGAAACCGCCTTCCCTTGCTGCGATTCCGCGCACGCAGCCTAGCAATAATGCAGATGCCAGAATGAGAACTACCACCGCAAAACCGCCGTCGATTCTCAGGGCTTCCGCCGTACGGAACCAACCGTCGGCGGCTGGCGACAAGAGACCTGCGTTGCGCCATGCCGACGAGTAGAATGGCCGGCAGGAAAATCATGAATTATTGAGGGGCAGTTCAATGACGTACGATAATCGGCAGTTCTACATTGACGGCGCTTGGGTCGACCCGGTCGAACCGAAGGATTTCAAGGTCATCAACCCCGCCACCGAGACGGTCGCCGGGGTGATATCGATGGGCCAGCCTGCGGATGTGGACCGTGCCGTCGCGGCCGCGCGCCGAGCGTTCGACGGCTATTCCCGCACCGCCCCCGCGGAACGCCTCGCGCTGATGGAGCGCATTCTCGCCGCCTACAAGGCGCACTACGACGAAATCGCGCAGGCGATTTCAACGGAAATGGGTGCACCCATCACGCTCGCGAAGGGGTCGCAGACGCGGATCGGCGTCGGCCACATCAAGGCCATGATCGACGTGCTGCAAACCTTCAAGTTCGAGGAGATGCGCGGCACCACACGATTGGTGCAGGAGCCCGTCGGCGTCTGCGCCTTGATCACGCCGTGGAATTGGCCTATGAACCAGGTCGCGGCGAAAGTGGTGCCGGCGTTGGCCGCCGGCTGCACCATGGTTCTCAAGCCCTCGGAGTATTCGCCATTCAGCGCCATCCTGTGGGCCAAGGTCATGCACGAGGCCGGGGTTCCCGCGGGCGTATTCAATCTAGTCAATGGCGATGGCCAGAACGTCGGGGCGCCGCTGTCTGCGCACCGCGATATCGACATGGTGTCGTTTACCGGATCGACTCGGGCCGGCACGGAGGTCGCGCGCAATGCCGCCGCGTCGGTCAAGCGAGTGCACCAGGAACTCGGCGGCAAGTCGCCGAATGTACTGTTGGATGACGCCGATTTTGAGCGCGCGGTGAAGCAAAGCGTGCTCCACGTATTCCAGAATTCCGGCCAGTCCTGCAACGCGCCGACACGGATGCTGGTGCCGGCGGCCAAAATGGCGGCGGTGGAAGCCATTGCCAAGCGCGTCGCCGAGAGCGTGGTCGTGGGTGATCCTAGTTCCGACAAGACCACGGTGGGCCCGGTGGTTTCCAAACTGCAATTCGAGCGCGTCGAAGGATTTATCGCCAAGGGAATTGCCGAGGGCGCACACCTCGTGGCGGGCGGCGCCGGCCGCCCTGACGGGTTGCCGACGGGCTATTACGTCAAGCCCACCATCTTCTCGAACGTACGCAACGACATGACCATTGCGCGCGAGGAGATATTCGGACCGGTGCTATGCATCCTTCCCTACCAGAACGAGGAAGAGGCGGTGCAGATTGCCAACGACACGCCGTACGGCTTGGCCGCCTACGTCTGGTCGCAGGACAATGTCCGCGCGCGGCGCGTGGGGAACCGCATTCGAGCCGGTCAAGTGGCCTTGAACGGTGCGTCGGGCGATATGCAAACGCCGTTCGGCGGTTTCAAGATGTCCGGCAACGGCCGCGAATACGGCGAATTCGGCCTGCGCGATTTCCTCGAGGTCAAGGCCATGATTGGAGTCGACGCCGCTTGATGCGGGAGGGGCTCAAGGGAAACTGCGGGGTCTGGTGACTGATCCCGCCGTTCTGCGGCTGGAGAACCTCAGCAAACGCTATTCGCCGGATCGGCCCGCGATCTTCGAGCGGCTGGAGCTCGAGCTTCGGCAAGGCGAGTACCTCGCCGTCATGGGTGAATCCGGCGTTGGCAAGTCGACCCTGCTCAATTTGCTCGCCGGTCTCGATCAGCCGGATTCGGGCCGAGTGCTGCTCGAAGGAGCCGATCTGTCGACCTTGGATGATGACGCCATCACCTTGCTGCGTCGCCGGGCTGTCGGATTCGTCTTTCAAGCGTTTCACGTATTGCCTTATCTCAGCGTCGAGCAGAACGTCGCCCTGCCCCTCGACCTGCTGCGAGTGACCGAGCCTGAACGCAGCCGGCGCACCGCGGAGATGCTGGCGGCGGTGGGTATCGCCCCGCTGGCCCGGCGCTACGCCCGGGAACTGTCCGGCGGCGAGGTGCAGCGCATCGCCATCGCGCGCGCACTGGTGCATCGGCCGCGGTTGCTCCTGGCCGACGAGCCGACGGGAAATCTCGACCCACGCAGCGCGGCGCAGACTCTGGCCCTATTGCGCGCGCAGGTCAAAGCCAATGCCGGCGCGGGCATACTGATCACCCACTCGCGCGCCGCGGCCGAAACGGCGGACCGCATCCTGGTACTCGATGCCGGTGGGCTCAAACCCTCGAGGCCCGGCGGATGAGCAC
>DASWEO010000166.1:0-8002 GCA_036394715.1 Steroidobacteraceae bacterium
CGCTTCGCCGCGATGACTTCGATTTCCAGCAACGCGCCGGGTGCGACCAGCGCAGCGACTTGGACCGCGCTGCGTGCAGGCTTGTTCGGCTGTTCCTTGGTTCCGAAGAACTGGCTGTAGCCGGCCATCAGTCCGGGAAAATTGAGTTTATTGTCATAGGCCGGATCGGCGGCCAGGAATACAGTCATTTTCACGATGTCGCCCATCCCGAGACCGAGCTTGGCAAGCGTGCCCTTGATCTGTGTGAGCACGCTGACGGTTTGGGCTTCCATGTCGCCGTAGACCGGCGGCGTGCCCTTCGGTGCGTCTTTGTTGATGGGGGACGGCAATGCTCCGCTGACGTAGACCGTGTCCACGCCGGCGCGGACGGTGACCGCGGCGGAAATGGGAAATGGGTTGCCATCGGGCAGCGGAGTACGCACGACGTCTTCCGCGCCCGCGGCAACGCCGGTGACCGCGGCGGCCAAGAAACCTAAGGCGAGCATCACGCCGCGCCGACGTTCGATCTTCAGCATTTCCAATCCCCCTTGTGAGTGGCCCCCGAGCGTTCCTGGATTATAGGGCATCGACCTCCCGAAAAAGCGGGGCGGCGCCTTTGCGTTGCCGCGCCAATGAATGTCGATCTCAAGGACCGGCGGTGGCGGAGGGATGGGGCAGTGCCGCTATTTGATCGGCGGTTACATTGCCCTTCCACTTGTTGCCGAAATGGCTGCGCACATAATTGACCACGTCGGCCACTTGAGCGTCGCTCAAGCGGGCGGCGCCGAAAGGGAAAATAGGCGGATCCCCTGGCAGGCCGAAGGCCGGCATACCCTTCTTGCCGTTGAGCACGGTCAACGCCACGTATTGCCAGGAGACCAGCGCGGAATTGCCGGCCAGTTTGGGATAGTGACCGGCGCCGACGGCGCCCTGTCCCTGCGCCATGTGGCAGCCCTGACAAATGTGGGAATAGATATCCGCGCCGCCGGCGAGCGGTGTGAAGCTGGAATCATCGGCGTGAGCACCCGCTGCGGCCCACGCCGCTGCCAGCAACACCGCGAGCCGTCCCATCACGACGCGATGGAATAGGGCGCTCATGCCTTGACTCGCTGCGCCACGGCGCGCTGATGCAGCCGGCCGACGGCATCGAGGGCCGACGTGACCGCCCCTTCCTGCCAGCCGCCGATGAACGAGGCATGTTCGCCCGCGAGCGCAATGCGTCCGTCGATCCCGCACAAATCGTCGTAGTGCTTGGCGCGGGTCTGTTCGGTCCACAGGCCGAAACAGCCCATAGTGAACGGTGAGCGATGCCAGGCCACGGCCACGCCGTTCTCAAATTCCTGTGGGTATTGGGGATGAATTTGGCTGCCGTACTCCAATGCCTTGCGCACGCGCTCATCCGGCGTCATGGCCGTGAATTCCATCGCATTTGCACCCCAGATATACGCGCCCAAGAGCACCCCCTTGCCGCCCCCGTGAAACCCCGTGTTCGGATAGCCGATGGTGGTGATGGGCAAATCGGTGTAGGTGATTCCGCCATAGATGTGTTCGTCTTCCTCCCAGAAGCGTCGTTTGAACTGCAGACCCACTTTGACGGCCGAGGCGTACGGCACCGCGGAGATGGCGGCGGCCAGGGCCGGTCCGACATTCATGGGAATCTGCGCGAGGATGGGAAGCGGAATCGTGCACAGGCACCAATCCGCCCTGGCCTCGAGCTTGGTGCCGGGCGAGCGGGTGTCCTCGTACGCAACACTGACGCCCTCACTGTCTTGATGGATCTCGGTAACCTTGGCGTTGTAGTGAATCAACGGCCCCAACTCGCGGCCGAACGCTTCGCCAACCCGGCCCATGCCGCCCACCGGCTGGAACAAGGCCGTCTGCATGTCGAACACTTCGCCGACCGGTATGGCCTGCCAGAGCCTCGAGTCCAGGATGTCGGTGAGGGCGATGGGCTTGGAAGGAATCGGGCGGGCGGTCAAACCGCCGCCGGGCTCCTTCTGATAGCCGCGCCGCTCGCTGCTCGCCACACTGGCGACGTAGGCGTTGGTCTTGTCGAGGGCTCCCCACTCCCGAAGCGACTCGAGCAGTTTTTCTTGATCTTCCTTGCTGACCGACGCATCGAGGGCGTTCTGGCGCGTGGCCTTGGACAGGAGTTCGGCCACATGCCCCTGATAGTCGGCCTTGACCTCCCGAAAGCGCCGCGGCTTACCGCCGAAGGCGCGGCTGCTGTGCAGATAGGCGTTGTAATTCACCTGCAGGAACGGTTCGAGCGGCACGCCGAGCCGCTTGCAGTAGCTCAGCATGCCGCGGTGGTGATAGGGAATTCGCCAGGGACCGGGATTGATGTACAGGTCCTTGTCGAATCGGCACTGCTGAGTGAGTCCGCCGAGCTCCGTGTAGCCGTCGCCGCCGCGCAAACTCCAATTGCGCCCGCCTGCGCGGCCGTTGAATTCCAACACTTGCACCCGGTAGCCGGCGTTGCGCAGCTCGAAGGCCGCGCTCAACCCGGCCAAGCCCGCTCCGAGTATCAGCACTGAGGCGCCCTTGGGCGCGCCTTGCAAATCGATGGGCCCGCGATAGGGGGACTCCGCGGCAAAGCCGAGGCTGCTCATCGCCTGGTACATGGCGGTGCTTCCGGCTGTAGCGCCGATCATGCGGAGCAGATCGCGTCGACTGGGAGAAGACACGGCAGAATTCTTTTCCATCCCCTACCTCGTCAGTGAAGAACGACTCCCGTTCTGGGCGCCTTTGATGGTTGGCGGAACCCACACCGGATCCGTTATCACACGAAGCGCGGCCGCAATCAAGGCGGAGCCGGCAATCAAGGCAGGGCCGGCAATCAGACCGCACATACCTGCCCCATTTCCGGTTTATATATTATACTCGTGACATTACAAAGAGCGGGACGCTCGCGAGAGGCAATCATGCGGAAGGTGAAGACACTTGGGCTCCTCGGCACCGGCGTCATCGGCGGCGGATGGGCGGCACGGGCGCTGCATTTTGGAATCGACGTCATCGCGGCGGACGTCAAGCCGGAAATGGAAGAGTGGATACGCGGTGCGGTGGCCAACGCCGAGCCTGCCCTGGCGCGGCTGACCTTCGCGCCTTTGCCGCCCAAGGGCAGACTCTCGTTCACCACGGATCTCAAGCTCATGGCGCAGAGCTCCGATTTCATTCAGGAGAACATTCCGGAACAGTTGCCCTTGAAGCAGCGCATGCTTGCCGAGGTCAGCCGCCACGCCGCGGCGGATGTCATCGTGGCGTCGAGCACTTCGGGCCTCACGCCGACCGATCTGCAGCGCGACATGATCTCGCCCGAACGCTTCTGCGTGGCGCATCCGTTCAATCCGGTGTACTTGCTGCCCTTGGTGGAGCTGGTCGGCGGGCTGAAAACCGCGCAGAGCACCATCGATGCGGCGGCCAGGTTCTTTGCCTATATCGGCATGCATCCGCTGCACGTGCGGCGCGAAGTGCCGGGGCACCTGACCGATCGCCTGCAGGAAGCGCTGTGGCGCGAAATTCTTCACCTGGTGAATGACGGGGTGGCCACCACGGGTGAACTCGACGAGTCCATCATTTATGGACCCGGCCTGCGCTGGGCGGCAATGGGCACGAATCTGATCTACCACCTTGCGGGCGGCGAGAGCGGCATGCGGCATATGCTGGCGCAATTCGGCCCTTGCCTCAAGTGGCCTTGGACCAAACTCGAAGCGCCCGAGCTCACCGAAACCTTGATCGATCGCATGGTCGAGGGCACCCAGCACCAAGCCGCGGGCCGTTCGATTCGGGAACTCGAGCGCCTGCGCGATGATTATCTCGTCGCCATCCAGCAGGTTCTCCGGCAATACAATATCGGCGCCGGCGCCACGTTGCGCTCGCTCGAGGAACGGCTGTATCACGACGCAGCAGCCACGCACGCGGCGCGGTCGAGCGAGCCGGGTAGGCCGCTGCGATTGCTGGACACCGTCGTGAGGCCGGAATGGGTGGACTATAACCGTCACATGTCCGATTTCCGTTACGGCCAGTTATTCGGCGACGCAACGGATGCGCTCTTCCGCCAAATCGGAGTGGACGAGGCCTATCGCGATACCGGCCGCATGTACTACTCCGTCGAGAGCCACGTCAAGCACCTCGGAGAGGCGAAGGCCGGCGAGCCGCTGTTTGTCACGACGCAGCTGATTGGGGTTGACGACAAGCGATTGCACGTCTTTCATCGAATGCATCGCGGGCGCGACGGCGTGGAGATCGCGACGGCCGAACAGATGTACCTGCACGTGGACACGGCCGCCGCCAAGGCGGCGCCCGCCGATGCCGCGATCCGCGCCAAGCTCGAGTCGATACGCGACGGACATTCCGGGTTGCCGATTCCGCCGGAAGCGGGCCGCTCGATCGGCCGCGTGCAGCGCTAGTCCCCGCCATGCCCAAAATCGTCGATCACGCTCAGCGCCGCGACGAAATCGCCCATGTTGCATGCCAAGTGGTCGCCAACTACGGCTTCGAACAGGCCACCGTGGCGCGCATCGCGCGCGCCGCCGGCTACACGACGGGCATGGTGGCTCACTACTACGAGTCCAAGCAGGCCATCATCCTCGCCGCCTTGCGCCTGATATTGTTTCGAATCGAGGAGAGGCTGACGCGAGAACGCGATGCCGGCGAAGCGGATCTGCTGGAAGTGCTGTCGGAGGCGCTGGCCATCGATGCGCAACGATTCACCGAGTGCGCCTTTTGGATGGCTTTTTGGGGTCAAGTGTCCGCGGACAAGAAACTCAAGCGGCTCAACGTCTGGGTACACCGTGAGTACATGCGCCTGTACGCCCGCTGCTTTACGGAGCATTGGCAGGAATGGTCGGCATGGCCGCGGCCGGTGCGCGATCACGTGCTGCGTTCGGTCGTCACGTTCATCAACGGGCTCACCGCAAGCGCGGTCACCAGCCCGAGCGACTGGCCGGCCGCCGTGCAGGTCGAACAATTGCGGTTGCAGTTGGACTTGCTTCGTCAATGGGGAAGACGGGATGCGCGCGGCGGCTCCCGGCTGAAATGAGGAGATAGCGATGGATTTTTCGCTCAACGATGAACAGCAGATGATCGTCAAGACGACGCGTCAATTCGTGGTCAATGAGCTGTACCCCCATGAGAAGGAGGTCGAAGAGACCGGTGCGCTGCGCGAGGATCTGCACCGAGAACTCAAGGCGAAAGCCATCGAGGCCGGCTTGTACGCCGCCAACATGCCGGTGGACGTGGGCGGGGCTGGGCTGGATACCGTCACCTGGGTCATGTACGAAAAGGAGTTGGGACGCACCAGCTATGCTCTGCATTTCTCCTGCGTCGGCCGGCCGTCGAATATCCTGCTTGCCTGTGAGGGCGAGCAACGAGAACGATACTTGCTGCCGACCGTGCGCGGCGATCGAGTGGAATGCCTGGCCATGACCGAGCCGGGGGCGGGCTCGGATCTGCGCGGCATGAAAACGGCCGCCGTCGAGACGGGCGGAGATTTCGTCATCAACGGCACGAAGCATTTCATCAGTCACGCCGATCATTCTGACTACGTCATCTTGTTCGCGGCCACCGGCGAAGAGACCACCGCGCACGGCGTGCGCAGGAAAATGACGGCATTTTTGATCGACATGGGGCATCCAGGCTTCGAGGTGCGGTCCGGCTACAAGAATGTGTCGCACCGGGGATATACCAACAGCATTCTCGAGTTCAACAACTGCCGCGTGCCGAAGAGCGCGATATTGGGCGAGCTGCACCGAGGCTTCGATGTGGCCAACACGTGGTTGGGAGCCACTCGTTTGCAGGTGGCCGCCACGTGTCTGGGCCGGGCGGAACGCGCTTTGGAATTGGCGACGCAGTGGGCGGTGGATCGAGTGCAATTCGGTCAGCAAATCGGCAAGTTTCAAGGAGTGAGCTTCAAGTTGGCCGACATGGCGGTGGAATTTCGGGCCGCGGAGCTACTGACTCTGGAAGCTGCATGGAAACGCGATCAAAAGATCGATACCGATATGGACGTGGCCATGGCCAAAGTCAAAGCCACGGAAATGCTGGCGATGGTGGCCGACGAAGCGCTGCAAATACACGGCGGCATGGGACTCATGAGCGACCTGCCGCTGGAACGCATCTGGCGCGATGCCCGTATAGAGCGCATCTGGGACGGCACCAGCGAAGTTCAGCGCCACATCATCTCCCGAGGCCTCCTGAGGCCCCTGGGCGGCTGATCGCGCGACGTGCACCGGGTTGGGGCGCGTCGATTTGACATCATGCGCCGTGTTGCGGGCATATGCCCGCAATGTATTGCTCCCGAGTCCTACAGACACTTTGCCCCCCCACTTGAGAATATGCCTATGGACCCTACGTAGTCCTTGTTGAGGGAAGTGCGTTGCAGGATAGGGGCCCGAGAACCAGTGGATACACATGATCGACACTGAAGTTGCACGGTTACGGCGGTTGCGCAATACGGCGCTCAGAGCGAGAGCGCTTGCAGCGGTTCTGGATTCTGACCCGGCGCGGCGCGGCTCGGTGTTTTCGCGAGGCGCGGTGAACTGCTGGCAAATCGCCCGTGTCATCACCGGCTTGCTCCGAGGGCATCCCTACTTGAGTTACCAGCGCGGACCCAGCGAATTGCGCGGCGTCTATGACCGGATCAACGCAAGCTTGATGAGCGGTATCACCCGATATCGAGGCCGAACCCACCATGCCTTATCCGACGAATTGCGGGGCGTTGCGCGTGAATTGGATGACGCCCGGGCATTGACCTGGTCTTCGGATCTCAGCGATGCGCTCGGCCGGTCCCAGAGGCAGATCCGCGGGCTGATCGAGGAACTCGACGCCGATGCCGGTGTGCGCACCGCATCCGGATCGCGCCATGAAACGGCGCCGCGGGTCGAAACGCGGATCGCCGCTGTCCGAGATGACGCCGGCAGTGTCGCCGGCAATTGGCCTTATTTGGCCATCTGAGCCCCGGCGGGGTCATCGGTGCGCTGCGGCGTCCTACAGCCCCGACGAGAATTTTCCTACACGAGTCGGCGCAATGCGCCGACCGCGACGCATCTATGGCGGCGAGATACTCCTTCGCAGCGACTTATGTCATGGAGGAGTCAGTGATGCGCATCGAAACCGCACGCCCCAGCAGGTCTGAAACGCCGCCGCTTGGGCCCCACGATCCGCCCGAGCCGGCCCCGCAGGCCGCCGCTTGGCGCCAGGCACTCAAAGTGATCGGATGTGCGCCGTCGGTCCGGCAGCTCCGCATCGCCAAAACTACCGCACGCCGAGTCAAGTGGGGTAGTGACCATGGGTAAAAGGCAAGAGATTGCCATCGGCATCGCGCTGCAAACGCAGGTGCTCAAAGCCTGCCCCATTCACAATCAACTGTATTGCGACGACGAGCAATGCACCGACGATGAAAATATGGCGCGCGCATTCGCTGTCGCCATCGAGCTGGTCCGCCAGTACGGGCCGTATGGCGAGGAATTTCACCACGACCCCCACGAATTGACGGATCTACTGAGCTATACGATCGGCGCGGCGCCGGCCTCCTGTCCTGACTGCGTATCGCAGCGTTATTCGGCGAAAGAGGAAGCGGGCGCCTCGGCAGCGGGGGCTTCGGCCGAGGCCTGACCCGTTCGTCGAGAGAGAGCCATCGCCTTCAAATGGCGCGAGCCGTCGTTTTCAAATAGGATTCGGGGCTGGATACCCATTGCCCCCGATTGGCCGTGTGCTTTGTACTGCAAAGCCCATCGGTGCCAATCATGAAAAGCGATACCTGCATGAGCGACCGAGTGCCCGATCAGCCGATAGACGGCACCGATGTGTGCGCCATTGTGGTTACCTATGGGCCGGACGCCGCATTTCCGGCGCGACTCCGCAACGTCGCTCCGCAGGTCGGGATGACCGTGATAGTGGATAACGGCTCATCTGAGGCTGAGCGAGGCATGCTGCAGGAAGCGGCTTCGGATCCCAACATCGACTTGATATTGAATGGCGGTAATCTTGGGTTGGCACGCGCGCTCAATATCGGCGTCCAACG
>DASWEO010000167.1:0-9557 GCA_036394715.1 Steroidobacteraceae bacterium
GATGTCGGAATTCAAAGGCATACCCATACTGCAAGAGCAGCGCCCGGCCCGCAGCGGCGACAAATACACCACCGCTCAAGGTTTTACGGCGATCAAGGACGGCGTCAAGCTGAAGACGGCACGGCACGGCGCGGCACCTCGAGCGGCTGCGCCGGGCGTCGCCGCGCCGGTATTGCGCAAACCCCCGTGGCTGCGCGCGCCGTTAGGGGCAGGAAAAGAATTTTCAGCGGTCAAACAGATCGTGCGCGAGCACGCCTTGAGCACGGTTTGCGAAGAAGCGAAATGCCCGAACATCGGCGAATGTTGGAACGCGGGAACTGCGACCATTATGTTAATGGGCGCCGTCTGCACGCGGGCCTGCCGATTTTGCGCGGTGGACACGGGCAATCCGCGCGGCTGGCTGGATGCAGACGAGCCCGAGAATGTTGCGCGGTCGGTCGAACTGATGCGCCTCAAATATGTGGTGCTCACGTCGGTCAACCGCGATGACCTGGCGGACGGCGGATCCGCTCACTACGCCGCGGCGATTCGCGCCATCAAGCGGCGCAATCCGGGAACCGCCGTCGAGGCACTGACGCCGGATTTCCAAGGCGTCATGCGCGATGTACACACGGTGCTCGATTCGGGGTTGGATGTGTTCGCGCAGAACGTGGAGACCGTGAGACGCCTGACTCACCCGGTGCGAGACCCGCGCGCCGGTTATGAGCAGACATTGGGCGTGCTGCGCGGGGCCAAGGCTCATCGACCATCGGTGTTGACCAAGACTAGTTTGATGCTGGGCTTGGGCGAGACCGATGCTGAAATTCACCGGACCATGGTGGATCTGCGTGCGGCGGGCGTCGATATTCTGACCTTGGGGCAGTATTTGCGGCCTACGCCGAACCATTTGAACGTCGAGAGGTTCGTCGCTCCGGACGAGTTCGATCGATACCGCGAATGGGCGCTGGCCTTGGGATTTCTGGAGTGCGTGTCCGGCCCCTTGGTGCGATCGAGCTATCGCGCGGAACAGGCGCTCGAGCGCAACAATGCCGGCCTCAACAATGCCTCGCTTGCCGGCGCGCGCCGCGGCCCATGAGCGATGCGCCCGTCATCCGGCATCTTGGGCTCTCGGCCTACGAGCCCACCTGGCGCGCGATGCAGCGGTTTACCGACGGCCGAGAGAGTTCGACGCCTGACGAAATCTGGTACGTCGAGCATCCGCCGGTATTCACCTTAGGGCTGAACGCGAGCCGCGAGCACTTGCTGGCCCCCGGCGACATCCCGGTGGTACAGATCGACCGCGGCGGCCAGGTGACCTACCACGGTCCCGGACAGCTGGTGGTCTATCCGCTCATCGACTTGCGGCGCCGCGCCTTGGGTGTGCGCGAATTGGTGGTGGCGCTCGAGAATGCCATCATTGCCTGCGTTGGCGAGCTGGGCGTGACGGCGAAGGGCTCGCGCGCCAACCCGGGGGTGTATGTCGATGGCGCCAAGCTCGCGAGCGTGGGTTTGCGGATTCGCCGCGGCGCGAGCTATCACGGGTTGGCGCTGAACGTGTCGCTCGATCTGAAGCCATTCGAGCGGATCAATGTGTGCGGACATCGGGGACTCAGCGTCACGCGGCTTGCGGATCACGTTGCCCGCCTTGCCGGTTCGGGCGCCGTGGACACGGTGGCGCATGCTTTGACGCCGCATCTATTGCGGCATCTGAAATTCGGACCCGGCTACGCCGCCCCCGATTACAGCGCCATCAATACCGATTTGCAGGCGGTCAATTCGCGATAGATCGCGTCCAGCTGAGCGCGGCCGGTTGCGTGCACCAAATAGGTTACTGCCAGGAAATTTCCGTCCGCACTGGTACGCGTGCGTATGCTGGACTCGAGCTGGGGTCCCGCGTGGCGCTCGATGATGGCCTGCGTGAGGGCACGCAGGTCGCCGTCGCGGCGCCCCATGACCTTGATCGGAAAATCACTCGGAAATTCCTGAAGCGTGGCGCCGCTCATAGCGCCGGCGTTCCCGCGAGTTCACGGATGTAGTCGGCAAAGGCGGCGCTCATTTGTTTGAACAACGGCCCGGGCTTGCCGGTCCCGACGGGAGCGCCGTCGAGGGCCGTCACCGGCAGCACCCCGCGCGTCGCAAATGCCAGCCAAATCTCGTCCGCGGCCCGGAGCATAGCTTCGCTCACGCGGCTGCTTTCGCAGCGGACGCTCAAACGGCCGGCGAGTTCGGTAACGACATCGCGAGTCGTGCCCGGAAGAATGTGATGACCGTTGGGCGGCGTGCGGACGACGCCGTCCGTCACGACGTGCACGGTGGTCGATGAGCCTTCGGTGAGTTCGCCGCTCTCCAGCATGATGGTTTCGAATGCGCCGGCATCGGCGGAAAGTTTTTTGAGCAGGATATTGGCCAGCAGGGCGGTGGACTTGATGTCGCGCCGCGCCCAACGCGTGTCGGTTGCCGTCACCGCCGATACACCCTGTTCCAGGATGGACGGCGATAGGGGCTCCAACGCCGTGACGTAGGCGAACAAGGTGGGTTTCAGATCCTCCGGCCATGCGTGATTGCGGCCAAGCTCGGCGCCGCGCGTGACCTGCAGATAGAGATACGCATCGCGGGCCGAATTGCGGAAAATCAGCTCCTGACTGAGCTCTGCCCAGTCGGTGTGCGACAGGGGCGCCGGCATGCGGATGCCCGCGAGGCTCCGGTTGAGCCGGTCCAAATGTTCCCGCAAGCGAAACGGGCGCGACGCGTAGATCGGCAGAACTTCGTAGACTGCATCGCCAAATAAGAACGCGCGATCGAGCGGCGACACCCGCGCTTCCGCCAACGGCAGGTAATGCCCGTTCAGATAACAAATTGGCAGCGGCGCGGCCACGCTCAAGCGAACCAAAGCCGAATGGTGTCGATCAATCGACGCCACCAACCGCCCGCGGACACGTTCTTCAGGGGATGCAAGGGCAGCGTCGCCAGGGTTTGGCTGCCGGCGGACACGTGCAAGGTGCCCACCGTGGTATCCAGGCCAAGCGGTGCGATCAATCGCGGCTGAACATCGGTGGCCGTCTTGACGTCGCTTGCGCCGCGCGGCAGCGTGATGTAGAGGTCGTCCTTGATACCGAGATCGACGGACGGGATCTGCGCCTTCCAGACCCGCGCGGTCGCAAGAACGGATCCGCCTTTGACGACCAATTTGGTGTCGTAGAACGTAAATCCATAGTTGAGAAGGGCGGTGCTGGCATTTTCACGCGCCTTCATGCTCGCTGATCCCATGACCACCGACACCAAGCGCATGCCGTCGCGCAGCGCGGATGTCACGAGGCAATAACCCGCCGAATCGGTGTGACCGGTCTTCAAACCGTCGACCGTGGGATCTTTTTCGAGCAGACCGTTGCGGTTTTGCTGCTTGATTCCGTTGTGCTCGAATTCACGCACCGAAAACCACTTGTAGTACTGCGGATAGTCGCGAATCATGGCATTGGCCAGCAGCGACAGATCGCGCGAGGTGGTGTAGTGCTGGGGCGAAGGCAGTCCCGAGCTGTTCTCGAAATGGCTGCCCACCATCCCCAGGCGCTTCGCATTGGCGTTCATCATCTGCGCGAACGTTTCTTCGGTTCCGGCGATGCGTTCCGCCAGAGCAATCGTGGCATCGTTGCCCGACTGCACGATCATCCCCAGGATCAGGTCCTGGATCGATACCGGTTTGCCCAGTTCGATGAAAGTGCGCGAGCCTTCCGAGCGCCAGGCATGCTCGCTCACCATCACTTGTTCATCCAGCTTGAGTTTGCCGGCGGCCAGCTCCTGAAACACGATGTAGGCCGTCATGAGCTTGGTGAGGCTCGCGGGTTCCACACGCGCCACCGCATCCTTCGCCGCCAGAATCTTGTCGGTGCGATAGTCGACGACGATGTACGCGCGCGCATCCACCTGCGGCGCGGTCGGTATGGTCATCGGCGCGGCGGTCGGCGCCGGCGTCTCGGCAAAGCAGGCAAAGGCCGCGAACGCAGTGATAAAAACGCAGGCCAGGCGGGAACGGAGCATAGTAGATGAATACCTTGTTAGAAATTTAGTGGGCGTTGAATATTATCGCACGGCGCCGTGGCATGGACGCTAGTCGAGCGCGAGATGCGCATCGTTGATGCCGGCCCGCTCCAGCGCGGCGACCACGCGGTCGAACTCCGCGACGCTGGGTACGGGTCCGATCCGCACTCGGTACATTCTGCGGCCCGCGATCTGATCGTCGCGCACGATGACCTTGCCGTAGTTGCCGCCGCGCAATTTCTCCGCCAGGCGTTCCGCATTCGCAGGGTCGGAGAACGCGCCGGCTTGCACGAACAGCGCGGTAGCGGCGGCCGCGGGGCTCGTGACCCCTGAGCCCGCGGTCGGTGTGGCGGTGCCGGGTGCCGTTGCGGCAGGCGCCGCCGCCGGTGCCGAGCCCGCCGGTGCCGAGCCTGCAGGTGCCGCTGCCGCAGGTGCCACAATAGTGAGCGCCGTGGCTGCCGGCGGCGCGGCGGCGGGAGCGGGTGTGGCCGATGCAGTGATCACGGGCGGCGGCGCCGATGGATCGATGGTGCGGACCTCGACCATGGCGGTGCCATTGCGCAGCATGTCGAGCTTTGCGGCGGCCGAGTAAGAGAGATCGATGATTCGATTGCCGACGAAGGGACCGCGGTCGTTGACCCGGACCACGACACTGCGGCCGTTCTGCAAATTGGTGACGCGCACGTACGCGGGCAACGGGAGCGTCTTGTGAGCAGCCGTCATGCCGTACATGTCGTAGGGCTCGCCGATCGAGGTCCGCACGTTGTGGAAACCGGGTCCGTACCAGGACGCGACGCCGCGCTCCCGGTAGCCGACGCTCGAGGACAGGACGTAGTAGCGTTTGCCGAACACATCGTAAAACGGCGGATTGCCGCTGCGCGCGCGCGGTTCGATCCGCGGGATGACCTCCGGAATGGAGTCCGGTTTCGGCGGCGGAGTCACCGGGGCCGTCGGAACGGTGGGAGCGGGCCGCGGGGGCGCACTGAAGCATGCGGTGAGCCCGACCGCGACAGCCAGCCCTAGCGGGAGGGCGAGTACGCGGCCGACATTCACCGCTGCAAGGCCGGTTGCACGGTGGAGGCGCCTTGCGCGGCAGCACTCGGTGCAGCGGCACCGGGCGTAGCGGGACTGGGCATAGCGACTCCCGGCGCGGCGACGTCTTGAGCGGCAACGGCCGGCGTGATGCCGCCGGCGGCATCATTCAACAATACCCGCTGCTTGACCGCGGCCGCCAGTTCGAACACCGCCATTGCGTAGAGGGCGCTGTGGTTGTAGCGCGTAATCACATAGAAATTGTTGAAGCCGACGCGCCAATGCACGCCGTCCGTGTCGTCGGCGGCGATCAGTAGAGCGGGCGCATCCTCCGGCAGGGAACTGTCGAAATTTACGCCCTTGGTGCGCAGCGACCCCACGGTCTCGGACAGTGCAAGCTTGCGGCCGTCCAAATCCGACGCCTGGTCGGGAGCCACGGTGGCTTCGCTCAGCACGGGCTCGCCGGCATTCCAACCGTGTTCTTTGAGGTAATTGCCCACGCTGGCGCATACGTCCGGCCAATTGGTCCATAAGTCGACATGTCCGTTCGCATCCGCATCGACGGCATAGCGCCGGTAGTTGGACGGCATGAACTGCGGCGCACCCATCGCGCCGGCGTACGATCCCTTCACGCTCAAGGGATCGAGTCTCATGTCGCGAGTCAGCAGGAGATACTGTTCGAGCTCATCGCGAAAAAATTTCGCCCGGGCGGGGTAATCGAAAGCCAACGTGGCCAGTGCGTCGAGCACGCGGTAGGAGCCCGTCAGACGGCCGTAGTAGGTTTCGACGCCGAGGATGGCCGCCAGGTATTCCGGCGCCACTCCGCTGCGAACGCTGGCACGATCCAGCGCTTGGCGATGCGCGATCCAGAAATCCGTGCCCTCGCGGATGCGTCTTTCGCTGACGAAGATCGGGCGATATTCGAACCACTGCTTGGCCCTTTCGGCGGGCCGGTCCATGGCTTCGATGATCGCCGGTTGACTCTGGGCCGCTTTCAGCAACTTGCGCAACTGCCGCTTCTTGAATGACGAGGTGTCCGCCATGTGCGCGATGAAATCCTTGACGTCGGCGCGCCTCACGTCGATCGCGGCCGCGGGCTCACGGCTCGAACACACGACGAGGGCGACCAGGAACAGATGCTTCAAGCCGAGCCGGGTGCGCACGCCGCTAAGACCCAATGAGCTTGCGATGCGAGTGCAGCGACATCAATATGCCGAATCCCGCCAACAGCGTGACCATCGACGTGCCGCCGTAGCTGATCATCGGCAGCGGCACGCCGACCACCGGCAGAATGCCGCTCACCATCCCCGAGTTGACGAACACATAGACGAAGAAGCTGAGCGCGATGGCGCCGCCCGTCAGGCGCGCAAAGGTATCCTGCCCCTGCATCGCGAGGTACAAGGCGCGGCCGATGACGACGCCGTACAGGATCAGGAGCACCAGGCACGGCAACAAACCGAGTTCCTCGCCAATGACTGCAAATATGAAATCGGTGGAACGTTCGGGCAGGAATTCCAGCTGAGCCTGACTGCCCATCATATAGCCCTTGCCGAACATCCCGCCGGAGCCGATGGCGATTTGCGACTGGATGATGTGGTATCCCGTGCCGAGCGGATCGTTTTCGGGATTCAAAAACGTCAGGATGCGTTGGCGCTGATAGTCGTGGATGAAATGCCACGCCGCGACGGCGGCGGCGCCGAGCAGCGGTATCGATATCAATATGATCCGTAGCTGCATCCCGGCAAGCAGCATCACGATCAGGCCGGAGGCCGCGATCAGCAGGGCGGTGCCTAAGTCCGGTTGCTTGGCGATCATGGCCGTAGGAATGGCAATCAGCAGCCCCATCACCATGAGATCCTTGAAAGTCGGCGGCAGGGGGCGCTCGTGCATGTACCAGGCGCATATCATGGGGACGGCAAGTTTCATGATCTCGGAAGGCTGGAAGCGCATGAATCCGATATCGAGCCAACGCTGCGCACCCTTGCCGATATGACCCGTCAGCTCGACGACGATCAGCAGCAGAACGCCGAGGGCATAGGCAATGGGTGCGAACAGGCGCAGGTATTGCGGTGTCGCGAGCTTGGCGAGGGCAATCATGGCGGTGACCGCAATGGCGATATTTCCCAGATGATGCTCGACCATTTTCAGGTTTTGTCCGGAGGCGCTATACACCACCAGAATCCCGAAGCACACGATGATGGCCAGTACGCCGGTCAGGGGGCCGTCCAATCCCAAGGCACGCAAGGTGCGGCCGCCGGCGGTCAGGGTGCGTCGGGTTCGGGACGGCGAGAATTCGTCGAAGATCATAAGACTCTTCCCAGGGCGGGTATCTTATCCGCGGCCGGTGCCTTATCCGGCAACAGGTAGGCGTCGAACATCTTGCGGGCAATCGGCGCCGCGGTGCTGCCGCCGTGCTTGCCGTTTTCGACAAATACGGCCACCGCAAGTTTCGGGTCTTCGGCGGGAGCGAATGAGATGAACAGCGCGTGATCGAGCAAGCGCTCGGCCAGATCCTTTTCGTGATATTTCTCGCCCTGAGCGATCGTAAAAACCTGCGCAGAGCCGGTTTTGCCGGCGATCTTGTATGGCGTTCCCGCGGTGGCAACCGCCGCCGTGCCGCCGGGCCCGGTCGCCAATTCCATGCCGTCGACGACAACCTGCCACTGATCGCGGGTGACCGCGGTCAGCGTAGGCTCAGGCTGAATCGGTCGCGGCGCGAGCGTCGTCGATCCGGCGGCCCGCACGGCCGATACCAGCCTTGGTTTGTAGATCTCACCGCGCGATGCGATGGCCGATACGGCATGGGCGAGTTGCATGGGTGTTGCCAGCATATAGCCTTGACCGATGCCTACGCTGATGGTTTCGCCGGGGAACCACACCTGCTCTGCGGCTCGCTTGTAGGCATGGCGTTTCCAGTCGGTGGAGGGCATCAAGCCCGGCTTTTCGCCCGGAATGTCGATTCCGGTGACCTCCCCAAAACCGAATATACTCATGAAATCGTGCATGCGATCGATGCCGAGCTTGCTCGCGACCGTGTAGAAATACACGTCGCAGGACTGCATGATGGCGTGCCGCATCGCGAGGGCACCGTGACCCTTGGGCTTCCAGTCGCGGAACACATTCCTGCTGCCGGGAAGGCTGAAGTGGCCGGGACAGAACAGGGTTTGTTCGGGGGTCATGACACCGTATTTCAAAGCGGCCATCGCGAAGAATGGCTTGACGGTCGAGCCGGGCGGGTAGGCGCCGCGCAGCGCGCGGTTGATGAGGGGCTTGTCGATATCGTTCTGCAGGGCGTCGAACTGCTTGGTCGTGAGGCCGCGCGCAAAGGCGTTGGGATCGAATCCCGGCGTGCTGGCGAGGGCGACGACGTCGCCGGTGTGCGGATCGATGGCGATGGCCGCGCCGCGTTTGCCCGTCAAGGCGTCCTCCGCGGCCCGTTGCACGCGCATGTCGATACTGAGGATCAAATCCGCGCCGGCGACCGGCTGGCGTATGTTCAGTTTGGGCGTGTAGGCCCCCTGCCGCTCGACCGGCCGGCCGGCCGCATTGACCAACACCTCGCGGTATCCGGGGGTTCCGTGCAGCAGGCTCTCGTAGGCGCCCTCGACCCCTAACTTGCCGATCAGCGTGGTGCCCGCGTACGCCGCGGAATCGATGTGCTTGAGGTCCTGCTCGCTGATCGCAGCGACGTAGCCGAGCGCGTGCACGGCCATGGGACCGAAGGGGTAGTGCCGGGACAGGCGGGTACGGATGTCAACCCCCGTGAATTCATAGCGATGTACCGCGAAGCGGGCCATTTCCTCATCGTCGAGCTGCAGCTTGATCGGCACGCTTTCGTAGACATGATGCGACAGGATGGTACGTTTGATGCTGTTGGTGTCTTCTGCGTCGAGCAAGCCGATGGCCACCAGACGCGCGAGGGTGGCGTCGATCTCCGGGATGCCGCCGATTTGCTCGCGCACCAATTCCAGCTGAAAGGCGGGCAGATTCTCGGCCATGACCACTCCGTGCCGGTCGAGGATCAGGCCGCGGCTGGGCGGGATCGGATCGGTGCGCACCCGGTTGCCCTGCGAAAGTTCCGCGTAGTAGACGTGCCTCAGCACCTGCAGATAGAAGAGGCGCGAGGCGACGGTCATGAGCAACACGCTCACGCAGACGGCCGCAACGATGCTGCGAATCGTGAAGATCCGCTGTTCACCCCAGTGGTCCTTGATGCGAACGCGGCGGACCACGCTACCTGCTCCGGAAGGAGCCTGTCCGAGTAATGATCGCCGTAGCGAGGGACGGCCGCAGTAGGTGCATCATTACTCGGACAGGCTCCAAGGCGTCAGCGTTCATGCAGACGGCCCAATATGCCGGCCAGCACCGGCCACAGCAATGCGCCCACGACGGGCGCGAGCCAGCGGCCGAACGTCGTCACGGGATTGCCGGTGGCGCCGTCGACCCAGAACAGGACGAACTGATAACCGGTCAACAAGGCGAATATGGTCAGACATTGCGAAAGTATCGAG
>DASWEO010000168.1:0-10254 GCA_036394715.1 Steroidobacteraceae bacterium
CGCCATCCCGAGCTGCGCCCGCACTCCGGGAACCGTCAGCTGGAGCAGCTCCGGTGCCGTCGATCCGCAACCGTCGTTGATATTGCGGCCGTTCGGCGAGCAGCCGATGGGCACGATTTCAGCGCCCAGATCGGCGAGCACTCGCGGCGCCACCTTGTAGCCCGCACCGTTGGCGCAATCGATGACGATCTTGAAGCCCTGTAGATTCATCCCCGAAGGGATGGTCGACGCGCAAAACTGCTGATACTGCGTCCGGCTGCGGTCGATTCGCACCGCCTTGCCCAGACGCTGCGACTCCTGCGTCACCACCGGAAGATCCAGCAGGCATTCGATCTCGTTTTCCGCCTCATCCGACAGCTTGCTGCCGGTGGCGTCGAAGAATTTGATCCCGTTGTCCTGGTACATGTTGTGCGAGGCGCTGATGACGACGCCGAAGCTGCAGTCGAGGCGCTGGGTCATGTAGGCGATGCCCGGCGTCGGCAGCGGGCCGATGAGCATGACATCGACGCCCGCGGCGACGAATCCCGCCTCCATGGCGGACTCGAACATGTATCCGGATACCCGCGTGTCCTTGCCGATGAGCACGCGGCCGCCGCCGGGAGCCAGCACTCGCGCGGCGGCGCTCGCCAGGCGCAGGGCAAAATCCACGGTCATGGGCGATTCACCGACCCGGCCACGCACACCATCGGTGCCAAAATATCTGTTCAACTGTCTATTCCTTGCAGGACGGCACTCACCATGCCAATGGTATCGCGCGTCGCGGCGACATCGTGAGTGCGCACGATTCGCGCACCCTTCATCACGGCCAGTGCCGCCAGTCCCAAACCACCGTACAGCCGCTCATCGACGCCCCTCCCGAGGATTCGTCCGATGAAGCTCTTTCGCGACACGCCGACCAGCAACGGCGCGCCGAGCGCCGCAAAGCGCGACAGCTCGTTCAGCAGTGTCAGGTTATGCGCCAACCCCTTGCCGAAACCAATCCCCGGATCGAGCACGATCGCCTCGCGAGCGATACCGGCCTCGATGCACACATCCCGCTCGCGCGCCAGAAACTCGCACACCTCCGCCGCCACATCGCCGTAGCGCGGATTGTCCTGCATGGTACGCGGCTCGCCCTGCATGTGCATCAGACAGACGCCGACTTCCGATGTTGCAGCCCACACGCGCGCGCCCGGCGCGCGCAAGGCATACACGTCATTGACGATGCAGGCCCCCGCCGCCACTGCCGCCGCCATCACCGCAGGCTTACTGGTGTCGATGGAGATCGCGATGTCCGACGCCGCCGCGATGCCCTCGATGACCGGCACCACCCGCGCAATTTCCACCGCCTCCTCCACCGCCGCAGCCCCCGGCCGCGTGGACTCCCCGCCCACATCGATGATGGCCGCGCCCTCCGCGGCGATGAGCTTGGCGCGCTGGAGCGCCGCATCAACGCTCGAATACCGATTGCCGTCGGAGAACGAATCCGGCGTGACGTTCAAAATTCCCATCACCACCGGTCGCGTCAGATCAATGACTCTATGTCGACAACGCCACTGCATGCCCTATAGCCTAAAGCACCGCGCCGGTCGCTTACAGCGGTCGCGTGGCGGGGTCAGGAGAGCCTGCGGGCAACGAGGAGGACAGTTGCCCGCAGGCTCTCCTGACCCCACCGCGCGAATACGGTAGTCGGTCGGCATCACAGTGCCGTTGGTGTGGAAGAGTACTGGACACGTGATTTTCCGGCCGACGGGCGCGAATGAAGCCATACGAGCGAAGACAGCCACTCGTCTTTCTGCGTGATGTTGTTCAGTGACCCAGCGTGACAGGTCTGGGGGGAGGGAGAGCCTGCGGGCAACTGTATTCCTCGTTGCCCGCAGGCTCTCCCTCCCCCCAGGCCGACCTCGACCGAATGCTTACTCTTAGTGTTGTCCCGCCGGATTCACGAGAGGCGCCGCCGGTTTCTCGGCAGAAGGTCCCCGCGGCGTCGGCGTAGGCGTATCGTCCCAATCGCGCGGCGGGCGCGGCACGCGGCCTTCCATGATGTCCTTGATCTGTTCCTCGTCGATGGTCTCGTACTTGATCAAGGCCTCAGACATGGCCTGCAATTTATCCATGTTGGATTGCAGGATCTTGTAGGCGCGCTGGTAGTTGCTGTCGATCACACGGCGCACTTCTTCATCGATCACGTGCGCGGTCACATCCGACACCTGTTTGTGCTGAGTGACGCTGCGGCCCAAAAATACTTCGCCCGACTCTTCGCTGTAGGTCTGCGGACCCAGCCGGTCCGACAAGCCCCAGCGCGTCACCATGTTGCGCGCCAGCTCCGTGGCGCGCTCGATGTCGTTGGACGCACCCGTGGTGACCGCGTCGGCGCCGAACACCAATTCCTCCGCGACCCGGCCGCCGAACAGCGTGGCGATGCGGCTTTCGAGCTGTCGCTTGCTGGTGCTGTAGCGATCGTTTTCCGGGAGGAACATCGTGACGCCCAAGGCTCGGCCTCGCGGAATGATGGTCACTTTGTATACAGGATCATGTTCGGGCACGCTCAAGCCCACGATGGCGTGGCCGGATTCGTGGTACGCGGTGTTGCGCTTCTCCTCCTCGGTCATGACCATGGAACGCCGCTCGGCGCCCATCATGATCTTGTCCTTGGCGCGCTCGAACTCTTCCATCGTAACCGAGCGCTTGTTGCCGCGTGCCGCGAACAAAGCGGCCTCGTTCACCAGGTTCGCAAGATCAGCGCCGGAGAATCCCGGCGTGCCGCGCGCGATGACGGACGGCTTGACATTGTCGCCGAGCGGCACCTTGCGCATGTGGACTTTGAGGATCTGTTCGCGGCCGCGCACGTCGGGCAGCGGCACCACCACCTGGCGATCGAATCGGCCCGGGCGCAGCAGCGCCGGGTCCAGCACATCGGGACGGTTCGTGGCCGCGATGACGATGATGCCCTCATTGCCTTCGAAGCCATCCATTTCGACCAGCAACTGGTTCAGGGTCTGCTCGCGCTCGTCATGTCCGCCGCCGAGGCCCGCACCGCGGTGCCGGCCGACGGCGTCGATCTCATCGATGAAAATGATGCAGGGGGCGTGCTTCTTGGCTTGCTCGAACATGTCGCGCACTCTTGATGCGCCCACGCCCACGAACATTTCCACGAAATCCGACCCGGAAATCGTAAAAAACGGCACCTTGGCTTCGCCGGCGATGGCCCGTGCCAACAGCGTCTTGCCGGTTCCTGGGGAACCGACCATGAGCACACCTTTCGGTATCTTGCCGCCAAGTTTCTGGAACTTGCCGGGATCTTTCAAGAAGTCGACGATTTCGACCACTTCTTGCTTGGCCTCCTCGACCCCCGCGACATCGGCAAAGGTGACGTTCACCTGGTCTTCGCCCAAGAGGCGGGCGCGGCTCTTGCCGAAGGACATGGCCCCCCGTCCGCCGGAGGCACCCTGCATCTGGCGCATGAAGTATGCCCAGAAGCCAATGAGAATCAGTATCGGGAACGCCGATATGAGCAGCTGCAGGAACACCGATTGTTGTTTCGGCGGCTCACCGCGAAACTTCACGCCCTGGGACTGCAGCAGGCCGATCAGCGCGCCATTGCTGGTCTCCGGGTTGTAAGTGACGAAGGAATCGCCGGACGAACGCCGCTTGCCCTCGATGATCTCGCCCTTGAGCGTGACCGAATCGACGTTGTTGCTCTTCACTTCGGAGAGAAACTGCGAATAATCGATGGTTGCCGGCTGGCCGGTTCGCATCCCGAATTGGCTGAAAATAGCGAGAAGAATGACCGCTAATGCGACCCAGAGCAGAATTTGTTTCGTCAAATCGTTCAAGTTTCACCTACAGCCGCGACACTTAAGACCAAAAAGCCGGACGGGCGTTCCCCGACCGGCAGTCACCCCTGGGCGGTCCCGCCCAACTGGCGCTCCCTGGGCAACCTTCCTGGGCGGCCTTTAAACCGGCCTACCGAACTTACACCATCCGAAACTGCCGCGCCAACAGATAGATCTCAGGGCTGCGTGTTCGTGACGCCTTCGGCTTTTTCGTCACCACCCGTCCATAACGGCTGCGGGCATCCTTGATGATCTGATCGAACCCCGCTCCTTGAAACAATTTCAAGAGCAAATCGCCTCCCGGCGCCAAGACTCGATCCGCAAACTCCAGCGCCAACTCCGCCAAATGCATCGATCGCGGTTGATCAACTGAGTCTATGCCTGCCATGTTTGGGGCCATATCCGACAATACAAGGTCAACTTTGTCGGCGCCGACGCACTGCAGAACCTGCTCCAGAACCGCGGGTTCGCGGAAGTCGCCCTGCACGAAATCGACGCCGGGAATGGCATCCATCGCCAGGATATCCGTCGCCACTATGCGGCTCGAGCCGCCGCCGATGATGCGCGCGGCGTACTGGCTCCAGCCGCCGGGCGCCGACCCCAAGTCGACGCAGCGGATTCCCGGCCGCAGCAGCCGCTCGGTCTCCTGAATCTGCGCGAGCTTGAATACGGCGCGCGAGCGCCACCCCTCTCGCTGCGCACGCTTGACGAACTCGTCGCCGGCATGTTCGGCGAGCCAGCGAGCACTGCTTTTTGAACGCTTGGGCATATCAATGACGATTACGGTTAGAGACTATAATCCCGCCATGGCACTCTCCGAGAAACAAAAGAAACACCTGCGCCGCCTCGCGCATCCCATGAGCCCGATCGTCATGCTCGGCAACGCCGGGTTGACCGACTCGGTGGTCGCGGAACTGGATCGCGCCTTGACCGACCATGAATTGGTCAAAGTGAGCGCCCGGGTGGGAGAACGCGATGCCCGCAACGACGCCTTGGCGAGCCTCGCGAACCGCACGACCAGCGAGCTCGTACAGCGCGTGGGTCACGTCGGAGTTTTTTACCGGCGCCGCAACGAACTACCGAAAATCCTCATTCCAGACTAGCCGCAGCACCGCGAGGCAGGCCAGCACGTACAGCACCGCCGACACGCCGTGCCAGGCACCGAATCCCAGCCCCGCCGCGGTGCCGTGGGCATGGGCCTGCTCCATGAACCGCTTCAAGACCCATTCGTTGATCGACAGCAGCACGGCCGCGAAATAGCCCCAGACGAATTTCGTCCTGCTTGGGCCAAGCAGCGCGAGCACGGCCACGCCCACGCCGGCATAGGTCTCGATGCTGAACAGCCTGGCGGCCAGAACCCCCGCCAGGTGCCGATCGCCCTGCGCGTAGAACAACGTCGGCGCGACCCACGCCGCAAGCGACCACAGACTGCCCGCCCAGAGCACGAACAGCACTCGGAACCCGTTGCGAAGCACGCGTTATCCCCGGCCCATGGCCGCGCTGCGGGCGGCGCCGCACGCGCAACGAAGGCGCTTCAAATGTAGCGCACCGACACGATCTCGTAGCTGCGCGTGCCGCCCGGCGTGGTCACATCCACGACATCGCCTTCGGATTTGCCGATGAGCGCGCGCGCGATGGGCGAGGACACGGACAGGAGACCCTGCTTGATATTCGCCTCATCGTCGCCCACGAGCTGATACACGACCTTGTTTCGGTCCTGGTCTTCGAGCTCGATGGTGGAGCCGAACACCACCCGGCCGCTCGCGGCCAATTTGGTGACATCGATGACTTCGGCGTTGGACAAGCGATTTTCGATGTCGTTGATGCGCCCTTCGATGAAGCTTTGCTGTTCGCGCGCGGCATGATATTCGGCGTTCTCGCTCAAATCGCCGTGAGCGCGCGCTTCGGCGATCGCCTTGATGATGGTCGGGCGGGCTTCGCTCTTGAGCTGTTTCAATTCCGCCCGCAAACGCTCGGCGCCGCGGAGAGTCATGGGAGTGCGCTTCACGCCAACATTTCCTTGTGCAAATCCTGCAGCCGATTCACTTCGATGTCGCCCAGATGATCGAGCGCGTCGCAAGTCGCCCGCGCTCCGGCCACCGTCGTGTAATAGGTTACCTTTCTCGCGACCGCCTCGCGCCGAATCGAACGCGACTCGCGCACCGCCTGCTTGCCTTCGGTGGTATTGACGATCAAGGCGACCTCGTCGTTTTTTATCATATCGACGACGTGCGGGCGACCCTCCCGCACCTTGTTGACCCGCCGGCACGTCACTCCGGCCTCTTCCAGCACCAGGGCCGTGCCGCCGGTGGCCGCAATTTCGAAGCCGCGGGCGATCAACATCTGCGCCAGCACCGCGGCGGCGGGCTTGTCGCGGTCGCGCACGCTGATGAAGCAGAGGCCGTGCGTCGGCAGGACCACGCCGGAAGCCGCCTGCGCCTTGGCGTAGGCCTCGCCGAAGGTGTGTCCGGTACCCATCACCTCGCCGGTGGATTTCATTTCCGGACCCAGGATGGGATCGGCCTCGGGAAATTTGACGAACGGGAACACCGCCTCTTTGACGGAGAAATACGGAGGAATGCGTTCCTCGGTGCGCTCCTGCTCGGCCAGCGTCTTGCCCGTCATGACGCGCGCCGCCACCTTGGCCAGGGGAATCCCGGTGGCCTTGGACACGAAGGGTACCGTGCGCGAGGCCCGCGGATTGACCTCCAGTATGTAGATCACGCCGCTCTGGATGGCGAACTGAATGTTCATCAAGCCCACGACGTTGAGGGCCTTCGCGAGCTTGCGCGTCTGGGCCCGCAGCTCGTCCTGGATTTCCTTCGACAGGCCGTTCGGCGGCAGCGAGCAGCTCGAGTCGCCCGAATGCACCCCCGCTTGCTCGATGTGCTCCATGATGCCGCCGATCAGCACGTTCTCGCCGTCGCTCACGGCGTCGACATCCACCTCGATGGCGAGATCCAGAAACCGATCCAACAGCACCGGGCTGTCGTTCGACACTTTCATGGCGTCCACCATGTATTGGCGAAGATCGTCTTCGTTGAACACCACTTCCATCGCCCGGCCGCCCAGGACGTAGCTCGGCCGCACCACCAGCGGAAACCCGACTTCCCGCGCCAGCAGCACGGCCGACTCCTCTGTGCGCGCCGAGGCATTGGCCGGCTGCTTGAGCTTCAATGCGGTCACCAGCTTTTGAAACCGCTCGCGGTCCTCGGCGACATCGATGCTGTCGGGTGTGGTGCCGATGATGGGGGCGCCCGCCGCGGCAAGCGCCCGCGACAGCTTCAACGGCGTCTGCCCGCCGAACTGCACGATCACTCCCTCGGGCTTCTCTTTCTCGATGATCTCCATGACGTCTTCGAAGGTCAGGGGTTCGAAGTACAGGCGGTCCGAGGTGTCGTAATCCGTCGAGACCGTTTCGGGATTGCAGTTCACCATGATCGTTTCGAAGCCGTCTTCGCGCAGCGCCATGGCGGCGTGCACGCAGCAATAGTCGAATTCGATGCCCTGCCCGATGCGATTCGGTCCGCCGCCCAGAATCATGATCTTGCGGCGGCTGCTGGGGTTCGCTTCGCACTCTTCTTCATAGGTCGAGTACAGGTAGGCGGTGGAGGTTGCGAACTCCGCGCCGCAGGTATCGACGCGCTTGTACACCGGGTGAAGCCCCAACTTGCGGCGGCGGCTGCGAATCGCCGTTTCCTCGCGCCCCGTTAGTTTCCCGATGCGCGAATCGGAGAAGCCCTTGCGCTTCAGCGCGCGCAGGCGCGGCAGATCGAGGCTGTCGAAGCCGTCCTTGACCAGCAGCGCTTCCTCGCGCAGCAAATCCTCGATCTGCGCCAGGAACCAGGGATCGATCTTGGTGGCGTCGAAGACCTGCTGCAGAGTCCATCCGGCGCGAAACGCGTCGGCCACGTACAAGATCCGGTTCGGTCCCGGCCAACGCAGCTCGTAGGACAGCTTCTCCGCCGCCTCATCGGTCAGCGGCAGGGTCAACTGCTCATCGAAGCCGTCAAGACCGGTCTCCAAGCTGCGCAGCGCCTTGTGCATCGATTCCTGAAAGTTTCGGCCGATGGCCATCGCCTCGCCCACCGATTTCATCTGGGTGGTCAGGCGCGTGTTCGCGCCCGGAAATTTCTCGAAGGTGAAGCGCGGGATCTTGGTCACGACGTAGTCGATGGTGGGCTCGAACGAAGCCGGGGTCGCGCCGCCGGTGATGTCATTCTTGAGCTCGTCCAGTGTGTAGCCGACCGCCAGCTTGGCGGCGATCTTGGCGATCGGAAACCCCGTCGCCTTGGACGCCAGCGCCGAGGAGCGCGACACCCGCGGGTTCATTTCAATGACCAGAACCCTGCCGTCGTCGGGATTGATCGCGAACTGCACATTCGAACCGCCCGTGTCCACGCCGATCTTGCGCAGCACTGCGATCGAGGCGTCGCGCAGGCGCTGGTACTCTCGATCCGTCAGGGTCTGCGCCGGCGCCACGGTGATGGAATCACCGGTGTGCACGCCCATGGGATCGAGGTTTTCAATGGAACATACAATGATGCAGTTGTCGTTTCGGTCTCTGACGACTTCCATCTCATATTCCTTCCAGCCGAGAACCGATTCCTCGAGCAGCACCTCGTTGGTGGGCGAGGCATCGAGTCCGCGCGCGACGATGGCTTCGAATTCCTCGCGGTTGTAGGCGATGCCCCCGCCGCTGCCGCCCAAGGTGAAGGACGGCCGGATGACGGTGGGGAAGCCGATCTCCGACTGCACGGCCAAGGCTTCTTCCATGCTATGGGCGATGCGCGCGCGGGCGGTCTCGAGGCCGATGTCGGCCATGGCGCGCCGGAACAGCTCCCGATCCTCCGCCATGTCGATGGCGCGCTGCGACGCGCCGATCAGCTCCACATTGAACCGGTCGAGCACTCCTTCGCGCACCAGATCCAGCGCCGTGTTCAGCGCCGTCTGGCCGCCCATGGTGGGCAAGAGGGCGGTGGGGCGTTCCTTTTCTATGATGCGCGCAACGGTCCGCCAATTGATCGGCTCGATGTAGATGGCATCCGCGGTTTCCGGATCCGTCATGATCGTGGCGGGGTTGGAGTTCACCAGCACAACTCGATAACCCTCTTCTTTCAGGGCCTTACACGCTTGAGCTCCGGAATAATCGAACTCGCACGCCTGACCGATGATGATGGGTCCCGCGCCGATGATGAGAATGCTGTCGAGATCGGTTCGCTTGGGCACTTAACTCTCGGCCGACTTCTGTTTGACGGAATTGCGGCCCCGCGAATTGGCCTGCATGCGTTTCACCATCAGGTACATGAAGTGTTCGAACAGCAGGCGCAGATCATGCGGGCCGGGGCTGGCCTCCGGGTGCCCCTGGAAACTGAATGCCGGACGGTCTGTGCGCGCCAGGCCCTGCAGGGAACCGTCGAACAGCGAGCGATGCGTCGCGCGCAGCGTGGGCGGCAGCGTCGCCTCGTCCACCGCGAAGCCATGGTTCTGACTCGAGATCAACACGCGGCCCGAGTCGATTTCCGACACCGGATGGTTGGCCCCGTGATGGCCGAATTTCATCTTCACTGTTTTTGCGCCGCTCGCCAGCCCCAGCAATTGATGGCCGAGGCAAATGCCGAAGATCGGCATGTCGGTCTCCAGAAAGCGCGTCAGCGCCGTGATGGCGTAGTCGCAGGGCTCGGGATCCCCGGGCCCATTACTTAAGAAAATACCATCAGGATTCATCGCAAATACTTGATCTGCCGGGGTTTGTGCCGGCACGACGGTCATACGGCAGCCATGCTCCGAGAGGATGCGCAAAATGTTTCGCTTCATGCCGAAGTCGTAAGCGACCACGTGCAGCCGGCTCTGCGGCCGCGGCGGCTTGCTGGAGGATTTCCAGATCAAGCCGTCGTTCCACTGATAGATCTTCTTGGTCGACACCGCCTTGGCCAGGTCCATGCCCTTCAAGCCGGGAAATTTCTTGGCGGCGCGCACCGCCGCGGTCTCATCGATATTGTCGCCGGTCATGATGCACCCCGACTGCGCGCCTTTCTCGCGCAGCAGGCGGGTCAGTTTGCGGGTATCGATATCGGCGATCGCCACCACCTTGCAGCGGAGCAGGAAGTTGGGCAGCGACTCGGTGGAGCGCCAGTTCGAGTGCAACACGGGCAGGTCGCGAATCACGAGGCCGGCGGCATAGACCGCGCCCGATTCCAGATCCTCCGGGGTCGCGCCGGTGTTGCCGACGTGAGGGTACGTGAGAGTGACGATTTGCCGGCAGTAGGAGGGATCCGTCAGGATCTCCTGGTAGCCCGTCATCGCCGTATTGAAAACTACTTCACCAGTCGTGTTGCCTTTTGCGCCTACTGAGACGCCACGGAACACGGTGCCATCTTCGAGAGCTAGCACTGCAGGTGTCGACACTCCGGTTCCTCGCTTTGCGCTACGGCGCTTT
>DASWEO010000169.1:0-27883 GCA_036394715.1 Steroidobacteraceae bacterium
AGCTTCACGCGCGCCGCCTCGTTTCTCTCCGTGGTGCAGCCGGCGCTGAGCCGCCAGGTGCGGCAGCTCGAAGTCGAACTCGGCCAGACACTCTTCGAGCGCAATGGACGCGGCGTGGCGCTCACCGATGCCGGCACCCGCCTGCTCGAGCACACGCGCGGCATTCTGCTGCAAGTGGGTCGAGCCCGTCAGGAGCTCGAGGATCAGAAGAACGGCGACTCGGGCCATTTCGTGCTGGGGTTGCCGCCGAGCCTCGGACGCAGTGTCACGGTTCCTTTGGTCAAGGCCTTCGGCCGACTGCTGCCCAACGCCAGTCTTGCCACGGTCGAAGGTCTCTCCGCCTACATGCTCGAGTGGCTGAACGTCGGCCGGGTCGACTGTGCGTTGGTCTACAATGCGCCCGCCTCGCCCACCATCGATCTGCAGCCGCTGCTCGATGACCAGCTATTTCTCGTTGCCCCGCTCTCGCCCACGCGCAAGGCGCGCAAGTCCATTACACTGACCGAGCTCGCCGACCATCCGCTCATCATTCCGAGCCGCCCCCATTCCATCCGCATGTCGGTGGAAAATGCACTGGCAGGCGTCGACCGCAAGATCCGTGTAGCCCACGAAATCGAATGCATTCCCGCGGTCATCGATTTGGTTCGGCAGGGGCTTGGGTTCGGAGTCCTGCCCTTGAACGCAGTGAAATCCACGCAGTGGGGCGACCAAGTGCGGGTCGTGCCCATCCTCGCACCCGTCCTCAAGACGCCGCTTTCCATTGCCACCTCGGCGCAGCGGCCCATGGGACCTCTCATGCGCAAGGCGATCGACCTGATTCGCGATATCGTTCGCCAAGAAATACGCGGCGCGGAGATCCCGGCATGACCCGGCCACGCGACTACGACAGCATTCCCGGCACCTATGTCTATGACGCCGAACGCGGCCGCATCGGCTACGCGTTGAACATGTTCTGCATGTCGCTCAACAAAGCGGAGAATCGCAAGCGTTTCAAGGAGAACGAGGCGGCGTATCTCGATCGCTTTGCGCTCGATGCCGAGCAGCGCCGCACGGTGCTCGAGCGCGACTGGCTGGGAATGCTGCGCGTCGGCGGGAATATCTACTACACCATCAAGATTGCGTTTTGCGACGGCCTTACCTTCCAGGATGTGGCCGGCATGATGTCCGGCGTGTCGAAGGAAGCGTATGCACAGATGATGTTGGCGGGCGGGCGCAGCCCCGAGGGCAACCGCTACAAGGAGCAGACGCCGGCGGAGACCAAGCGTGGCTAAAATCGTCGCCGGAATCGCCACATCGCATGTGCCGGCCATCGGCGCCGCGATGGATCGGGGGCTGACGGGCACTCCCTATTGGGACCCGCTGTTCAAGGGTTATGGGCCCGCGCGGGAATGGCTTGCCAGACTCGCGCCGGACGTCGCCATCATCGTCTACAACGACCATGCATCGGCATTCTCGCTGGAGATCATCCCCACCTTCTTGATCGGGGTGGGCGACAAATTTCCCATCGCCGACGAGGGTTTTGGCCCGCGTCCGGTGCCGGCCGTCCTGGGACATCCTGCGCTCGCCTGGCACCTCGCGGAGTCGCTGATCCTCGATGAGTTCGACATGACCATCGCCAACGAAATGCCGGTTGACCACGGTCTTACCGTGCCGCTGTCGGTCACCTGCGGCCAGACGAAGGCCTGGCCGTTTCCCGTCATTCCACTTTGCGTCAACGTGGTGCAATACCCTCCGCCCACCGGCGCCCGCTGCTTCAAACTGGGGATGGCGATTCGCCGCGCCGTGGAACAATTCGACCAGGATCTCCGGGTGGTCATTTACGGAACCGGCGGCATGTCGCACCAGCTGCAGGGCGAGCGCGCCGGCTTGATCAATCGGCAATTCGATACCGCGTTTCTCGATGGGATGACCCGTGACCCGCTGGCGCTCGCCCGCATCACCCACACGGAGTACATGCGCGAAGCCGGCTCGGAGGGCGTCGAAATGGTGATGTGGCACGTGATGCGCGGCGCGCTCGACGAAAACGTCGCCGAGATCCATCGCCACTATCACGTTCCGGCGTCCAACACGGCCGCGGGCCTGTTGATTCTGGAAAATAGGAGTCCCGCATGAAAGTTTGTCTCGCGGGCCACGGCGCCTTCGGCATCAAGCACCTCGAAGCGATGGCGAAGATTCCCGGCATCGAAGTTGCCACGCTCGCCGGATCGAATATGGAATCGGCGCGTCAAGTCGCGCAACAGTGGAAGATTCCTCATTGGACCGCCGACCTTGCGGAAAGCCTCACACAGCCGGGTATCGAGGCGGCGGTTTTGACCACCCCCACGCAATTGCACGCGGCGCAGGGCGAACAGTGCATGCGCGCCGGGAAGCACGTGATGATCGAAATCCCCATGGCCGACTCGGTTGCGGACTCGGAACGGCTGGTGCGGGTGCAGAATGAAACCGGCGTGGTCGCCATGGCCGGGCATACGCGCCGCTTCAATCCCAGCCATCAATGGATCCACGAGCGCATTCTTGCCGGTGAACTGAAAATTCTGCAGATGGACGTGCAAACCTATTTCTTCCGGCGCACCAACACCAATGCACTCGGCAAACCGCGCAGTTGGACCGATCACCTGCTGTGGCACCACGCCTGCCACACCGTCGATCTGTTTGCGTACCAGACCGGCGAGAATGTATCGCAGGAATATGCCCTGCAAGGGCCGATACATCCGGTTCTGGGCATTGCCATGGACATGAGCATCGGATTGAAAGTCTCATCGGGCGCCGTCTGTACGCTCTCGCTGTCGTTCAACAACGACGGCCCCTTGGGCACGTTTTTCCGCTACATCTGCGATAACGGGACTTACATCGCGCGCTACGATGAGCTGCTGGACGGCAAGAACAACCCCATCGATGTGTCGAAGGTCGATGTCTCGACGAACGGCATCGAACTGCAGGATCGGGAATTTTTTGCCGCGATTCGCGAGAAACGCGAACCGAATTCCAGCCTCGCGCAATGCCTGCCGGCCATGCAGACGTTGGGACGCCTCGAGCGGCAATTGAACGGCGCCCCGCCGTAGGGAAGACCGGGCCGCCGCACATTTTGATTGAGTCGGCAAAACTTACCGGTACACTGCGCATCAAATTCCGTTCCGTGTCGAGCGCCGTACGGGCGTGCGGCCGGCGAGTGCGCGAGGATTGATTTGACAACGAACTTGGAACTCAGTATTGACACGCCGGCCGACCCGTCCCCGCCGACGGTTATCGATATCCGCTATGGACAGATGGGTCTGGTGCAGGTACGCATCCGAACCACGGACCCGGGCGCCATCCTGGACGAGTTGACCGGGCGCATTGCCGGCGCACCGCAGTTCTTTCGGCGAACTGCCGTATGCCTCGATCTCGGCACGCTCAACAGCGCCCCTGACGTCGCCGAGCTTCGAAGCGTGATCGATGCGATTCGCCGGGCCGGCATGCTGGTGATCGGCTTGTCCGGAGACGCCGCCGAAATGGAAGCGGTCTCGAACGGCCTCAACCTGCCGGTTCTGTCGGGTTTTCGGGCACCACGCCAGCCGGCTCCGGACGTTCAGCCCGCACCGCCTGCGGCGGCGCCGACAGAGCCCGCGGATTCGACTCTCGCCACGCTGATTCAGCATCAGACCGTGCGCTCCGGGCAGCGTATCTATGCGCGCAATCGCGATCTCGTCGTCGCGGCCGGGGTCGGTGCCGGCGCGGAAGTCATGGCGGACGGCTGCCTCCATATTTACGGTTCACTGCGCGGACGCGCGATGGCCGGCGCGCGCGGTCAGCTCACCGCGCGGATGTTCTGCCAGGAATTTCATGCCGAACTCGTCTCGATCGCCGGCGTGTTTCGCGTTTTCGAGACGATTCCTGCCGAGCTGGCCGGCAACCCCGTGCAGGCCTGGCTGGCGGGCGAGGAACTGCGTTTCGCGCGCATCGGTGCCTGAGACGGAACGGGGAACATTGTCGATCACAGTCATTCGGCTGCTGAATGGCGCTCGCTCGAGCCCAAAACCAGCCGCTTCAAACATTTCATAGGAGATTCCCGCATTGGCAGAAATTATCGTCGTGACCTCCGGTAAAGGCGGAGTTGGAAAAACCACCACATCCGCCAGCATCGCATGCGGACTCGCGCAGCGCGGCAAACGCGTCGCCGTGGTCGACTTTGACATCGGACTGCGCAATCTCGATCTGATCATGGGATGCGAGCGGCGTGTCGTGTATGACTTCGTGAACGTCATTCAGGGCGACTGCGTGCTCAAGCAGGCGCTGATCAAGGACAAGCGCATCGACACGCTCTACGTGCTGGCCGCATCGCAGACCCGCGACAAGGATGCGCTCACCGGCGAGGGCGTACGCCGTGTGCTCGATGAACTCGCGGCCGACGGCTTCGAATACATCGTCTGCGACTCGCCCGCCGGCATCGAAAAGGGGGCGCATCTCGCGATGTACTTTGCGGATCGCGCGGTCGTCGTGGTCAACCCCGAAGTGTCGTCGGTCCGCGACTCGGATCGCATCCTCGGCCTCCTGGCCAGCAAGACGCTGCGCGCCGAGCAGGGCAACGGCGGCGTGAAAGAGCATCTGCTCCTCACCCGCTACAACCCGCGCCGGGTCGCCAGCGGCGAGATGATGAGCGTCGATGACGTCAAGGAGATTCTCGGCCTCGACGTGATCGGCGTGGTGCCCGAGTCGCCCGATGTACTGTCCGCATCCAACGCCGGTGCGCCCGTCATTCTCAACGTCGAGAGCGACGCGTCGCGCGCCTACGAGGACGCGGTGGCCCGGCTGCTGGGCGAAACCTTGCCATTGCGCTTTGTCGAGGAACCCAAGAGGAGTTTCTTCGCGCGCATGTTCGGAGGCTGACATGGGTTTACTTGCTCTGTTTCGCAAAACGCCGTCGACAGCCCGCGTTGCAAAGGAGAGGCTGCGCATCATCGTGGCGCAGGAACGCAGTGCTCGCGGAAGCCCCGACTACCTGCCGCTCCTACGCCGCGAATTGCTCGAGGTGATCCACAAGTATGTGAACGTGGATCCGTCGGCGGTTCAGATCAACCTCGGGCACGAGGATGGTCACGAGGTGCTCGAACTGTCGGTCTCGCTTCCCGAAGCGCGACGCGGCAGGTAGCCGCCATGCGGCCATGCGTTAAATTCGTCCTCTATCTGTGGGTCGCCGCAGCGGCGGCCGCAGTGCCGGTCAACGGCGAGCGCGCACAGGCCAGTGAGCTATGTCCCAAGGGATGGTGGGCGGATGTGATGGTCGGTTCATACCACATTCATCCCTACCGGCACTTCGATGACTTCAATCCTGGCATCGGCATGGAGTGTTCGGTCACGCCGCAATGGGCGGCCGCGGTCGGCTATTTTCGCAACTCCCTGGACCGGCCCTCGTTTTACGGTGGAGCGATATACACGCCGGAATTTGCACACTGGGGCTGGTTCCGGTTGGGCGCCATGGGCGGGGTCATCTCCGGCTACAACTACGGGAATATCGGTCTGGGAAGGAATAATCGAACCGGGCCGGTGCTTGCCCCGACCGCAATCACCCGATTTGGGCGATTCGGTGCGAACTTCATCTTGATCCCGCCGATCCACGCGGACAATTTACCGTTCACCGTCGGCCTTCAGGTGAAATACCGATTCCGCTAGGCACACGCAGCGAACCCACGATCGGCGCGATGCGGCTACCGCCGCCCGGTCGCTCGGGGCTGGGCGGCGGCTTTTTTGCCCGGCAGCGCATGAACCGGCTTTGCAGGGTCTCGTGCACCGCCGGCGATACTGCGCCGATCCGGGTCCACTCGAACGCCATCGCATCCCAATCCCCATCCTCCACATGACTTCCCTGCCCCATTCCCTGCACCAATCTCTGCACCTGGTACTCCCGGCGGAGTGCCTCGTCCTCGGGCGGCGTGGGGGTCTCGCTGTGAATTTCAGCGCGAACGCATAAGATTCTCAGCACCCTCTCACGGGCCGCACTGTCGGTCCCGGACGCGGAACCGGCTTTGGCCAATTTCTCGGTGACCGCTTGAAGCCCCCCTTTGGGCCAGTGCTGAACGCCGGCGATGAAGGTTTCGGCGGCTCCCTTCAGCATCTCCAGCTCGGAAACCCCGGCATTCTGCACCGCCGCCCATTCGTATGCCCGTATGTGTCGATCGGCCTCGAACAGATTCGTGAAGGATTCCTCGGCGTCGCGCGTGCGCTGCTCTGCCATTTGAGCCTCGCATGATCTCAGCGCTCGCTCGAACCGCGCTTGGAGACCGCGCGCCTCAGTCCGCGGCATTTCATCGAGCGCATCGAACGCCGTACGCAGCCCGGCCAGTTTCGCACCTTCCCCGAGCAGCGCTGCCCCCGGCAACGCGGCGACCTGCTCGGCCTCTTCGCACAGCGCCACGGCTTTCAGCTTGACGGCCTCCAGCCCCGCCATATATTCCGTGTAAGCCTGCTGCCGTTTTTGATAAACCGCGTCGCAGAGCTCGCGAAATTCGTTCCACAACGGCTGATCCTGATCGCGCGGCGCCGGACCGGTTTCCTTCCATAGAATTTGCAGCCGCTTCACGGCATCGATGGCCTCGCGGCTATCTTCCTGAGTGAGCAAATGCCGCGCTCTCTCGATGAGAGACTGCTTATCCGCCACATTGCCCTCATGCCACGCATCGAGCCTCGCCTGCAGCCGACCCGTCGACTCTTCAAACTCCTTCTGAACGGCCTGACCCGCCTCCCGGTCCACCGGAAAGTGCCGACGCCACTCCTGGCGCGCTTCACGCAGTACGCTTGCCAGCAGGCGCCAGTCCGGATTGTCCGCGTTCTGAGTCGACTCGAACGCCGTCAGCCGCTCGAGCAATGCCTTGCGCTCGTCCAGATTCTGCTGCCGCAACTTCGCCTGCGCTTCGAAATATTCACGGCAGGGTTGATACGCCGCCTGTGAAGCCCGGTGAAACCGCTCCCAGTCCGCCGACGCATCGCTCACGATCCCCTTGCTGATCGTCCGCCATTCCTGCTGCAAAAGCTTGATGCGCTCGGAAAGCGCCTTGGGTTCGTCCATGGAGCCGATGAGCGCCTCCATCTCCTCGATCAGCTCGATGCGCTTGGGCGCGACGGCATAGTCCTTCCATTGCTTGAGCTCATTCAACTTGTCATCGAGCTGCTGCAAGAGCCGCGTGAGATGGGCCGGCACGGCGGCCGCGGACGACAGCTTTTCTTCTATCGCGCGGCGCAGGCCTGCCGCCTGTTGCGTATTGCCGTCGCCGAGCGCCCCATTGGCCTTGCGGATCAAACCGCCGATCTGGCGAAAGATCTGCTCCTCCGCCGCCCGCTTTTCCGCGAGCGCGGTCTCCGCTGCCTCGCGGATCGCGGCTGCTTCTTTGCGAAGCCGTGCATCGGCGTCGGCTTGCGCCGAGGCTGTCTCTCGAGCCGCCTGACGGGCGCGCTCACGTGCGTCTCGCGCGCCCTGCTGCGCCGCCTGCAAGGCGGCTTCCTCCGCAACCTGGCGCAGGTGTGCCGCGATGACTTCACGGCAACGATCGATTGCCTGGTTGCCGCGCTCTTCCGCATTCGCGTCCACCTGCGCGCCCAGCGAGCGCCAACGCCTGTCGAGTTGCTCAAAGGCCGATGTGTAAAGGGTGTCATAGGTCCGCCGGCTGTGCCGCTCCAGCGCGGCACACAGCGCATCGACCTCGCTCGCAAACTCCGCCGCCCTCCGATGCTCGGCGTTCAATGCATCGCATTTCTGCTTGAGGATCTTGTAGACATTCTTGTCCTTGCTGCCGACCTGCTTGAGAAGCTGTCTGAGCTGGGCGGGATCTTCAACACGCTGGGCTGCCAACTGGCGCAGGCGGCTGGAAGGACTTTGCACGACGAGCTGTGCGGCTTGAATCGGATCATCCACGGAGGCAAGGGCCTGCGGCAGGCGGGCGTTGTCCTTGCACAGCGCCGCCACGGAGAACATCACCGACCGATTTTCCGCCAGACGGCAGAAGGCCGGAAAATCGATGGTCCCCTCATCTATGAGTTCTGCCAAACGCGCCTGCGCAGCCTGTCGCAGAACGGCGGGAACGGCGTCGCCGGCGCCGGCCAGGCCGGACGTTCCGGCAAGCTTCCGCAGAGCGTCTCCGTCGGGCAGCTTGTGAATGGCCGCGGCACGCAAAGCCTCTTCATCGGCACCCAGCGCCGTACCCAGGAGGAGATCCGGAGATTCCTCGTTCAGCGTCGCAATTCGCTCTTCCAGGGTCGGCGGTGATGGCGGTGCCTTGGGGAAAAAACGCGAAAACAGCTTCATGGAAGCACCCTACGAGCCCCAACGCCGGGTTGAACCGCGCCTGAGCGGTCCGATAAGTACCTGATTAACATTCGGAAAATGCCTTCCTCGCCAAGGGATTGTCTATTGACGCCGCAAACCTCGGCCCGGGTCAAGGATATCAGGTGCATGATCTCAGACGAGAGCACTCTCGAAGGGCAGCCCGACGTAGTTCTCGGCGACGCTGGTGAGCGCGGCGGACGACCCGGTCAAATAGTCCAGCTCCGCCAGTTGCAGCCGGTGGCTCAAGGGATCGTCGGAGAAATTGTGCGTGATCGAGGTGAACCACCATGAAAAGCGCACCGCCTTCCAGATACGGCGCAAGCACTGCGCGGAGTAGCGATCGATGAGCTCCTCTCGGCCCGTCCGGTAGTATTCAACCAACGCCTGATACAACACGCGCACGTCCGCGGCCGCGAGATTCAAGCCCTTGGCGCCCGTGGGGGGCACGATGTGCGCCGCGTCGCCCACCAGGAATAGCCGCCCGAATTTCAACGGTTCGACCACGAAACTGCGCAGCGGCGCGATGCTTTTTTCGATCGACGGCCCGGTGACCACCGCTTCGGCGACCGATTCGGGCAGACGCCGGCGCAACTCGTCCCAGAACCGCACATCCGTCCAGGTTTCCAGTCTCTCTTCCAGGCCGCACTGCAGGTAGTAGCGGCTGCGGCGCAGGGAACGCATGCTGCATAGAGCGAATCCGCGTTCATGATTCGAGTAAATCAATTCGTGCGCAACCGGCGGAACGTCGGCCAGAATACCGAGCCAGCCAAAAGGATAGATGCGCTCGAAGCTCTGCATCGCCTGTAGCGGGATGCTGCGCCGGCAGACGCCGTGATAGCCGTCGCAGCCGGCGACGAAGTCGCAGGTGAGTGTATGTGTGCGCCCGCCCTGGGAGTAGCGTACCGTGGGATGCGTGCGGTCGAAGCCTTCGACGCTCACGTTCTGCGCCTCGAATATCAGTCTGCCGCCCGCCGCGATGCGGGTCTCCATGAGATCCTTGGTGACTTCGGTTTGACCGTAGACCGAGACGGCATCGCCGGTGAGACCCTTCAAGTCGACGCGAAAGGACTTCCCGGCGAACCCAAGGGCGAATCCGTCGTGGACCAGTCGTTCGCTCAGCATCCGCGCGCCGACTTTCGCCTGCACGAGCAAGTCCACGGTCCCTTGCTCGAGAACTCCGGCGCGGATGCGGCCGGCGACATACTCAGGGCTCCGGCGTTCGAGGATGATGCTGTCCACGCCGTGTTGGTGCAGCAGCTGCGACAGCAGAAGACCCGATGGGCCGGCGCCGACGATTGCTACCTGAGTGCGGGCCATGGCGCGCCTCCGATGGAGTTCCCCCGGAGCGTAGCAGCGCCGCAGGCGCCTCATTGCACGATCCTGATGCGCGCTGGTACTTATCCGCCAAGGTGGCGGCGGCGAAAATCGACGGGGCTGACGCCGCTGTGGCGCCGGAAAAAGCGCGAGAAATAAGCCGGATCTTTGAATCCGAGCTCCTCGGCGATGCCGCTCACCGGACTCGCGGCGTACACCAGGCGGCGCCGGGCCTCCAGCGCCAGCCGCTGTTGAATCAAATCGAAGGCCGTGCTGCCGGCTAGACGGCGGCAGAGCCGATTCAGACTGGTTTCGGACAGCGACAGATGCCGCGCGTAGCGCTCCACCGGCCAATGCTTGAGGTATCGCGATTCGATCAGGTGACGGAAGCGCCGCAGTTGGTCTGCGTCGCGGCTGCTGTGGATTTCGGAATTGCCGTGCGCGGCGGTGCCGTGCGCCAGAACCCACAACGCGCAGCATGCCAGCCAGCTGCCGACCGGAGCGGCCCAGCTGTCTGGCTGCGCAAATTCATACGCCAGCCGTTCGAGCAGCTGGCCTGCGCGCGCGGCGAGCTGCGCATCCCCGCGCAGGTCGATCGCACGCGGCATGGAGAACAATGTTTCGATGGGCCATTGGTGCACGGCGGCCGCCATGCTGAGCACGCGGGACAGATCGACCGTCAGCACATATCCAAGAGTGTCCGCGCGAAATCGGAAACTGTGGACGGTCCCGGCGGGAATGATCATGACGGCGGGCCCCGACAGAGCGGCACGCGTATCGTCCAGAGTGACGCTGACGGGACCGGCGGTCACCAAGACGCATTGACTCAGCAGGGTGTGCCGATGAGTGCCGATGCGCCACAGGTACTTGCGGCTGCGCGATTGAATGTCTTCGATGTGCACGCCGTCGGTTTGAGCCGTCGCCGGCGTTTCGCCGTACAGCGAGAAGTTCGGAATATTGCGGCGGCTGGATCGCATCAGGCACTGTGGCGCAAAGTACCGCGCTGTTCCGTGACTTGGTCGGAACTCGACGACCGAAGCAAGAGAACCCGAGCGCGCTGCACGCGCCCGGGTGGAGTCGACGTAAGGCTTAGGCGCCGGGCTTCTGCGCCCAGACCTTGCACCAGCCGGCTGCCGGCACGCTCTTGCCCGCGAAGATATTGCAGCCCGCGGTGGCATCGCCCGCCTTCCCCTGGTATTGCGCACAGGTGCTGCATTTCTGATTCGGCTTGTACGTCGCGTTCGTCTTGGCGTCGACCTTGCTGGCATCGGTCACGAAACCCAGCGCTTGCGCGGTTGGATCCTTGGGGTCAAGCGCGGGAAGTCCTGCGGCGGCCGCGGAGTCGGCCATGAGACCCATGGCCGGAATGAGTGCGCCGGCGATCAGTCCGCCTTTGACGATAGCTCGACGTGAAATCTTGCGTTGCATCGTAATGATCCTATGCGGTGGAAAACGAAGGCGCATTTTCTCGCTTTTCCCGGCCGATTTGTCATAAATAAATATTAATAGTTTCCGCGCGAGCGCGAACGATTATCACTATCATCCGCGCGCCTTGGGGTCCGCGAGGCGAACGCGCGGCGACCCGCTCAACCCGACGCGATCGCCAGCAGCCACTCGTGGAACAACTGTACTTCACGGCGAACTCGCTGCGGGCGCTCCGGCGTGACGACAAAGTAGGAATTATCGTCCGGAAAATCCTGCGGCAGCGCCCTCACCAGCCTCCCCGTCGCAAAATACGCGTCCAAAAAAAGTCTGTGCGCGAGCGCGACGCCGGCGCCGGCCGCCGCGAGCTCCAATGCAGCGATCGTCGTGTCGACGGTCGGACACTCGCTCGACGGCGCGTCCACGAGCTCCAGCGTTTGCCGTACCTTCAGCCAGTGATTCTCGTATCCCATGATGTGGATGAGATGCCGCGGCAGCAACGCGGCCGGATCGCTGTTCACCTGCGCCGCCCGCAACAGAGTCGGACTGCACACGGGTAGGATGCTCTGATTCAACAGGCGTTCCGACCGGTAGCCATGCCAGTGGCCGGCGCCGTAGCGAATTTCCAAATCGGTGGCTTCGTCGAGAACGGCGTTGTCCCATATCACCGAGGACAACCTCACTTCGACCGACGGATTGGCGATGCTGAACGCGGGAAGCTTGGGCGCGAGCCAGAGGGCGGCCAACGACACCGGAGCGTGAACGGTGATTTGCACGCGCTCCGATCCGCCGAAGAGTCCGACCGTGGAATCGGCGAGTTCCTCGAATGCCTTGCGCACGGGCGGTAAATAGGCCACGCCCATGGGGGTGAGCTTGACTCCGCGCGGCAGCCGTTCGAACAGCGCAAACCCCAGGTGCGCCTCGAGCGCGCGGATCTGGTAGCTGATGGCGCCCGAGGTTAGGTTCAGTTCCGCCGCTGCGGCCGCAAAACTGGACGTGCGAGCGGCTGCCTCGAATGCCCGCAGCCAGGTCAAGGTCGGCAGCCCGACAACGGGGCGAATTTGGGTCACGGAGACCTCGGACTAAAATTTTAGGGCCAAAGGTACCAAAATATTGGGTTGTATGCCGCCTATCGATCAATTTATTGTGGTCATTCCCATTCGCCGGAGCATTGGGTCTACATGAAAACAAACGCACGCGTGGTCGTGGTCGGCGGCGGCATGATGGGCGCCAGCCTGCTGTATCACCTCGCTCTGGAAGGTTGTTCCGACACCATCTTGATCGAAAAAAGCGAACTGACATCGGGTTCCACATGGCACGCCGCAGGTCAATGCCCGAACATCACCGGCAGCTACAACCTGGCGAAAATCCACGCCTACAGTAATGAGCTGTATCCGAAGCTCGAGGCGCTGACCGGACAGTACGTGAGCTGGCATCCCTGCGGCGGCCTGAGGCTCGCGAACAACCAACACGAACTCGCCTGGCTCGAGCAGGTGTTGGGGTTTTCGAAGAGCATCGGCTTTCGCATGGAAATCGTCGGGCTCGACGAGATCAAGCGCCTCAACCCATTCCTGACGACGGACCATGTGATCGCCGCCGCGTGGACCCGGGATGACGGACACGGCGACCCCTCGGGTCTCTGCAATGCCTTGGCCAAGGCTGCGCGCGATTTGGGCGCGACCGTGATGCGCCACAATCGCGTCATCGACATTCGCCCGCGCCGCGGCGGTGAATGGGAGGTGGTCACCGAAAAAGGCAGCGTCGTCGCCGAGATGGTGGTCAACGCCGCCGGCTGCTACGCGCGCCAGGTCGCCGCCATGGTCGGCGCCGACGCACCCATCAGCAACATGCAGCATCACTATGTGGTGACCCATCCTATTCCGGCATTCATGGAGCGCAGCGAAGAAATTCCGGTGGTGCGGGATTCCTACACCTCCGGCTACCTTCGGCAGGAACAGAAGTCCGGCCTGATGGGCATCTATGAGAGCGCCGGGCTGCACGAGGCCTGGGCGCCGCGAGGCTTTCCCGAATGGGAATCCTCGAACGAATTGTTTGCGGACGACTTGGATCGCATCGCGCCGTGGCTCGAAAGGGCCATCGAGCGCATGCCCATCTTCGGCGACGTCGGAATTCGGCGCGTCATCAACGGCGCCATTCCGCACACTCCCGACGGGGCGCCACTGCTCGGGCCTGCCGCGGGGTTGCGCAATTTTTGGATGTGCTGCGGAACCTCCTTCGGTATTGCGCAGGGCGGCGGCTGCGGCAAGTATCTTGCGCAGTGGATGTTGCACGGCGATGCAGAGATCAACATGGCGGAATTCGACCCGCGGCGCTTCGGCGCATTTGCCGACGCGGCCTATGTGCGGGACAAGGTGTTCCTGGATTATCGGTTGACGTTCACCACGAGAAGGCCGGGCGAAGAAGAAATGGCGGGACGCCCCAAGAAGGTGAGTCCGCTGCATGACAGGTTGCGCGCGCAGGGCTGTGTGCATACGGAAACCTTCGGCTGGGAGCGCCCCAAATGGTTTTCTCTCGATGGCCGGGCCGAAGACCATGGCTATGCGCGAAACAATGTGTTCGATGTGGTGCGGGATGAGGTTGCGGCCGTGCACGAACGCGTCGGGGTGCTCGATCTCACGGGATTCGCCAAGTACGACATCAGCGGAGCGGGAGCCGAGGCATACCTCAATCGCGTTTGCGCCAACCAGGTGCCTCGCAAAGCAGGCGGTATTGCGCTCGTGCATCTCTTGTCGACGGGCGGACGCATTCAGGGCGAAATGACCATCACCCGCCTGGACGACGATAAGTTCTATGCCCTGTCGGCTGCTGCCGCGGAACTGCGCGATCAGGATCTCTTGACTCAGAGTGTGTCGCCCGGCGAGGCGGTCCGGATCGAGAATGTCACCGAGGATCGCGGCGTGCTCGTGGTGAGCGGACCTCGTTCCCGCGAACTCTTGAGTCGATTGACCGATGAGGATCTAGGCAACGACGCGTTTCGCTGGCTGAGAGGCCGCGAGATCCGCATCGCGGGACAGCCGGTGCGTGCGCTCCGCGTCAGTTATGTCGGCGAACTCGGCTGGGAACTGCATCCGCCCATGGCATCATTGCCCGCTCTGTACGATGCCGTTTGGGAGGCCGGCCGGAAATTCGGCATCGCAAATTATGGATTGTATGCGGTCAATACCATGCGGATCGAAAAAGGCTACAAGGCTTGGTCCGCCGAACTGACCAATGAATTGAACATGCTGGAAGCCGATATGCCGCGCTTCATCCGATTCGACAAGTCCGGCTTCGTCGGCAAGGCGGCGACGCTCGAGCAGGCGCCGCGTCCGCTGAAAATCGTCTACGCGGAGGTCGCAGCCACCGACACGGACGCGCGCGGCGGCGAGCCCGTGCTGGTGCAGGATCGCTGCATCGGTGTCACCACCTCCGGCGCCTACGGGCACCGCGTCCGGAAGAGCCTTGCGTTCGCCTGCGTCGAACCTGATTTCGCCGCGCCCGGGAGCCGCTTCGACGTGCTCATCCAAGGCGAGCGCCGCGGCGCGACGGTACTCGCCGCGCCGGCCTTTGATCCTGACAATTCGCGGATGAGGGGCTAGCGTGGCAATCGACCTTCCAACGCGCGCCAGAGTCGTCATCGTGGGCGGCGGCGTCATCGGCTGCTCCGTCGCTTATCACCTGACCAAGATGGGCTGGAGCGATGTGGTTCTTCTGGAGCGCAAGCAGCTGACCAGCGGCACGACGTGGCATGCGGCCGGTCTCGTCGGCCAGCTGCGCCAGAGCATCAACATGACGCAGCTCGCGCGCTACACGGCCGAGTTGTACCGCGGCCTCGAAGCGGAGACCGGACAGGCCACCGGCTATCGCCAATGCGGCTCTTTGTCTCTGGCCACGACGCCCGGCCGCATGGAGGAGCTGAAACGCAATGCCTCGATGGCCAAGGTGTTCGGTCTCGCGGTCAACGTCGTGGGCCCGCAGGAGATTCACTCGCTGTATCCGCTCGCCAATCTCGAGGATGTGATCGGCGGCATTCACATTCCGAGCGACGGCTACGCCAACGCCGTCGATATCACGCAGGCGCTCGCCAAGGGCGCGCGCGGCCGCGGCGCACGGATCTTCCAGGATCTCAAAGTGACCGCCATCCATCACGACGGCGACCGCGTGAGCGGCGTGCAGACGGACCGCGGACGCATCGAGGCCGACTATGTGGTGCTCTGCGGCGGCATGTGGACCCGCGATCTTGCCGCCGGCATCGGCGTGACCGTTCCCCTGCATGCCTGCGAGCACTACTACGTCTTGTTCCAGGACGTAACCGGCCTCACTCCCGATATGCCGGTGCTGCGCGACTACGATCATTGCAGCTACTTCAAATACGACGCCGGCAAATTGCTGGTCGGCGCATTCGAACCCCACGCCCGACCGTGGGGAGCCGAGGGAATTCCCGATGATTTCTCCTTCGGTGAGATTGCCGGCGACTTCGGCCACTTCGAACCGGTGCTGCTGGACGCGATGCGCCGCATCCCGGCCCTGGAAAAGGCCGGCATACAAAAATTCTTTTGCGGCCCCGAAAGCTTCACGCCCGACGTGCGCTATCACTTGGGCGAGTCGACCGAGCTCAAGAATTGTTTCGTCGCGGCGGGCCTCAATTCCATCGGCCTGCAATCGGCGGGCGGCATCGGCAAAGTCGTGTCCGAGTGGATACGCGCCGGGCACCCGCCGGTCGACCTGTGGGAAGTCGATGTGCGGCGAAACATGCCGTTCCAGATCAACCGCCGATATCTGCGGGCGCGAGTGTCGGAAAGCCTGGGGCTGCTGTACGCGACGCATTGGCCTTTCCGTCAATATGAAACGGCGCGCGGCGCGCGCAAGTCGACGCTGCATGACCGCTTGGGCAAGGCGGGCGCGTGCTTCGGCGAGGCGTTCGGCTGGGAGCGCGCGAACTGGTATGCCCCCGCCGGGGTGCAGGCCCGGTACGAATACAGCTATGGCCGACAGAACTGGTTCGAACACAGCGCGAACGAACACCGCGCGGTGCGGACCGCGGTCGGTCTTTTCGACCAGTCGTCGTTCGCCAAATTTCGGCTCGAAGGCGCGGATGCCGCCCGCGTGCTGAACCGTGTGTGCGCCAACGACGTCGCCGTTGCGCCCGGGAAAATGGTCTACACCCAGTGGCTCAACGACCGGGGCGGCATTGAAGCCGACCTCACCGTGACGCGTCTCAGCGAGACGGCGTTCCTGATCGTCGGCGGCGCGGAGACCGAAAGCAAGGACTTCAACTGGCTCAAGCGGCACATCGAGCCGGGCGCGAACTGCGTGCTCACCAATGTCACCTCCGCAATGGGTGTCCTGTCGGTGATGGGACCGCGCGCGCGGGAATTGGTGCAATCGCTCACGCCCAACGACCTCTCGGATGCCGCCTTTCCCTTCGCGACCAGCCAGACGATTGAACTCGGGTTTGCGCTGGTGCACGCCGCGCGCATTACCTACGTGGGAGAGCTCGGATGGGAGCTCTATGTGCCCACTGAATTCATGCAGGGCGTGTATGACGAGCTGGCGAGCTCAGGGAGGCGTTACGGGCTCGTGCACGCGGGCTACCACGCGCTGAATTCCCTGCGCATCGAAAAGGCGTACCGGCATTGGGGCCACGACATCACCGACGAGGACACGCCGCTGGAAGCCGGACTCGGCTTCGCGGTCAAGTGGGACAAGCCGGACGGATTCATCGGCCGCGATGCGCTGCTGCGGCAGAAGCAGTCGGGCTGCCTCAAGCGGCTGGTGCAATTCAAGCTCAAATCGCCCGAACCCCTGCTCTATCACAACGAGCCGATCTGGCACGGGGATGCCATCGTCGGCTTCATCCGGTCGGGAATGTACGGACACTCTCTCGGGGCCGCCGTGGGATTGGGGTATGTGACCGCGCCGGGCGGCGCACCCGTAGGCACGGTGGGGACCGACGACTACGAGATCGAAGTGGCCGGTATCCGTCATCCGGCGACCGCCTCGTTGCGTCCCCTGTATGACCCGAAAAACGAGCGCATCAAACGCTGATCACTGACGAGTTGGACGGCGACTGGAATCGAAATCGGAGGTGACGTCATGGATAAATCCGAAGCCGCTGTAATCGAGCGGTTGGCCGCAGATACCAAGATCGGCTACAGCTTGGATCGCAAGTTCTACTGCGACGACGCCGTGTTCGAGGCGGACATGGACCGGGTCGTCAGCCGCAAGTGGATCGTCGCCGGCCACGTCGACCGCGTGCGCAACAAGGGCGACTATTTTCTCTACAAGATCGGCAATGAATCCATCATCATCGTGCGCAGCGGCGAATCGACCATCAATGCGTTCTACAATGTCTGCCGGCACCGCGGCTCCCTCATCTGCACCAAGCCCGAGGGGCGCGTCGCCCGTCTGACCTGTGGATATCATGCTTGGAGCTACGGACTCGACGGCGCGCTGCTCGCCGCGCGATTGATGCCGGCGGATTTCTCGAAGAAAGACAACGGCCTGCACCGCTGCCACATCCGGGTGTTTTACGGCTTTATTTTCATCAATCTATGCGATGAGGCGCCGGTGGATTTCGATGCGTCGTTCGCGGATCTTGCACCCTATCTCGATTTCCACGGTTTCGCCGACGCGAAAATCGCGTATGCGCAGTCCTATCCCACCACGGCCAATTGGAAGCTGATCGTCGAGAACTTCGTCGAGTGCTATCACTGCGCCCCGGCGCATCCGGAGTTTTGTTCGATGCATCCGCCGGAGGCGCTGATCGCCTTCGGCGCGGGACCGAGCTCCGGTCCGGCCGATGCGGTCGAGAAATATCTGCCGGCGCTCAGGGCGTGGGAAACCCGGGCAGCGAGCCTCGGGCGACCGCTCGGCACCGTCGACGATGGGCCCGAATCGTCGCACCTCCGGCTGCTGCTGCAGCGGACGATTCGAGAAGGCTACGACAGCGAGACGCAAGACGGCAGACCGGCCTCGTCATTGATGGGCAAGCGCCTGGGGTTCGACCAAGGGCGGATGTACTTGTCTTTCAGCCCCTTCACGCAGCTCGTCGCCACCAACGACTTCGCCGTCCTGTTTCTGTTCACGCCGCGCAGCACTCTGCACACGGATGTGGACCTCTACTGGCTGGTCGACCGCCATGCGACCGAAGTTGACGTGAAGAGAATGATCTGGGGTTGGGATGAGACGACCAAACAGGACAAGGATATCACCGAGAACAATCAGGCCGGCATCTTATCGAGGCATTATCAGCCCGGCCGCTATTCGGAGCACGAGCGCCGCGTGGTGACGTTTCAGCAGTGGTACTTGGCACAATTCGGTCACACGCTGGCGTGCACCAACTCCGGGGCGTGACACCGAAGCCTGTTCACGCTACCGTAAGTGTCATGTCGGGGCTCGATCTGGAAAGTATCGGTAGATCGGTCGTCAAGCTGCGCGCTGACGTGCCCGAAGATGCGTTTACGGCCGGTATCTTGGGATCGCAGCGCACCGGCAACGGCGTCGTCATCGATTCGAACGGGTTGATCCTGACCATCGGCTACTTGTTGACCGAGGCCACCGACGTGTGGCTGACCACACCGGACGGACGCGAACTGGCCGGCCATCCCCTGGCGTACGATCAGGTCACCGGATTTGGATTGGTGCTGCCGCTGCAAAAGGCGGACATCGCACCGATTCCCCTGGGGTCGTCGGCGGAACTCAAGCCGGGCGATGAAGCCTACGTGGTGAGCTCTCCGGAGTTCGCCGAGCCGCAGACCGTGCAAGTATTCGCGCGCCGCGAGTTTGCGGGCGCATGGGAATATCTCCTGGAGGACGCAATATTCGCGACCCCTGCGCACCCTCACTGGTCCGGCTCCGCATTGATCGATGGCCGCGGCAGTTTGGTTGGCTTGGGATCCCTGCTCGTGCGCGAGCTCACCGACGGCGAAGAAATCAACGCCAATATGTTCGTGCCCATCGACTTGCTCAAACCCATTCTCGAGGAATTGACCACCCGCGGCCGTGCCTCGCGCCAGGCGCGCCCTTGGCTGGGCGTGTACGCGGCGGAAATGACGGGCAAGGTGTATGTGACCGGCGTCGCCGAGGGCGGGCCGGCACAATCGGCCGACATTCGGGAGGGCGATCTGATCTTGCGCGTGGCGGAACACGACGTCGCTACCCTGCCCGACTTCTATCGGCGCCTGTGGGCCGTTGGACCGGCGGGCACGGGGGTTCCGTTGACGGCGATTCGCGGCGGCACGCGCCTGCACTTGGTGGTGCGCTCGGTCGACCGGGTGGATCTGCTCAAGCGGCCCCAAGCGCACTAGGAGCCTTGGGGCTCCTAAGCGGCCGGGAACTGATTCGCGAGGAAGGCTTCCCCGCGTTCGAGAATGAAGTAGCGGAACGCCTCCGCGGCCGGCGATAGCGTTTTGGCTTGATTGTTGACCACGTGCCAGCGGCGCATGATGGGCAGACCCTCGGTCTCCGGGGACGCGATCAAATGGTGATCGAGTTCCAGTCCCAGCGTGTGCAGCGACAGCAGGGATATGCCCATGCCGGCCATGACCGCTTGCTTGATCGCTTCATTGCTGGACATTTGCATCACCACCCGGGGTGCCACCTGATGCGTGCGCATGTACTCATCGAAGGCCGCGCGAGTGCCTGACCTCGGCTCGCGCACGATGAACCCTTCCCCCGCCAGCGCGCTCGCCGGCACGACTTCCATGCGCGTGAAGCGATGATCGATCGAGGTCACCAGCACATGCGGATGCATGGCGAAGGGCTCCGCGCGGGTTGCCCACCCCTCGGGCGGTCTGCCCATGATGGCCAGCTCAATATCACCTTCCTGCATGAGCACGACGATCTGTTCGCGGTTATTGGCGACCTGTAACCGGATCTCGATGCCCGGGTGCTCTTCGCGAAACTGAGCGAGCAGCCGCGGCAGGAAATACTTGGCGGTACTGACCATTCCTACATCCAGTGGTCCGGTCTGAAGGCCGCGCAAACGCGCCACCAAGTCCTCCGCGTCGCGCATGGCCGACAGCACACGCCGGGTATGCGCCAGCACGTATTCGCCGACCATGGTCAGCGAGACCTGCCGGCTGGTCCGGTCGAACAGCGGCAATCCCACTTCGATCTCGAGGTCTTTGATCTGCATCGATACGGCAGGCGCGGTGAGCTTCAGCTCTTCGGCCGCGCGAATGAAGCTCAAGTGCCTGGCAACGGAGGCAAAGACGCGTAGCTGGCGGAGAGTAGCGTTCTTCATTAAGGAATGCTTAACGTTGAGATAACAATAACTGACTGTACGCAAACGATCAACGGCCAGTACAGTCTCCCGCATCGAATTTCTAGGGGTTGAGCGGCATGGCGAACGCGATGACGGCGAAAACGATCGAAAAATCAGCGGACAGCGTCATGACGGACATCAAGAAGCGCTACAGCGCCGGGGTCCTCGAGTACCGGCAGATGGGGTACTGGGACGCCAACTACGCCCCCAAGGACACGGATACGCTATGCCTGTTCCGGATCACTCCGCAGGACGGGGTCGATCCCATCGAGGCGGCGGCGGCGGTGGCCGGCGAGTCGAGCACCGCCACTTGGACCGTCGTGTGGACCGATCGGCTGACCGCCTGCGACAGCTACCGGGCCAAGGCTTACAAAGTCGAGCCCGTGCCGAACAACCCAGGCCAGTACTTTGCCTGGGTGGCGTACGACATCATCCTGTTCGAAGAGGGCTCGATTGCCAACATGACGGCGAGCCTGATTGGGAACGTATTCAGTTTCAAGCCGCTCAAGGCGGCGCGCCTCGAGGACATTCGAATTCCCGTGGCCTACGTCAAGACGTTCAAAGGTCCGCCGACCGGACTCATCGTCGAACGCGAGCGTCTGGATAAATTTGGCCGCCCGCTTCTGGGTGCCACCACCAAGCCGAAGCTCGGATTGTCCGGCCGCAACTATGGCCGGGTGGTCTACGAGGGGCTCAAGGGCGGTCTCGATTTCATGAAGGACGACGAGAACATCAACTCGCAGCCCTTCATGCACTGGCGCGACCGCTATCTCAACGTGATGGATGCCGTCAACAAGGCGAGCGCGGCCACCGGAGAGGTCAAGGGTTCGTACCTCAACGTCACGGCCGGAACCGTGGAGGACATGTACGAGCGCGCCGAATTCGCGCGCGAACTAGGCTCGGTCGTGATCATGGTCGACCTGGTGGTCGGCTGGTCGACGATCCAGAGCATGTCCAACTGGTGCCGCAAGAACGACATGATCCTGCACATGCACCGCGCGGGACATGGCACTTACACGCGCCAGAAGAACCACGGCATCAGCTTCCGCGTCATCGCCAAGTGGCTGCGCCTCGCGGGCGTCGATCATCTGCATACCGGCACTGCGGTGGGCAAGCTCGAGGGTGACCCCATGACCGTTCAGGGCTACTACAACGTGTGCCGCGACAGTTACACCCGGCAGGATCTGCCGCGCGGCCTATTTTTCGATCAAGACTGGGCGGATCTCCGCAAGGTGATGCCGGTTGCCTCGGGCGGAATTCACGCCGGCCAGATGCATCTCCTGCTCGATCTGTTCGGCGATGACGTGGTGCTGCAATTCGGCGGAGGCACGATCGGCCATCCGGCGGGCATTCAGGCCGGAGCCGTGGCCAACCGCGTGGCGCTCGAAATCATGGTCAAGGCGCGCAACGAAGGGCGGGACATCCGCAACGAAGGTCCCGAGATTCTGCGCCGAGCGGCCAAGACCTGCAGTCCGCTGCAGCAAGCGCTCGATACCTGGGGCGAGATCAGTTTCAACTACGCCTCCACCGACACCTCGGATTACGCGGTTGCCGCCGCCGCCTCGAATTAACGCCAAAGGAGCACGCCGGCATGATGACCAACCCCGTGGGCCGCATCACGCAAGGACAGTTCAGCTACCTGCCCGCTCTCTCGGATGCGGAAATAACGCTGCAGATCGAGTACGGACTCGGCAAGGGTTATGCATGGAGCGTCGAGTACACCGATGACCCTCACCCCCGAAACACCTACTGGGAGATGTTCGGCTTGCCGATGTTCGATCTGAAGGATGCCGCCGGCGTCATGATGGAATTGCAAAACTGCCGCAAAGCCTTTCCCCGGCACTACATCCGGCTCATGGCATTCGACTCCACGCGGGGGGTGGAATCGACGGTGATGAGCTTCATCGTCAACCGGCCGAGCGGCGAGCCCGGCTTCGGATTGAGACGGCAGGAAGCGCCCGGCCGCACCATTCGCTACACCGTGCATAGCTACGCAACGGACCGCCCCGAAACCGAACGCAATCCATAGGTTCATTTTCCCGCATCGAGACATCCATGGCGGCACCGCTCTATCAGATCCCAGGTCAACAGGCGCCCTCGCCCGGCGCTCCGGCCGAAGACCATGCGGCCGCCGCGGACGGCACGGGTGAGCGCACGGTCGCGGAAGTTCTCGCCAAGAGTCGGGCCGGGGCGGTCATCGACGATCTCGAGCGCGATCTGGTCGGACTGGCGCCGGTCAAGAGCCGCATCCGCGACATCGCGGCCCTGCTGGTGATCGACAAGCTGCGCATGAACCTGGGACTTTTGGCGCACGCGCCGAGCCTGCACATGTCTTTCACCGGCAACCCGGGAACCGGCAAGACCACGGTGGCCTTGCGCATGGCGGAAATTCTGCACGGGCTGGGGCTCGTGCGCAAAGGTCATCTCGTCGCCGTGACCCGCGACGACCTCGTCGGCCAGTACATCGGCCACACCGCGCCGAAAACCAAAGAAGTCCTCAAGAAGGCGATGGGCGGCGTGCTGTTCATCGACGAAGCGTACTACCTGTATCGCCCCGAGAACGAGCGCGACTACGGACAGGAAGCGATCGAGGTCCTGCTGCAGGTGATGGAGAACCAGCGCGATGATCTCGTCGTCATTCTGGCGGGATACAAGGATCGAATGGCCGCCTTCTTCCGCTCCAACCCCGGCCTGAGCTCGCGCATTGCGCATCACCTGGACTTTCCCGACTACCCGGCCGGCGATTTGCTCCGAATCGCGGACAAGATGCTCGAGCGGCAGAGCTATCGTTTCGGCCCCGGCGCGCGCACGGCGTTCGAGGAGTACTTGGTGCGCCGTGTTCCGCAGCCGCATTTTGCGAATGCGCGCAGCGTGCGCAACGCATTGGACCGCGCGCGGCTGCGGCAGGCAAGCCGGCTCTATGCCGACCAAGATCGAGTATTCACGGCCGATGATTTGTCGACGATCGCCGAATCCGACATCCGCGCCAGCCGCGTTTTTGAAATCGCCGCAGCACCTTGAGGACCGAAGGAGTCTCACCCATGCTTCTTGGACGCACGACGCTCTCGAAATTTCTGATCCAGCAGCTCAACGGCATCGACGGCGCCAATGACCTGGGCGCCCTGCTGGTCGATGTGGCGGCCGCCGTCAAGGCAATCTCGGCGATGACCGCGAAGGGAGCGCTCGGCGGCTACCTCGGTGCGCTCGACAGCAAGAACGTGCAGGGCGAAACGCAGCAGAAGCTGGATGTGCTCGCGAACGACGTGATGCTGCGCAGTTGCGAATGGGGCGGACTGGTCGCCGGCATGGCCTCCGAGGAGCTCGATGATCCGTATCCGGTGCCGGGCGAATACACCCGTGGACGCTACTTGCTCGTGTTCGATCCGCTCGATGGTTCGTCGAACGCCGACGTGAATGTCTCCGTGGGAACCATATTTTCCGTACTGCGCCACAATAGCCGGCCGGAGCCGCCGACCGCGGCCAACTATCTGCAGCCCGGCCGGCAGCAAGTGGCCGCAGGCTACGCCATCTACGGTCCCGCCACCATGATGGTGGTCAGCGTGGGCAAGGGCACGCATGGCTTCACGCTGGATCGGGAGATCGGGAACTTCATCCTGACGCATCCGAATCTCGAGATACCCGCCGACACCAGCGAGTTTGCAATCAACACCAGCAACACTCGATTTTGGGAGCCGCCGGTGCACCGCTATGTGACCGAATGCCAGGCCGGCAAGACCGGCGATCGAGCGCGGGATTTCAACATGCGCTGGATCGCCTCCATGGTCGCTGAGGTGCACCGCATTCTGATGCGAGGCGGGGTGTTCATGTACCCCAAGGACACCAAGACTCCGGGCAAACCAGGACGGCTGCGCTTGTTGTACGAGGCCAACCCCATCGCTCTGCTCGTCGAGCAGGCCGGCGGCCGCGCGACGACGGGCCAAGAACGCCTGCTCGACGTCATGCCCGAATCGCTCCATCAGCGCGTTCCGCTGATTCTAGGATCCCGCAACGAAGTCGAACGCATCGAGCGCTACCACGCCGAGCACGCCAGCGGCACGGACCGTCCGTACACATCGCCGCTCTTCAGCGAGCGCTCGATGTTCCGGCCCGAGGCGCGGCTCTGATGTCCGCCAAGCATCCCATCATCGCCGTGACCGGATCGTCCGGCGCGGGGACCACGACCGTCATGAAGAGCTTCGCGTACATTTTCCGGCGCGAAGGGATCAAAGCGCAGATCATCGAGGGAGACTCCTTCCATCGCTACGACCGGGTCGACATGCGCGAGCGCGTGCGCATCGCCGACAGCGGCGCGAGCGCGCCGATCAGTCACTTCGGGCCCGAGGCCAATCTGCTGGATGAGCTTGCCGCCACCCTGGCTGAATACGGCGCGACCGGCGGCGGCAGGGTGCGCCGCTACATTCACGACGCCGGCGAAGCCAAGGAGCTCGGCGGCGAAGCGGGCACGTTCACCGACTGGCGTCCGATCGCCGCCGGCAGCGATTTGCTTTTTTACGAAGGCCTGCACGGAGGATACAAAGACGGCGATACGGACGTCGCCGGGCATGTCGATCTGCTCGTCGGCGTTGTTCCCATCATCAATCTGGAGTGGATCCAAAAGCTGCACCGCGACCAACATATACGCGGTTACAGTCAGGATGCGGTGGTCGACACCATACTGCGGCGCATGCCCGACTACGTGAACCACATCTGCCCGCAGTTCAGCCGCACGCACGTCAATTTCCAGCGGGTACCGACGGTGGATACCAGCAACCCCTTCGTCGCCATGGAGGTCCCGACCGCCGACGAGTCCATGGTCGTGATCCGATTTGCGAACCCCAAGGGCATCGATTTCGCGTATCTCATCTCCGTGCTGCACAACTCGTGGATGAGCCGACCCAACAATATCGTGGTGCCCGGCGGACAGATGGGTTTGGCGATGCAATTCATCTTTACGCCGATGATCCTTCGATTGATGGACCTCAAACGGCGCGCCGCGTAGGCATCCCCGGCCAGGCATGCGCGCAGTTGCCGGGCACCGTGGGGCTCAGTCTCGACTACAATGGCTCCCTGAGCGCCATGAGTCGACTACCACTCCCCATCGGAAATCTGTCCGTCCGTGAACGGTCGCAGGAGCGCCTGCGCGGCATTGCCTGCATGGTGGCGGCGGTGTTCGTCTTTTCCATCATGGACTCGCTGATGAAGCGCTTGTCCTCGCACTACGGGCCGCTGCAAATCTCCTGCCTGCGCTGCATCTCTTCCTGGCTGTTTCTATTGCCGCCGATCGCCTGGCAGCGAACATGGGCGACTTTGCGGCCGAGCAATCCGCGGCTGCATCTATTTCGGGCCGTGCTCGGCATCGGCATGCTGAGCAGCTTCGTATTCGCCGTTCATCGCCTGAGCCTGGCGCAGACCTACTCGCTGTTTTTGGCGGCGCCCCTGTTGATGACCGCTCTATCGGTCCCCATTCACGGCGAGAAGGTCACCGGCAAGCGCTGGGCGGCGGTCATCGTCGGCTTGGGCGGCGTGTTGATCATTCTGCATCCCTGGGAAAACCGCGGCTTCTCGATGATCGCCGCATCCGCAGCCGCCATCGCGACGATTTGCTATTCACTGAGCGCGTTGACGGTCCGAACTCTGGGCCGCGGCAATTCGAGCATGTCCATGGTGTTCTGGTATCTGCTGCTGGTCAGCATCGGCTCCGGTGTGCTGGCCATCGGCGACTGGCGCCCCGTCCCTGTCTCGGATTGGGGTTGGCTCATCGGAATCGGCGTCACCGGGGCACTGGGGCAAATGTGGCTGACCGATGCATTTAGGCGGGCCCCGCCCTCCGTGGTCGGACCGTTCGAGTACACGGCCATCCTGTGGGCCTTTGCCATAGACTGGATTTTCTGGTCGGCCTCGCCGACGGCGAGCCTTCTGATCGGCGCCGGCATCGTGGTCGCGAGCGGTATAGTCGTCATCGTCGATGAGCACCGTCTGGGCCAGCTTGCCTTGAGCCCCGCCAGTCCTCCGCCTTGAGCAGCGTCAATGCCGGGCGACGCGCTGCCCGAGTTCGTCGGCCATCCTAGGCCCGTTGTCGGTCGTTGGATTGCAGTATCCATGTCCCATCAGCGATACCATCGCAGCACAGGCGTCGACGAGTACCGCGCCGCCGGGATGCGCGCTGGTGTCCCGCAACAGCCGGTAGGCATCCTCGGCCGAAAGGCCGGCCTTCTTGACGAGCAGCAAGGCCACGACTCCGCTGATCTCTGCGGTCGCCATGGAGTCTCCGGAGGCGAAGTCGTAATGGCCGCCGGGCAGCAGAGTCAGAATCTCCCGGCCCGGTGCATACACCGCAGAGCCGACCGCCGACTGCTTCCCGGCACTGGCGACTTCAATGACGCCAGGTTGATGCAGGAGTCCCTCATTGCCCTCCGACCCATCGGCTGCGGCGCCGATGAACAACACACCGCGACGCACCCCTTCGCGAATGAGATCGGTCAGCAAGGGATCCGCGGGACCCGCGAGACTCAAATTGATGATCTGCGCGTGAGCATCGAATGCCGCAACGATTGCCCGGGCGAGCGTAAAGGAATTGCACCGGGCGGCGTCGGCGTCCGACCGCGCCTGCCAACATGCCTTGAACAGCAGGAGGCGCGCGCCGGGCGCGATCCCCACGATGCCTTCGCCGTTGTTGGCAACCGCCCCGATGACCCCGGCTATCTCGGTGCCGTGACGATCCAGGCGAAATTGCCGATCGTCGGAATCGACGAAATTGGCCGCGGCCGCGATGTTGCCGCGCAGGTCCGGGTGCTCTGTATCCGCACCCGTGTCGATGATCGCCACTTTGATGCCTTCGCCTCGCGACCACGGATGAGCATCCGCGACATCCATTTGCTGAAAGCCACGCTGCAACCCCACATAGGGGTCATTGTAGGGTTCGGTGCGCGTCGCGAAGCTCTGCAGCGGCTCCGCCAGCCTGATGCGCCGGTCGTGCAGCATCGCCGCCAGCACGGTGCTGCGATCCGTGCCCTCGGGAACCTCGAGCACGGCACAATGCATGTGCAAGGGATCGATGGGCCACGCGCTCACTTCGCGCAGCCCGTAATCGTTCTCCAGTGCGCGCATCGCCTGGCGCGCTGCCGGGCTCGGCCCGTAGGCCGCGACGGCGTCGTAGCCGCGCGGCGTGCTGCCGGCGCGAGACACGAAGACACTGGGGTCGTTGTCGACCGCCGCTATGATGAAGTGTTCGGGTGACCGGGAGATCTGATCGGCCAGCGCGCGCGACTCGATCCGAACGGGCGCGTTACTGCAGGCGGACGCCGCGAGAGCGAGAAACACAGGCGCCCACAGTCTCATTGAATATCGCCTGGCCCTGAACTCGACTGAGTGATTTCGGCGAAACGAACCTTCTCATCCCGGCGCAGCGACGCCAATGAGGCACTCACCGGCCGCCCGGAATTCGCCGCCAATGAATACACTCCTGCCTCGGTCGGCCCGGAAACAATCCGGAGCTGCGCCTCATCGAGCACGGCCTGCAATTCCACCAAGGTGATGGTCGGCGAAAACACGGCGCGAATCACCTCGCCCTGTGGGCGCGGGGT
>DASWEO010000170.1:0-9683 GCA_036394715.1 Steroidobacteraceae bacterium
TCAGTGAAACAACTTCGACGCATTCTCGAGCGTTTTGATCGCGCCCCAGCATAGAGGAACCCCGACCGCAAGCCACAGGATAATGAGACGTCCTTTCACGACTGAGTGTCCCCGCGGTAGTGATACTTCTCATCGACCGCACGCATCGCGTAATTGCACAAGAATCCAATCAGCAGCAGGCCGCACATGAGGTACATGGTGAACGAGTACGCCTGCGTCTTGGGTACGCCATGGTCGATCTGGTATTGCCGTAGGTAATTCACCAGCACGGGACCCAGCACCCCGGCGGCGGACCAGGCGGTCAGCAGCCGCCCGTGAATGGCGCCGACTTGATAGGTGCCGAATAGGTCGCGCAAGTATGCCGGAATCGTCGCGAAACCGCCGCCGTACATGGAAAGAATGATGCAGAACACGGCAACGAATAAAGGAATGGAGCCGAGACGCCCGATCGTCGGCACCGTCGCATACAGCAGGATGCCGAGTAAAAAGAACACCAGGTAAGTGTTGCGCCGCCCGATGTAGTCGGAGACGGTAGCCCAGACGATTCGGCCGGCCATGTTGGAGAGGCTCAGCAACCCGACGAAGCTCGCGGCGGCCGCCGCAGACACTCGGCCGGTGAAAATCTCCTGGACCATCGGCGAGGCCTGACCGAGCACGCCCACGCCCGCGGTCACGTTCATGCACAGAACCACCCACAGCAGCCAGAATTGCGGCGTGCGCCAGGCCACGTCGACCGCCACCTCCGCGGTGGTGACCAGGCGTTTCGGCTGTGCGGGGGCGATCCAGCCGGCGGGTTTCCAATCGGCTGCGGGTATGCGCGCCGCGTAGACACCGATCATCATGAACATGAAGTAAATGACGCCCATGGTGACGAAGGTTTCGAGCACCCCGTTCGATACCGCCGTCCTGAAGTGCGCCATCAGCATTACCGAGAGGGGCGCGGCAATGAGGGCGCCGCCGCCGAAGCCCATGATGGCCATGCCCGTCGCCATGCCGGGGTGATCAGGGAACCATTTGATCAGAGTCGAGACCGGCGAAATGTAGCCGATGCCGAGCCCGCAGCCTCCCAATACGCCATACCCCAGGTAGAGCAGCCAAAGCTGGTGCAGGTGAATTCCGAATGCCGACACGATGAAACCGCCGCCGAAGCAGAGAGCGGCGGTGAACATGGATTTGCGCGGACCGACCCTCTCGACCCAGCGGCCAAACACCGCGGCGGACAGGCCGAGAATGGCGATGGCAATGGAGAAGACCCACCCGATCTCTCTCAGGTCCCAATCGGCGGGTGCGGAATGCGTGATTCCGATCACCCGGGTCAGCGGCAGATTGAAGGTCGAGAAGGCGTAGACCTGGCCTATCGACAAATGCACCGCGAGGGCGGCGGGGGGAACCAGTAGACGATTGAATCCGGGCGGCGCGACGGTGCTCTGACGCTCCAATGAGGAAGGTGTCGCGTAGCCCGGTCGGTCATTCATGGTAGGGGCAACCCTCATTATGTGCCTGTTGAGTTCAGAAGCCCGCTTGAGCTCTGGAATATGCCTCCTGTGCCCAGCCTTGTCACTACGTGACCGGCCGTGACAGGGGCATGGAGCCTCGCATGCGAATCCGGTCACAGTCCGGGCCAAGGGCTCATGGCCGGCCTCGGGCCGCGCCATCGCGCGCTCCGGACGAAGTTGAAAACCGTGACGGTGGGTGTCGATCGGCCGCCGGGAACCGCGTATTTTCGCCTCGCCATGTGCAAATCCAGCTATCCGGGCCGACACGCTTCCAGCAGGGCGGGCTGGTGGCTGTGCTGCATGCTCGCGACGGCGTGGACGATGGGTGCCGCACCGTCTTTCGCAACCTGTCTAGTCAGCAAAGATCCGGACGTCCGCGAACTGCAGACCTTGGTCGACAAGGACGCCGCACGAGCGCTCAAACAAGTGGCGGCCCGGTTGCAGCCCCTGGAACAGGCGCCGCAGCCCGATGCGCAATTGCTGGCGCCTCTCTATGCCGTGCAGGCGCAGGCCTACAGCATGCTCGAACTCGATGACGACGCGAGGAAGGCGGCCTCGAAGGGACTTCAATTCGCGACCCGGATCGGCGATCCGGTACGCCTCGATCTGCTGTCGGCACATGCCGAAAACGTCTACGACGCGGTGGGGATGGATGCCGCCATCAAAACCATCGACGAAGCGCGGGCTTCGCAGGCCGCAGGCTCTCTTGCCGACACTTGTTTGCTGATCACCCGTGGCGTGCTGCAACGCCGGCAGGATCGGACTGATCTCGCCATCGGCAGCCTCACGCAGGCGTATCACGCCAGCACGGCGCCCGAATTTGCGAGGGCGCGGATCAATTCCGCGGCGGAGTTATCCACGGTGATGCGCAGCATGGGCGACTTCACGCAGGCGTTGGCGCTGAATCAAGAGGTGATCGACTGGGACACCGAGCACGGCGCGACGCTGAGTCTTTCCGTCGACCGATTCCTGCGGGGAAAGATTTTTAACTTGATGGGGAAGTATGGGTCCGCGATCGGGGAATTCGCGGAGGCGCGCAAGCTGAGCGTGCAGTTGAACGATGCCCAGGGCGTGGCGTTTGCCGATCTGAACGATTGCACCGCCCGGATAGAACTGGGTCAAACGCAGCGCGCCGCATTGGAGTGCAATCATGCGCTGCGCGGGTTTACCGCGGCCCATTCCGCCGACGAGGTGAAGGATGCCCTGGCGCTGCTGGCCCGCATCGATCTGGCCGATGGCCACGCCGACAAGGCTCTCGCCACGCTGAACAAGGTGCTCGATCAGGGCGGAGCGGATTTGCTGCCGAGCCGAGTGGCCTCGCTGTACCAATGGCGCGCGCGCGCGAATGCCGCTTTGGCCAATTACGGCGCTGCCTACATCGATCTCACGGAGTACGTGCGGCGCTACGAGGCGGCCAACGATTGGGAGCGATCCAAGGCAGCGGCGGCGCTGCGCGCCCGGTTCGAGACGGATCGGGAAATTGAGCGCAATGCCCAATTGAAACGCGAGCTGGGAGTTTCGCACGAGCGGTCGCAGCGTCAGGCGCAGGAACTGCGCTGGAACGCGATCGTGCTCAGTTCGGGTGTGCTGGTGATCGCGCTGCTCATTTATTTTCTCCTCGCCAATCGCCGCTATCGGCAGCAGCTCGTGAAATTGGCGAGTCAGGATGGCTTGACCGGGCTGCCGAATCGACGGCGCACCGCGGAGCTCGCAACGGCGGCGCTGGCCGCCGCAACCGCGACGGAAAGTCCGCTGACGATCGCGATCATCGACATGGATCATTTCAAGGATATCAACGATCGCTGCGGCCATGCGACCGGAGACTTCGTGCTGAGGCAATTCGCGCGCGTCGGGCGCGAGGCCTTGCGGCATTCGGATGTCCTCGGGCGATGGGGCGGTGAGGAGTTCTTGCTGGTAATGCCCGGCGCGAATTTGGAGGTCGCGCAGGCGAGTCTCGAACGGATGCGGACGCTGGTGTTCGGGATTCAATTGCCCGCCTCGGGTGCCGGGCTGCGCGTGAGTGTGAGTGCAGGCCTCGCGACCAGCCTCAGGCACGGACGGTCACTGGATGAAATGATCGCGCGGGCCGACGCGGCCTTGTACATCGCCAAGAACGAGGGGCGGGATCTCGTGCGCGTGGCGGATGAGAGTTCTCTCAGCACCACCGGGACTAGGCGCGCGCTCCGTCAGTAATATATAACATCAAGAAACGCGCGTATCGTATTGATTTTAATGGTGCCCAGGAGAGGACTCGAACCTCCACGAATTGCTCCACTGGTACCTGAAACCAGCGCGTCTACCAGTTCCGCCACCTGGGCAAGATGGGTGCCGTACGCGAGGCGCAGAAATGTACGCACTGCTCCGGTGCTTGTCAACGAACGCCGGCGCGGAACGGTGGCCCCCTTTGTTTGAGCGCCGAACTCTTTGGTTAATGCGACTAATGAGCGATCATCAATGTTTGCCGAGGAGTACCAGTCACGCATGAGCGGTAAGGGAGGCAAATCGCAGCCGGCGCCGGCGGCACGGGCGCTGCGACAGCAATTCCTGCATGGGATGAGTCACGCGGCCTGCACGGTCAGTGTCGTTACGACGGACGGCGTTGCGGGGCGCCATGGGGTGACGGTATCCGCCATGGTGTCCGTATCGGCCGATACACCGCAACCGACGCTGCTCGTGTGTATTCACCATTTGAGCCCGGTGGTCTCCGCGCTGCTCGAGAACGGGGTGTTTTGCGTCAACGTGCTGCGCGACGATCAGGCGCATATTTCCGACAACTTCGCCGGGCGAAGCAGCGCCCGCGGCGCCGCCAAGTTCGATTGCGCCACTTGGACGACGCAACTGACCGGCGCGCCGCGCGTGGTTGACTCGCTGGTCGCGTTCGACTGTCGCGTCACGGCCAGCGAACGGGTGGGATCGCACTTCGTGGTATTCGGCTCGGTACAGGACATCTTCGTTGCCGGCACCGGCGCCCCGTTGATCTATGCGAACCGCGCTTATGGGGTGCCGCGGCGGTTTCGTCAGCGTCGGTCGCCGCGGGGCGGCGCGGCCGCGGGTGCCCTTGCCATCGGCTGCTACGAAGTGTTCGCTCCCTACATCGTCCCGGCGCTGGTGGCGCGCCTCACGAAATTGCACCCCGCGATCGACCTGACGGTGGTGGAGTCCGACCAGGACCATCTGATCGCGAGCCTGCGGCGCAGCGACACCGAGATTGCGCTGCTCCACGATTTCGGTCTGAGCGCGGACTTGCGCGTGGAACACCTCGCCGAACTGATCCCCTATGTATTGCTGGCCGAGGGGCACCCGCTGGCTGCGGCGTCCAGCATCGCGCTGGAAGATTTGATGCAGGAGTCTCTGGTCCTGCTCGATGTGGAGCCCAGCCGGGAGTATTTTTTCTCGCTGTTTCGAGATCGCGGCTTGGAACCGCAGATTGGATATCGATTGAGGTCGCTGGAAATGGTGCGTGGGTTCGTGGGACACGGGCTCGGCTACAGCCTGTTGGCCACGAAGCCGGCCAACAATATGACCTACGACGGCCGCGCGCTGGTGGCTCGCCCGCTGACCGGTGCGGTGAAGAACAGCCGCCTCGTTCTCGTCACCCTGAAGGGTCGTTCCATGAGCGCCATGGCGTTGGAATTCGCGGAGCATTGCCGTGCGCTTTTTGGTATCAACCATGCGCACCCGGATGGCCATGGCAAGGCTCCGCCGGCCCAATATGCGCCCGGCGGCGCGCAAAGCTGATAACCTGCCGCCCTAAGCAATCGGCCTTCCCCTCTCAAGGACGCCGAGATTTGCGCACCCACCGAAGGATCTCGACAACACTCTATGACACGACGTGGACCCACGGGCTCGCGACGGCCAAAGGCAAACCGGGCGGCGAAGTCCGGTCCGGATTGGCGCGGCGAGGACCCCAATTTAGAACTCGAGAAATCGCGATATGCCGACCCCATTGCAAGCCGTGAGCTGCTGCTGAAGCATCTGGCGGAGGCGCCGGAGCCGTTGACCGCGGCGCGCCTCGCCAAGCGTCTCGGCCTGCATACCGGCGCACAGCGCGAAGCGCTGGCCAAACGTCTGGCGGCGATGGTGCGGGATGGCCAGGCGATCGAGGGACCGAACGGCTTTGCGACGGCGGGCGAGGGCGAACGGGTGGCCGGCAGAGTGCGCGGCCGCGCCAACGGCGACGTGCTGGTGTTGCCGGACGACGGCTCCGCACCCTTGGCGCTGGCGCGCGCGGACACCGCAACCCTGATGCACGGCGACCGGGTCGAAGTTCTGGCCGTCGGCATGAACGAACGCGGACGCCGCGTCGCGCGCTTGATCCGCCGCGTCGGCGATGCGCCGTGGCGAATCGGCGGTATTTGGCGCGCGGTCCACGGTGGCGGTGGCAGTACCGGCCACGTGGGCGGCCGCGTGGAACCGGAGGACCCCGGTCATTGGTATTCGATCGAAGTGGCAATGCGGGATCGCCACGGAGCCGAAGACGGCGACCCCGTCATCGTCGAGGTGACCAAGCGCCCGCAAGGCGAAGCCGCCGCGCATGGACGCATCGTCGAAGTGCTCGAGAACCTGCGTCCGTCCGACTTGGCGGCGCGCTTCGCGATTCTGAGGCATGACCTGCCGCAGGAGTTTCCGCCCGAGGTCGTTCGTGCCGCGAATCGCTTTGCTCCGGACGTGCTGGAGGCGGATCTCGAAGGCCGCGAGGATCTGCGCGATGTGCCCTTGGTGACCATCGACGGCGAAGATGCCAAGGACTTCGACGATGCCGTGTATGCGGAAAGCCTGCGCGGCGGAGGCTGGCGGCTCATCGTGGCCATCGCCGACGTCAGCAACTACGTGCGTTACGGCAGTGAGTTGGATACCGAAGCGCGGTCACGCGCCACGTCCGTGTATTTTCCGGATCGGGTCATCCCGATGCTGCCGGAGCATCTGTCCAATCACTTGTGTTCGCTCATGCCGCGCGTCGAGCGCCTGGCATTCGTCTGCGACATGCGGGTCAGCAAGTCCGGCAAGTTGAGCAAGAGCCGATTCTATGAGGCGGTGATTCGCTCGCACGCGCGGCTCACGTACGACCAAGCGTGGGCTTATTTACAGAGCCTGCATGGGACGACGAACCCGCATGGGACGACGGCCGAGGAGATGACCCCGGCAGTGCGCGCGTCGCTGCAGACGCTGTATGCGGTCTACGGCGCGCTCAAGGAGGCGCGCGATGCCCGCGGAGCGCTGGACTTTCGCGGCGGCGAGGTCAAGGCGCGCATCGGCGACGACGGCAGAATCGAAGGGTTCTATGCGGTGACGCGCAACGATGCGCACCGCCTGATCGAGGAATGCATGATCGCCGCCAATGTGGAAGCGGCGGTGGCCCTGCGTCTCGCCAAGGCCGGCAGCCTGTACCGCGTCCACGGTCAGCCCGAGGACAAGCGAGTCACCGAACTGCAAAAGGTGCTGAATGCATTGCAGGTGGGTGCCGTGTTCTCGGAAAAGCCTACTCCCCGCGAATTTCGTCAACTGGTCGAGCGGCTGAGCGCTCGCCCGGATGGACTGCTGCTCGAGAGCCTGGTGATCCGCTCGCTGGCGCAGGCCGTGTATCAGCAAACCAACATCGGTCACTTCGGCCTCGCGCTCGAAGAGTACGCGCACTTCACCTCGCCGATCCGCCGCTATCCCGACCTGCTCGTGCATCGCGCGATCAAGGCCGCGGTGCTGCCGCATTCGCCGTCGGGGCATCGCTACACGACGGCGGAACTGCAGACGCTCGGCGCGGAGAGTTCGCAGCGCGAGCGGCGCGCCGATGACGCGTCGCGCGATGTGATGGGGTATCTCAAGTGCCTGTATCTGCAGCCGCGCGTCGGCGAGACCTTCGATGCCACGATTACCAGTGCGCTCGAATTCGGTCTATTCGTGCAGTTGAAGGAAATGCCCATCGACGGTTTGGTGCACATTTCCGCCATCCCGGGGGACTACTGGGAGCTGGAGGGGGGCGGCATGGGCCTGGTGGGCCAGCGCACGGGCCGACGCTGGCAGCTGGGGGATACGGTGCGGGTGCGTTTGACCCGCGTCGATCTCACGCAGCGCCAAATCGATTTCGAATTGCTGGACGCGGAGGGGGCCGCCGGCCGCGGGACGGTGCGGGCGCCGCGGCGCGGGGCCGGGGCACAACGCGGAGGACGTGGCGGAGGCGCGAAACGCAGCGGGCGCGGCGGCCGTGACGGGCGCGGCGGGCGTGGCTGATTCCAAGCGCAACTTCGTCTACGGTCTCCATGCCATCAACGCGGTGCTCGATCGGGCGCCCGAGCGTCTTCTCGAGCTCTGGGTGGCGCAGCCGCGTGATGACGCGCGCACTCGCGATTTGCGCGATCGCGCGGAGCGGGCGGGCGTGCGCGTTCAGTCCGTGGGCGGCGATGCCCTGGTCAAGCTGGTGGGGGAAGTGGCGCACCAGGGAGCGGTGGCGGCCGTGCGGCCGCTCAAGGCCTGGGACGAGCACGATCTGCTGGGCGCATTAAGTCAAGTGGCGGGGGATCCGCTGCTGCTGATTCTCGACGGCGTCACCGACCCGCATAACCTCGGAGCCTGCCTGCGCACCGCGGATGCGGCGGGGGCGCATGCGGTGGTGATACCGAAGGATCGGGCGGCCGCGGTGGACGGGGTGGTGCGCAAGGTCGCGGCGGGCGCCGCCGAATTCGTCCCGGTGGCGAGCGTGACCAACCTCGCGCGGACCCTCGACATGCTCAAGGAACGCGGCATCTGGGTGGTGGGTACCGACGGGGAGGCGCTGCAAACCCTGTACGGGGCGGACCTGAAGCGACCGCTTGCGCTGGTGCTGGGCGCCGAGGGAAGCGGTATGCGGCGCCTCACGCGGGAGCGCTGTGATTTTCTGGTGCGCATTCCGATGGCCGGCCGGGTGGAGTCCCTCAATGTGTCGGTGGCCGCGGGGGTTGCCCTGTTCGAGGCACGCCGGCAGCGGATGAGTTGACCTCGACCGCCCCGAGCGAGTATCCTTCGCGCTCTTTTTTCGCCGGCTGTCCGGCCTCACTCCTTGCCTCACCGCTCGCAACGGGAGGCTCAACCCAAAGGGAGCCTACAATGCGGCATTATGAAATCGTGCTTCTGGTCCACCCGGACCAGAGCGAGCAAGTTCCTGCGATGGTCGATCGCTACAAGGGCATGATCAGTGCCGGCGGCGGCGCGGTGCATCGTTTCGAGGATTGGGGTCGGCGCCAGCTGACATTCCCCATAGCCAAGGTGCACAAGGCGCACTACATCCTGCTCAACATCGAATGCGATCAGAAGACGCTCGCCGAACTCACCGGTTCGTTCCGCTTCAGCGACGCGGTGCTGCGCAGCCTGGTGGTGAAAATGGACGAGGCCGTCACCGAGCCTTCGCCGATGGCGCGAGCTCCGGATGAAAATGCCCGCCGCCACGACGACTTTGGCGACGATGGGGACGACGACGACATGCCCATGGGCGCACGGTAATAGGAGGCCAACATGGCACGGTTTTTTCGCCGCAAGAAGTTCTGCCGATTCACGGCCGACGACGTCAAGCAGATCGACTACAAGGATCTGACGACGCTGAAGAGCTACATCACCGAGACCGGCAAGATTGTTCCGAGCCGCATCACGGGTACGCGTGCTCACTATCAGCGCCAGCTGCAGCTCGCCATCCGTCGTGCGCGCTTCCTGGCACTGCTGCCCTACACCGACCAGCACTGAGCGGCATCAGCACATGGATATCATATTGTTGCAGAAGGTCGCGAACCTCGGTCAGATCGGCGATCGCGTCAAGGTGAAGTCGGGTTACGCACGGAATTTCCTGGTGCCCACCGGCCGAGCCACCATGGCGACGCCTGCCAATATCGCCAAGTTCGAGGCGCAGCGCCACGAGCTCGAGGCGAAGGCCAATAACGAACTGGCGGCGGCGCAGGCGCGCGCGCTCAAGTTCGAAAACTTCAAGCTGGAGCTCAAGGCCAAGGCGGGCGCGGAAGGCAAGCTGTTCGGCTCCATCGGCACCGCGGATATCGCCGAAGCGTCGGTCAAAGCGGGCCAGCCCATCAGCCGCAGCGAGGTGCGCATGCCGACGGGACCGATCCGCGTCACCGGTGACCACCTGGTGCAGCTGCACTTGCACACGGACGTTGATGTGACCTTGGCGGTCACCATCGTCGCCGAAGAGTAGCGGCCGGCAATCGCGTC
>DASWEO010000171.1:0-16251 GCA_036394715.1 Steroidobacteraceae bacterium
CCGCGAAAGTCCTTGAGCAGGCGCGCGGCGATGGCGTCCGCGGACTGCGGTTCGATGCGCGCCTCACAGACAGGGCAGTACTGCACCCCCAGCTTGACGTAGAGCAGCCGCAAGAAATGATAGATCTCGGTGAGAGTCGCCACCGTGCTCTTGTGTCCGCCGCGGCTGGTGCGCTGTTCGATGGCCACGGTCGGTGGAATGCCGAAGATGGCGTCGACATCAGGCCGCGATGCGGGCTGCACGAATTGCCGGGCGTAGGCGTTCAAGGACTCGAGGTAACGCCGTTGCCCCTCGGCGAACAGAATATCGAAAGCCAGGGTGCTCTTGCCGCTCCCCGACACGCCGGTGATCACGGTGAATCGATTGAGACCCAGGCTCACGTCGACGTTCTTGAGATTGTGTTCGCGCGCGCCGTGAATCTCGATCGAGGTTGGCAGGCTCGAACGATGCGCCGATCCGCTCGCATCCTGGGCGGATGCCGGCGGACCGTAGGCCGCGCCGCCTGCATCTCGAACGGAGTTGCCCGGGTCAAGAGGGCCGTTGCCGTACGGTGAGCCCAGGGACAAGGGATTCTCGGCGTCGACGAGCGCGCGCCCCGTGTGGGAGGCGGCGGCGCGCATGACCTCGGTGGGGGTGCCGACGCAAACGACGCTGCCGCCGGCCTCGCCGCCTTCGGGCCCCAAGTCGATGATCCAGTCGGCGGCGCGCACCACATCCAAGTTGTGCTCGATCACCAGCAGCGAGTGACCGGCGTCGATCAATCGCCGGAAGGCGCGCAGGAGCTTGGCGACATCATCGAAGTGCAGACCGGTGGTGGGCTCATCGAACAGGAACAGCGAGCGGCGGCGCGGCGCGGATCCATTCGCAGCCGGCGCGGATCCATTCGAGGCAGCCGCCGATTTCGGCGCAGCTGTTTTGCGCGGCGCCTTCTTCGATGTCTGCAGGCGCACGGCATTCTCGGCGAGATGCCCGGCAAGCTTGAGGCGCTGCGCCTCGCCGCCCGACAGCGTCGGCACGGGTTGTCCCAGGCGCAGGTAGTCGAGACCGACGTCGGCCAGCGGCGCCAATCGCAGGCAAACTTCCGTGTCGGCAGCGAAGAACGCCAGTGCTTCGGACACCGTGAGATCGAGCACGTCGGCGATGCTCTTCGGCGGCGCATGGCCGCGCGACAACCGCACCTCGAGCACTTCGGCGCGGTAGCGGCGGCCGTCGCAATCGGGACAGCGCAGGTACACGTCGGATAGAAATTGCATCTCGACGTGTTCGAAGCCGTTCCCGCCGCACCCCGGACAGCGGCCGTTGCCGGCATTGAAACTAAAGGTACCGGCGGTGTACTTGCGTGTCAGAGCCTGCGGCAAGCGGGCGAACAGATCGCGAATTGCATCGAAGGCGCCGACGTAGCTCGCGGGATTCGAGCGGGTCGTGCGCCCGATACGGCTCTGGTCCACCATGACGACATCAGCGATCAAATCCGCACCCTCGAGCGCGCGGTGCAGACCGGGATTTTCGGTGGGTTTGCCCTTGGCGCGCAGCAGCGCCGGAAACAGGATGTCGTGCACCAGGGTGGACTTGCCCGAGCCGCTGACGCCGGTGACGCACACCAGGCGCTCGAGCGGAATGTCGACGTCGATATTCTTGAGGTTGTGTTCCGTGGCGCCGTGGAGACGCAGAACGCCGGCAGCACCGGCCTTGGTGCCGGCTGCGCCTGTGCCCGCCTTACTCGCGCCGGTCGCACGAATGCCGGCTGCCTCGACGCCGGCGGCGCCCGTCCGAACTACGCCAGTGCCGGCTGCCCCTGTGCCGACCGCCCCAACTGGCGGGATCTCGACCCTCTTGCGGCCAAGCAGATAATCGGCCGTGAGCGATCCTTTTGCCTTGGCGAGCCCGGCGATCGGCCCGAAGAACACGATTTCTCCGCCGTGCTCGCCGGGGCCGGGGCCGATATCGAGTATGCGATCCGCGGCCTGCATGACCTTCGGGTCGTGCTCGACCACGACCAGCGTATTGCCGGCGTCGCGCAGGCGGTGCATGACGCCGACGATGCGGCCGACGTCGCGGGGATGCAGCCCGATGGACGGCTCGTCCAACACGAACAGGGTGTTGACCAGCGAGGTGCCGAGCGCGGTGGTGAGATTGATGCGCTGTACCTCGCCGCCCGACAAGGTGCGCGACTGGCGGTCGAGGTTCAAATAGCCCAAGCCCACATCCGTCAAATACTGCAGGCGCGCGCGGATTTCCCGCAGCAAGAGATCGGCGGCCTCATCGAGCGGCGCGGGCAGTTCGAGCTTGCCGAAAAAGCGGCGGCTGTCGTCGATCGGCAATAGCATCAATTCGCGGATGTTGATGCCGGGATTGCCGACTCGCCACAGCAGGGCATCGGGCTTGAGGCGCGCGCCGCTGCATGCGCCGCATTCGGTGTAGGAGCGGTAGCGCGACAGCAGCACACGGATGTGCATCTTGTAGGCCTTGGTCTCGAGCCAGGCAAAGAAGCGGCGCACGCCGTACCAGACGTTCTTGGTCCATTCGCCTTCACCCTCGATCACCCAGGCGCGTTGGGCGCCGGTCAAGTCGCGCCAGGGCGTATCCACCGGGATGTCGCGCTTCCGGGCGAACTTGAGCAGATCCGCCTGGCATTCCTTGTAGGACTCGGTCTGCCAGGGCTTGATGGCCCCCTGGCGAAGACTCAACGCCGCATCGGGAATGACCAGGCCATAGTCCACCCCGATGCTGCGGCCGAAACCACGGCAGGTCTCGCAGGCGCCGATGGGTGAATTGAAGCTGAAGGTGCTGGGGCTGGGGTCCTTGTAGTTGATGTCGCAATCCGGACAGTGCAGGCCGGTGGAGAAGCGCCAGGGTGCGGCGCCTGGGTACACATCGAGGCGTCCCTGACCGACCTTCAGCGCGGCCTCTATGGCATCGCCGGCTCGGGCGGGATCCACGGTCGACCACCGAAAGCGATCTTGAATCACCTGCAGGGTGTCGCCGCGCTTTTCGTGAATGCGCGTGTAGCCCTGGCCGGCCAGCAATCCCTTGATCTCGGCCTCGGTAAAATTCTTCGGAATGGGTACGGGAAAGGTCAGGAGCAACGGCGGATCGCCGCTGCCGCGGGAGAGCTCGTTCAGCGCTGCTTGGATGCTCGCGGTTGTGTCGCGCCGCACCGGCCGGCCGCAGCCCCGGCAGTGAAGTACCGCGGCCCGCGCAAACAGCAGCTTCAAGTGATCGTTGAGCTCGGTCATGGTGCCGACGGTGGAGCGCGAGGTTCGCACCGGATTTGTCTGGTCGATGGCGATCGCGGGCGGAATTCCGTCGATGCGGTCGACCTGCGGCTTATCCATCCGATCCAGGAACTGACGGGCGTAGGGGGAGAAGGTCTCTACGTAGCGGCGCTGGCCCTCGGCGTACAATGTGTCGAATACCAGCGAGGATTTCCCGGAGCCGCTCACACCGGTCACGACGATCAACTCGTTGAGGGGAAGATCGAGGTCCAAATCTTTGAGATTGTTCTGGCGGGCGCCACGGATGCGGATGGCATCCGAGCGCGGCGGATCGAAGGGTGGCATCCGCGTTAGTTTACAGGGAATCGTGCGGCGCACCGCGAATCAAGGGAGCGCTCAGCGTCCGGCGAACTGCTCCATCATAAGTCCGGTGCCGCCGCGCGTGACATGCGCCACGATGGCGGTGCGGCGATGGATTTTGGTCACCAAGCCTAGATTGATGGCGAAGGCCAGCTGGACCTGCTGACCCTTGCGCAACCCGAGATTTTCCGTTTCGACGAACACGCCGTTTGCACTCAGGTTTTTAGCCCTGCAAATTCGGCTCTTTCGTCCCGACATCACCACATACACGGTGGTGCGTGCTCGGTGACGGGTGTGCAAGCGACGCTCCATCCGTTCTATCCCTTCGGTTGATCATCGACGAGAGGTAGCCATTATGCACATCGCGCAGTAGTTAGCGAAGCGTTCAATTGCGCGGGCACCGATATGTAAGGCGCGGAACTGATATGTAAAATCAAGGACCTATGCGCGCCCGAGGAGGTCAAAAAAATCGACCGCAGAGCGGACGAGCGTTAGACGGCGTCTTTGCGCCGAATGGAGAGCTGTTCCGGAGCGTCGATACCCATCTTGACGCGCCGGCCCGTACCTCCCAGCAGGGTGATCTGGATGGGGCCGTTGGCGAAAAGCTCCGCCATGGTCATGTTGGCGTCCACGCCGTCCGCCGGTTGGATGACGATGGATTCATCAGCGCGGCGGCTGAGAACCAGCATGGATCAAGCCCGCGCCAACGCGCGCAGCGCTTTGGCGAAGGTCTTTCCTCGAGGATCGTAGGTGATCGCGGGACCGCCGCGGATGATATCGATCAGCTGCCCCACCTGATGTTGCCGGACATGAATGATATGGCCGTTGATTTCGTTCGCGGTGCGGCAGCCGGCCATCAGCTCCAGCAGGGCGCGCCAGCGGTCGGCGATCGTCGCCGCCAGCCCAAGGCTGGGAGTGGCCCATAGGGCGCGGCGTTCCGCTTCGAGTTTTTCAATGGTTCCAAAAATCTGGATTTTCTCAGCGGCCCTTTGCTCGACCGCTCGAGGGGAGTCACCGGTGAGAGCGGTGCGCTCCGCGGCCAAAGTGGCCGCCAAGGAACGCGCGGCATCGATCTCGCGATCCAAGACATCCTCGAGACGGCGGCGCGCGTCCTGGTCCATGGGTTTACTTCAGTCCGCGTTCGAACTGCAACAGTTTATCGGCCACCTGGCCGGCATTGATCTGGTAGGTGCCGGAATTGATGGCCTGTTTCACCGCTGCGACTTTCGACGCGTTGACCACCGGCGCTTTGGCGACGGCCTCTTCGATCTTCTGCAGGGACCGGGCGGAGTGGGTCAGGGTGACGGTATCGCCGGTCTTTGATGCAGCCGCGCCCGCGGCCTGTGCTTCGCCCTGCGCCTTGTCGGCAACCACGCCGTTGCTGTTCGAGCCCTTGATGGGCGCGATCGGCTCGGCCGTTGAATATGCGCTGATTTTGTCAGTCACCGAAATTCTCCTAGGGCTACTTGCATCGGCCCATGCCATCTTATCGTCAGGGTTCGGATGAACTTTAGCGATTACGCTCGAGTTGCATCCTCCGGACTAGTTATCGACTGTGACGCGCTTCACTGAAGGGCTACCGAGAAATTATTTCGACTACCTGCTCGGAGCGCGCAACCCCTTCGACGATCTTGCCGGAAGACATGTTTTGCACTCTAACTCGTTGATTGATAAGCCCATCGTTGAGAGCCTTGCCGGCCGTGCGCACGCTCATGCCACCCAAGTCTGCGACCAAGGTCACCGATTGGCCGCGTTGTACCGCCTTGGCGGCCACCAATTGTTGATTGGTCAGGAAGGCGCCGCCTGAGATTGGCCGGCCGGCGGTCAGTCCCACCGCGATGGCGGGGTCATCCAGGAAGCCGGGCGGCAGCTCGGACATATCGTGCTCCTCTACCCGCAAATCCGTGGCCTTGAGGACGCTGCCCACCACGATGGCGTGCGCCGCGACCACTGCCGGCGAGGTACCGATGATTCTGACCTGAACATAAAGATGCCAGGGTTTGCCGTCCTGGCAGCGCAACTCGACCGTCGCTCTATCTTGCATGTGATGCACCGAGGCGAGAGCGGCTCCCACGGGTTGGCGGCAGCGCGCGAGTTCCAGGTGCGGCTCGATCGGACCGATCAAGAAGCGCTGCCGATCGGTCAGCGGAGGAAACTGCCGCACCGCCTCGGCCTTCGCCAGCGACTCGAGCGTCGGAATGTCTTGAAGATCCGTATCCCGCTGGGGAATCGAATCGCCGGCGCTCTCCGGGCCGGGTGCGGCCTGCAGCAGGGGCGCCGCCGCGAGGCCGAGCCCGAGGCTCACGCCGAGGAGCCCGCGACCGAGTAACCAACGACAATATTTTGGCGCTGCTTGCATCATAGATGACAAGTGCAAGCGGCGTGCCATGGCGGCACACGATGGCGGGCGGAGCGCCGCGGGCCAGTCCTTGCCTGCCGTCCGCGGTCGGCCGCTGCTCGGCCGCCTACGGCAATTTCTTGCCGCGCGGCTCGGGCACGCCCGCAAGTGCCGGGCAGCAATGGGCGCTCCTTGGCCCTTGGACGGCCGATTGCCCGCGTATCAGCGGTTTGGCACACCTCTTGCTTTAGGTTTCCGTCAAGGAGATCAACGCATGTTTGAGAACGTTTTCGGTATCCATGAGCAAGCGCTGCTGCTGCACGAGCAGCGGATCGGCGTGCTTGCCACGAATCTTGCCAACGCCGACACGCCGAACTACAAGGCGCGCGATATCGATTTCAGCGAAGTGCTGGCGCAGAGCGATGGGGGATCGTTGTCCATGCGGGTGACCCAGGCGGCGCATATCGCGACCCCTCAGGGTGAATTGTCGGCGGGCGCCTTGAAGTACCGCAATCCGTATCAGGCTTCGCTCGACGGCAACACCGTGGAAATGCCGGTGGAACAGGCGGCCTTCGCGGAGAACAACGTCCGCTATCAAGCCAGCTTGAGGTTCATCAGCGGGACGATAGCGGAGATGCAACTCGCCATTGCCGGCCAGTAGTCCCATTGCCGGGCGTTAGTCGCCCTCGAGGAAAAGAAATGTCTCTATTCAATGTATTCAACGTCGCCGGAAGCGCACTGAACGCCCAAACCATCCGGCTCAACACCACCGCGAGCAATCTGGCCAATGCCGAAAGCGTAAACGGCGACGCGGCCAAGACCTATCGCGCGCGGCATCCCGTGTTCCAGTCGATGATGGACACGTCGAATCCCTTCGCCGACGACCAAGAGGCTTCGGCGGGCGTGCGGGTGCTCGGTGTGGTGGAAAGCTCGGCGCCGCCGTCGATGCGCTATCAACCGGACAATCCGGTGGCCAACAAGGACGGTTATGTCTTCACGTCGAACGTCAATTCGATCGAAGAGATGACCAACATGATTTCGGCCAACCGCTCATTCGCCACCAACATCGACGTGATCAACACCGCACGCGATTTGCTGCTCAAAACCATCTCGATCGGGCACTAGGAACACATCATGGTAGTCAACGGAACGAACGCCGCCGGCAATACCGGCACCGGCTCCACCGGCGGCACGGGCTCGGCCGCCGGAGCCGGTTCGAATTCTCCGTCGGGCGCGGGGGCGGCGAACAGCGCCACGACTTTGGGCGGGACGAATTTCCTCACGCTCATGTTGGCCCAATTGAAAAACCAGGACCCGACGAGTCCGGTGGACAGCAATACCTTTCTCACGCAATTGGCCCAGCTCAGCGAAGTGCAGGGGATTACCCAGCTGAATACGTCGTTCAGCACCCTGTCGAGTGCGCTCTCCCCGAGCCAGGCGCTGCAGGCCTCGTCATTGCTGGGACATAAGGTGCTCGCGGCCAGCACCACGGCCAACCTCACGGCGAACGGGACCGTTACGGGCGCCGTCAACGTGCCGCAGACCACCTCGCAGGTGCTGCTCGACGTCAAAACTTCAAGCGGCGTCCTGGTGCGGCAAATCAATCTCGGTGCGCAATCGACGGGTTTGGCGAGCTTCTCTTGGGACGGCAAGATGGGCGATGGCACACAAGCTCCCGCAGGCACCTATACATTGAGCGCGCAGTATGCCGGTGCCACCTCCGGCAGCACGGCAGCGACCACGCTGGTCAACGGCACCGTCGACAGCGTCTCCATGGGTGCCGGCTCGACGGGACTTACCTTGAACGTCACCGGTCTCGGCAGCGTGCCGTTCAGCAGCGTTCAGCAGATTTCCAACTAATTCAGAGCAGGAGTAGAAGACATGGCTCAATTCAGCATTGCTTTATCGGGTTTGACGGCCGCCAGTTCGGATTTGGACGTCACGGCCAACAACGTGGCGAACGCCAACACCGTTGGATTCAAGGATTCGCGGGCGGAGTTCGCGGATGTGTATTCGGCCGGCGCGGTGAATCTGAACACCTCGGTCGTCGGTCAGGGCGTGCGGCTCACGACCACGGCGCAGCAATTCACTCAGGGCAATATTTCATCGTCGTCTTCCAATCTCGATCTTGCGATCAGCGGGGATGGTTTCTTCACTCTGCACAGCCCGAACGGCTACGTCTATTCGCGCAACGGCCAGTTTTCCGAGGACAAGACCGGCAATGTGGTGAGCGCCACCGGCCAGGCCTTGCAGGTATATCCGCCCCTCACCAACGGCGGATTCAACACAGGCTCCCTGACGAATTTGAACTTGCAGACGGCGCAGAGCGCTCCCTTGGCGACCACCTCGGGCACGGTGATTCTGAATCTTCCTGCCAATTCAACGGTTCCCGGCGTCACGCCCTTTGATCCGACCAACTCGCAAACTTACAGCCAGTCCACGTCGACATCGGTGTACGACTCGCTGGGCAATCAGTACCCGGCGACCTTTTATTTCACCCAGACCGCGACGCCCAATCAGTGGAACGTCAACCTGACCGTCAACGGCACTCAGGTCGGGGGCGGGCAACCCCTGACGTTCTCCAGCACGGGCGCGGTGACTGCACCGGTGGGCGGCGCGTTGTCGTTCAATGGCTTTACTCCGCCGGGCGGGGCGAACCCGATGAACATGACTTTCAACTTCGGCGCCACCACGCAGTACGGCGCGCAGTTCGGCGTGACTTCGATCGTACAGAACGGCTATGCGACCGGTCAGCTCAGTACCGTTGCAATCGACACCGCGGGGGTCGTGTCCGCCGTCTATACCAACGGACGCTCGACGCAGCTTGGGCAACTGGCCATGGCGAACTTTCCCAATCCTCAGGGACTGAAGCAGCTGGGAGACACGAATTGGTCCGAGACATTCAGCTCGGGCACGGTCGTCTCGGGCACGGCCGCATCGGCCGGATTCGGCACCATTCAATCGGGTGCGTTGGAAGCCTCCAACGTCGACCTGACCACGCAGCTCGTGAACATGATCACCGCGCAAAGGGCATTCCAGGCCAACGCGCAGGTCATCACCACGGCCAATCAGCTGTCGCAGACCGTCATCAACATCGCGCATTGATCCGGCGCCCATTGAGAAACTGAACCATGGATAGAGGACTGTATGTGGCGATGACGGGCGCGAAGCAGATCATGCAAGCACAGGCCGTCAACAACCACAACATCGCCAACTTGAGCACCATCGGGTTCCGCGCGGACACCGTGGCGTTCGACAGCGAGCCGATCTACGGCCCGGGCTATGCGACGCGCGTCAATGCCGTGGCCGGCGACGCAGGTACCGATTTTTCCCCGGGCGTCATGCAGAGCACGAGCCGCAATCTCGACATCGCCGTCAACGGCAAAGGCTTCATTGCGGTTCGCGGCACCGACGGCAAGGAGGCCTATACCCGTGCCGGCGATTTGCGCCTGTCGCCGACGGGCGCGGTCACGACCGCGAGCGGATTGGCGGTGCTGACCGAGTCCGGCCCTTTGGTGATACCGCCCTCGACCCAGGTGAGCATCGGCGGCGACGGCACGGTGTCAGTGGTTCCGCAGGGCTCCGCACCGCTTGCGGTCACCCAAGTCGATCGAATCAAGTTGGTGAACCCCAAGACGACGGATCTGCAAAAGGGCGATGACGGCCTGCTGCGGCTCAAGTCGGGCGCGAAGGCGAATACCGACGACACCGTCTCCGTGACTTCCGGCATGCTGGAGTCGAGCAATGTCAACGCGGCCCAGTCGTTGATCAGCATGATCGAACTGCAGCGATTGTACGAATTCCAGATCAAGAGCATCAATTCGACCAATCAAAACGAACAGAGCGCCGAGCGCCTGATTTCGTCCCCGTAACCATTCAAGGAAACTCACGATGAATCTTGCATTATGGGCCGCAAAAACCGGTCTCGACGCGCAAAACACCCGGATGGCGGTGATCTCCAACAATTTGGCCAACACCAATACGACGGGTTTCAAATCGGGGCGCGCCGCCTTTCAGGACCTCATGTACCAGAACATCCGCCAGGTCGGCGCACAGAGCACGCAGAACACGCAATATGCCACGGGCTTGACGCTCGGCACCGGCGTGCGCATCGTCGCGACGGAAAAGGACTACTCCCAAGGCAGCGTGCTTCAGACCAACAACAGCTTGGACATGTCGGTGAACGGGCGCGGGTTTCTGCAGATCACCCAGCCGGACGGCACGATCGCCTATACGCGGGACGGTGCATTCACCCTGGACAATCAGGGCAACGTCGTCACCGCGTCGGGGTATCCGCTGCAGCCGGCGATCAACATTCCGCCGAGCGCCCAGTCGGTCACCATAGGCAGTGACGGCGTGGTGACGGTCAAAACCGCGGCCAACGCCAAGGGCACTCAAGTCGGCCAGATCCAGTTGGCGGATTTCATCAACGAACAGGGCCTGCAGCCCATCGGCAACAACTTATTGGTCGAATCCGCGGCCAGCGGATCACCGCAGGTTGGCACGGCGGGCACCAATGGACTGGGGAGTCTGCAGCAGGGTGCGCTCGAAACGTCGAATGTGAATTCGGTGACGGAGCTGGTTTCGATGATCGAGTGTCAACGCTCCTACGAGATGAATTCCAAGGCCATCAGCGCCACCGATCAAATGCTGCAGTACACGACGACCAACCTAACATGACGCGCCAACACCGATCCGAATCGCGAATGATCCTGCCGGGAGTGCTTTTCTGCGGTCTTTTATCGGCGTGCGCGCTGATGTCAGCGTGCGGACTATTGCCGGCGCGGCAGCACAAACCCGAACCCGCGGTCGCGCGCGTTCTGCCGCCGCCGACTCCGCGCACCGACGGCGCGATCTATCAGGCGGGCCAGCAAATGGAATTGTTCGCGGATCTCAAGGCGCGCCGCGTCGGCGACGTGTTGACGATTCGTCTGACGGAATCGACCAATGCCAGCAAGAGTGCGGTCACCAAGACCACGAAAACCACGGCAGTCAACAATACGGGCCCCACGATTTTCGGCAAGACCTTCACCGCGGCCGGCGTGCCGATTCTGACCACCACGATGAATGGCGCGGATAGCTTCGACGGCGAGGGATCGAGCACGCAGGGCAATAGTCTGGCGGGCAGTCTGACGGTGACGGTGATGGAAGTTCAGTCCAACGGCAATCTGGTCATCCAGGGCGAGAAGACATTGAAGCTCAATCAGGGTGATGAGTTCGTGCGCCTTTCAGGCGTAGTCCGCCGCGCCGACATCAACACCGACAATACGGTCACTTCGGACAAGGTGGCGGATGCCCACATCAGCTACTCCGGCCGGGGTGTGATCGACAGTTCCAATCGCGTGGGTTGGCTGGCACGGTTCTTCAACTCCGCCTATGCGCCGTACTAGCGTCATGCACTCGAAGTTCGCCGCGAAACTCGGCTTAGGCTGGCTCCTGCTGCTGCTGACCGGTCCGCTCGCCGAAGCCGAACGCATCAAGGACTTGGCGCAGATACAGGGGGTGCGAACGAACCAGCTGGTGGGTTATGGGCTGGTCGTCGGCCTCGACAGCACCGGCGATCAAACCAGCCAGGCGCCTTTCACCGTGCAGTCGCTCAACAACATGTTGGCGCAGCTGGGCATCACGGTTCCCGCAAACGTCACGCCGCAGCTCAAGAACGTCGCGGCCGTCGCGGTACATGCCGTCATGCCGGCCTTCGTCAAGCCCGGGCAAACCATCGACATCACCGTCAACTCCATCGCCAACGCGAAGAGTCTGCGCGGGGGATCGCTCTTGGTCACTCCCCTGCATGGCCTCGATGGACAGATCTATGCAATTGCGCAGGGAAATCTCATCGTGAGCGGGTTCGGCGTCGAAGGTACCGACGGATCGAAGCTCACCGTGAATGTGCCGAGTTCAGGCCGCATTCCGAACGGCGCCACCGTGGAACGAGCCGTTTCCTCGCAGCTCTCCCAAGGCGATTCGATCGTGCTCAATTTAAACGATCCCGACTTTACGACCGCGACGCGATTGGCCGCGAGCGTGAACAAGGGCATGGGGGACGACATCGCCTCCATCATCGACGGCGGTTCGATCCGGGTACGCGCGCCTCTGGATATCACGCAGCGCGTATCGTTCCTCTCGTCGGTCGAGAATTTGCAGGTGGAGCCGGGCATGGCCTCGGCCAAGGTGATCATCAATTCGCGCACCGGCACCGTGGTGATCAGCAGCAATGTCATCGTGACGCCGGCTGCGGTGTCGCACGGTTCTCTGTCCGTCACCATCAAAGAAGAGCAGACCGTCAGCCAACCGGCGCCATTCTCCAAGCTGGGACAAACGGTGGTGCTCAACAACTCGACCATCAAGGTGGACCAGGGATCGAACCGCATGTTCCTGTTCAAACCCGGCGTGGAACTCGAGCAAATCGTGCGGGCCGTCAACGATGTCGGCGCGGCGCCCGGCGATCTGGTCGCCATCCTCGAAGCCCTCAGGGAGGCCGGTGCGCTGCAGGCTGAGCTCATCGTGATTTAAATGACCACGGATCTTTCATTGACCGGTGCTCTGCAGTCTCTCGGCCCCTCGGTGCCGGACACCTCCGCCGCAACCACGTACACCGATCTCAACGGTTTGGCGGCGCTCAAAGCCGATCCGACGTCGCCCCAGGCGATCAGCGCCGTGGCCAGTCAGGTCGAGGCCCTGTTCCTGCAAATGATGTTGAAGAGCATGCGCGACGCCAGCATGGGTGACGAACTCGACGGCAACGAGATGGGCGTGTACCAGGACATGTTCGACAAGCAGGTGGCGCTCACCATCAGCCAACACGAGGATTTAGGCATAGGCGCCATATTGAAACGACAGTTGACCGGCAAGACTGCGCCCGCTGCGCCCAAGACGGCTTCTGGCGGGGTGTCAGCCCCGCCGCGGGTCTTGGCGAAAACGCCGGCGGAGTTCGTCGATCAGGTGATGCCGGCCATCCGCCGCGCCGCCACCGCCTTGGGGCTCAATCCGCTCGGGCTGCTGGCGCAGGCGGCGCTCGAAACCGGATGGGGTCAGCGCATGGCGCGTAACGCCGATGGCTCGCCCAGCCTCAATATGTTCGGCATCAAAGCCGGCGACGGGTGGACCGGCGCGCGGGCGACCGCGGATACGGTGGAGTTCAGCAACGGCGTGGCGGCGCAGCGGCGCACGGCTTTTCGGGCCTACGGGTCGATCGAGGAGAGCGTCAGCGACTTTGCCAATGTGCTGAAGAAGTCTCCGCGCTACCGGGATGCGATCGCGGCAGGCGGTGACGTCCACGCGTACATCGACCGCATCGGCAAGTCGGGCTACGCGACCGACCCTGAGTATGCGACTAAGTTAAATCAAATCTTGAATAGCGGCGTGCTCCAGGCGGCGCTGCCTACCCGCACTGCAGCATTATAGATATTGGATTGGCTGCCGATAGTGCGGGAGTCGAGTGAGTTCGAACGCCGAAAACGCGGAGAGTAATGGTGTCAGACATATTTGGAATCAGCGTTTCGGCGCTTCAGGCGTTTCAAGCTGCAATGGCGGTTACCAGCAATAACATCGCCAACGCCAGCACGCCCGGGTATAGCAAAGAATCGGTGGTTCTGAGCGCCGCGGCGCCGCAGTCGAATGGAACAGCCAGCGTCGGCAGCGGAGTCAACCTCACCGCCACCACGCGCGCCTTCAACCAGGCGACCAACAATCAATTGAATACCTCGCAAAGCAGCCTCGGTCAATTGAACAGCCTGCAGACTTACACGTCCCAGATCGACAATATCGTGGGTACGACGGCCGGCGGCATCAGCACCGCCCTACAGGACTTTTACAGCGCATGGTCGGCCGTCGCGAATACCCCAACGTCCGCAGCCACGCGGCAAGCCCTGATCGGCAAGGCGCAGAGCGTCGCGAACAGTTTCAGCAGGATCAGTTCCCAATTGAACGGCTTGAATACCGACATCAACACACGCATCACGGCCGACGTGCAGCAAATCAATTCGATCGGTGCGTCGATTTCCAAACTGAATCAACAGATCGTCGTGAGCACGGCCCAGGCCGGGGGTAGTCCGCCCAACACCCTGCTCGACCAGCGCGACAAGCTGGTGTCGGATCTTTCATCGTTGATCGGAGTCTCGACCACCACGGACACCAACGGCGCCCTCAATGTCTTCGTGGGCAATGGGCAGCCGCTGGTTCTGCAGGGCACCACCACCACCTTGACCACCGTGGGAAATCCCTTCAATTCGGCGCAACTGGAGATATCCTCATCCACCGCCGCCGGCAATGTGATCAGCGGCTACATTACGTCGGGAGACCTCGGCGGGCTGCTGGCGGCGCGCACCCAGGCGATCCGACCTGTGCAAAATCAGCTGGGCCAGATTGCCACCGCCTTCAGCCAAGCGGTCAACTCTCAGCAGAATGCGGGTCTGGATCTCGGCGGACAGTTCGGCGCGAACCTGTTTTCGGTGGGCGGGCCGAGCGCCACGGCCTCCTCCAAGAACACGGACAATACCAGCGTCGCGGTCAGCATCGCGAATGTCGGCGCGCTGACTGCGAACGATTACGTGCTGTCGTACAAGGCGGGCGCGTATTCCCTGACCCGCTCCAGCGACGGCAGTACGGTTGCCCTGTCGGGCGCCGGAACCGTGGCGAGTCCGCTGACGGCCGATGGTCTATCCATCGTGGTGTCGGCGACGCCGGCTTCGGGAGATCAGTTTCTCATTCAACCCACCGCACAGGCTGCCGGCTCATTCGCCGCCGTGTTGACCGATCCCTCGAAGATCGCCGCCGCAGGCGCCGTGCAGACGTCGGCCGCAAACAGCAATGTGGGAAATGCCACGATCAGCAGCGGTACGGTGCTCAATGCCGCCAACCCGAATTTGCTGAATACCACGAGCATTCAATTCATCACTCCGACGACGTATTCGGTGAATGGCGCCGGAAGCTTCGCCTACACCGCGGGCGCGAATATCAGCCTCAACGGCTGGCAGGTGGCGATCAGCGGCACCCCGGCGGCCGGCGATACCTTCACGGTGGCGAGCAACGCGGGGGGCACGGGTGACAATCGCAACGCCCTGGCGAGCGCCAATCAGCAAACCCAGGGAATTCTTGCCAACGGCACCACCAGCGTCAACGGCGCAGTCAGTTCGCTGATCACCGGCATCGGCAGCGAGGCCCAACAAGTCAATACCGCACAAGCCGCCCAGTCGGCGGTCAACACTCAGGCGCAAAAGAATGTGCAGTCCGTATCGGGGGTCAACCTGGATGAGGAAGCCGCCAGCCTGCTGCAGTGGCAGCAGTCTTATCAAGCCGCCGCGCAAGCGCTGAAAATCGGCAGCAGCCTGTTTCAGAGCTTGCTGACCGCCGTACAGGCGGCATAAAGGAAATCTCCATGCGCGTAACCCAGAGTCTGAATCAAGCACAGTTCCTCGCGGCGCTGACCCAGATCGAGTCCAATCTGTCGCAGACGCAGAATCAAATCTCGTCAAATCTCGCGTTCACCACCCCTTCGCAGAATCCGGTCGCGGCCGGCAGCGTCAACAACTACGACCAGGCGCTCGCGCAAAGTCAGCAGTACGATGCCAACGCCAACAGCGCACAGACCCGGCTCAGCACCGAGGATAGCGCCCTGTCGCAGGTGCAAACCGAGCTGCAGACCTTGCGCGATCTCGCGCTGCAGGCCAACAATGGTTCCGTTTCCAGCGAGGGCCACACGGCGATCGCGGCGCAGGCCACCCAAATCCAAAACAGTTTGTTGTCCCTGGCCAACACCCAGGACGGCAACGGCGAGTACATCTTCGGCGGCTTTTCCACGACTAACCGACCGTTTGCGCTCACGGCAAGCGGCGCAAGCTACGCCGGCGATCAGGGCCAGCGTCAAGTGCAGGTCGCGGCCGGTCAGACCATCGCCGACGGCGACAACGGCAATATCGTGTTCAACCAGATCAAGACCGGCAACGGTACGTTTGACGCGAGCGCCGCCGCAGGCAACACAGGTACGGGAGTGCTCGGCGCCTCGGCGGTGCAGAACCCGGCCGCGTACGACGGCGGTACCTATGCCGTCAATTTCACGGCCGCCAACACCTACGAAGTGCGCGATTCAGCCAATGTGCTGGTGACCTCGGGGACGTATACCTCCGGTCAGTCGATCGCGTTCCGCGGCGTCCAGGTGACGCTGAGTGGTCAGCCCGCCGCGGGCGATTCGTTCACGGTCGCGCCGAGCACCAATCAAAGCATATTCACGACGGTACAGAATCTCGTGACTGCGCTGCAGACCGGGACCGGCACCTCGGCCACTCAGGCCAAGCTGAACAATTCGCTGGGCAACGCGATCAACAATATCGATCAAGCGCT
>DASWEO010000172.1:0-4110 GCA_036394715.1 Steroidobacteraceae bacterium
CTTCAAATACGTGTCCGGATCCTGCTGCAGCACACCGAGCACCGCACCCATGGCACGCAGAGTTGCCGCCGCATCCGCCGTCTTCGCCGCGCTCCCGGCGGCTTTGGCCTGATTGAGCTCCCTGGCCACGCCCTGCATGACTGCAAGCGCCTCGGGCGTATTGAAATCGTCGTCCATGGCGGCGCGAAATCCGGCCAGCCACCCGGCATTGGGGGCTCCCGATCCGCCGGCGCCCTTGAGGGCGCGGTAAAGGCCGAGCAATGTCTCATCGGCCTGCGCGAGCTGCGCCGACGAATAGTTGATGGGCCCCCGATAGTGGCTGCTCAACAGAAAGAATCGCAGCACCTCCGGGTCGCGCAGCGTCTTCAAGACCTCGCGCACGGTAAAAAAATTGCCGAGTGATTTCGACATTTTCTCGTCGTTCACGCGCACGAACCCGTTGTGCATCCACACGTGAACGAACGGCGTGCCGCAGGCGGCACAGGATTGAGCGATCTCGTTCTCATGGTGCGGAAACTTCAAATCCTCGCCGCCGCCGTGCAGATCGAAATAGCTGCCGAGCAGGCTCGTCGACATGGCGGAGCATTCGATGTGCCATCCCGGACGGCCGTCCCCCCAGGGCGACGCCCAGGAAGGCTCGCCCGGCTTCGCATGCTTCCAGAGCACGAAATCCAAGGGATCGAGCTTGGCGTCATCCACCTGCACGCGCGAACCGGCGCGCAAGTCATCGATTTTCTTGCCCGACAGCCGGCCGTATCCCGGAAACTTGCGCACCGAGTACATGACATCGCCATTGCCGGCGACATAGGCGTATCCCTTGTCGATCAGCGTCTGCGTCATGGCGATGATCGGCCCGATGTACTCGGAGGCCCGCGGCTCGAGGTCGGGCGCTTGCAGCCCGAGAGTCGCACAATCTTCGTGCATGGCCGCGGTGAAACGCCGCGCCAAATCCGCCCAATTTTCACCGTTGGCGGCGGCGCGCTCGATGATCTTGTCGTCGATGTCGGTGATATTGCGCACATAGGTGACCGCGTATCCCGACGATCGCAGATAGCGCTGGATCAGATCGAACACCGTCAGCATGCGCGCGTGCCCGACATGGATGTAGTCGTAGTTCGTCATTCCGCACACGTACATGCGGACTTCGTTGGAGCGCAGAGGTTTGAATTCCTCTTTCTCGCCGGTGAGGGAATTATGAATGCTGAGCATAGGACTCGAGGCGGCGGCGCGCCGTCTCCGGCGACATGAGTTTGAGCAGGGGTCCCAGTTCGGGACCGTGTGCCTGACCGGTCAAGGCGACTCTGAGCGGCATGTAGAGATCCGCGCCCTTGCGCCCCGTGCGTTCTTTCAAGATTTTGGTCAGCTGTTTGAAATCCGACGACGATTGACCGAACGCTTCGGCGGCGGCGGTGAAAAATTCCGGCCCTGCCGCCGCAATCACATGTTGCTCGCCCTTCCCCAACGGAGGCAGGTCGCCGCGCACCACCGCCCGCCATGGCGCAGCATCGGCGGGCAAAACCAGATTGTGACGCACCCACTCGACGAATTCGGCTGAATCGCCGGACCCCAGCCAGACGCGGATTTCCGCTGCGGACATCCTCCCCACTGCCTCCTTTTGCCAATGCACCAATTGGGTCTCGTCGAAACGCGCCGGCGCGCGGCCGAGATGTTCCGGACGGAAGTGCGCGGGCATACCGCTCACGGGCGACCAGCCTTCGATGTCGCTCGTATGCCCCAGGCGGAACAAATGATTGAGGATGGCGGCGGGGAGGAATCCGCGTTCGCGAAACTCCTGGGCACTGGTGCTGCCGTGTCGCTTCGACAGCGGCGCGCCATCGGCCCCCACCAGCAATCCAACGTGGCCGTAGCCGGGGCGGCGCATGCCCAACGCGTCCAGCAGCAGCAGCTGGCGCGGCGTATTGGTGAGATGATCATCGCCGCGCAGCACCTGCGTGACTCCCATGACCGAGTCATCGACGGCGTTGCAAAAGAAGAACGCCGACGTGCCGTCGTCGCGCCGAATGATGAAATCGCCGATATCGCTCGATGCGTAGCGCTGCGGCCCGTGCACCGTATCGGTGAACTCGATGATCCGATCTTCCGGCACGGCAAATCGCAACGCGGCTCGAAGACCTCTGGCCTCTCGCTGGGCGCGCTCGGCGGAGGTCAGATGCCGGCAGGTCCCCGCGTAGCGCGGCGGCTTCCCCGACATGCGTTGGAGCTTCCGCGACAGTTCCAGTTCTTCCGCCGTGCAGTAGCATGGGTACGCCTGATCGTTCATCTCCAGTTGCGCGAACAGGGCTCGATAGAATTCGCCGCGCTCCGCCTGCGAGTAGGGAGCCGACGGACCACCGATATCCGGCCCCTCGTCCCAGTCCAAGCCGAGCCAGCGCAGTTCCGCCATCAACTCGTCGCGGAAGCGTAGCCGGCTGCGCTCGGCGTCGGTGTCCTCGATGCGCAGAATGAACCGGCCGCCGCTCTTGCGGGCCCACAGGTAGCAGAAAAAGGCGGTCCGCGCATTGCCCAGGTGCAAGGAACCGGTGGGGCTGGGCGCAAACCGCGTGATGACGGGCGACGACTGCAATATTGCGGACATAGTCCAAGATTGTACCTATTCGAGTAGAATCTCGGAGGTTGACATCCCCAACCGCGCCAAATATCTGATGAAACAGCTACTACTCGTCCTCGGATTGTTCTCAGCCTCTTGTCCAGCGTTATGTTTTGCGGCCGAAGCTCCGCCTGCCGCGGCGGCGACTGCTGCCGCGACCGCAGCGCCAACCCCGGCGCCGGCTCCCGCGGCAAGCCCGGCGGACGGCGCGGCGGCCGCACCGGCCACCCAGCCCAAGGCGCAGACCAAAGCCGCGTCCACGACACCGGCTGCTTCGCCGCAGATCCTGGTGGTCACATCGTCGGGAAGCTTCACGATCGAGTTGAACGCCGAACGGGCGCCTCTCACGGTCGCGCATTTCCTGAAATATGTGGACCAGGGGCAGTATTCCGGCACGACTTTTCACCGTGTCGTTGCGAACTTCGTCATTCAAGGCGGCGGGTTCGATAGCAATTACAAACTCAAGGCCGCCCCCGTCAAGGTGGTCAATGAGTCGGGCAACGGCTTGACCAATCAGCGCGGCACCGTGGGCATGGCGCGGAGCCAGGATCCGCACGGCAGCGACGCTCAGTTCTACGTGAACCTGTATGACAACGAGGCTCTCGACCCCAACAAGACACGTTGGGGCTACGCGGTCTTCGGCAAGGTCGTTCAAGGCATGGAAGTGGTCGATAAGATCGGCAATGTAGCGACCGGGGCACGTGGGCCATTCAAGGAAGATGCACCGCTGCAGCCCGTGGTGATCGAGCGAATCGAGCGCGTTGCCGGCCATTGACGTAAAGTGGCCGCGCTGTTCATCTCGGATTTGCACATCGATGCGAGCCGCCCGGCGATCGTCGAGCAGTTTTTAGAGTTTCTCGCGACGGAGGCCACGGACGCGGACGCCCTGTATATTCTCGGCGACCTGTTCGAAACCTGGATCGGCGACGACGCCGCAGACGCGGCACAGGCCGCTGCGATCGCGGGGCTTCACTCGCTGACCTCGCAGGGCGTGCCGTGTTTCGTCATGCATGGCAACCGCGATTTCTTGCTGGCGGCGCAATTCTGCCGCATGAGCGGCGCCGTGCTTCTGCCCGACCCCTTGATCGTGACTCTGTATGGGGAGCCGGTGCTGGTGATGCACGGCGACGCGCTGTGTTCCGATGACCGCGCCTACCAGCGGCTGCGCGCCACGGTGCGGGAGCCCGATTGGCAGCGGCAATTTCTCGCGCTCTCCGTCGCGTCGCGCCGCGCGCTCGCGGGCGCCGCTCGCGTCGGCAGCCAGGCGCACACCGCCGCCGTGGAATACGCCATCACCGATGTGAACGCCGACAGCGTCGCCCTGGCACTGCGCCGCGCCGGAACCGCCACGCTGCTGCACGGCCACACCCATCGCCCCGCCATCCACGCCCTGCAGGTCGACGGCCGCCCCTGCACGCGTATCGTGCTCGGGGATTGGTACGACCAGGGGAGCTTGCTGCGGTGGGACCACAACGGACCCGAACTCCGGTCCCTGCCGCGCA
>DASWEO010000173.1:0-13962 GCA_036394715.1 Steroidobacteraceae bacterium
GCGGCCCGGACTGACCGCCATGTCGGACACCGATCCGCCGGCACCCGCCACCCGGTCGCGATTCGCGCGCGGCACCCGGATCGTTCTTCTGATGCTGCTGCTCGCGTGGCTGTCGCTGGTCTTCTGGAATTTGGCGAAACCGCTGCCGCCGGGAACGCATATCGCCTCCCAGGTTTCCCGCTTATCGGAGGCAGATGTTGATTTCGTGCAGGAATCAGCGCGCCGCCCGGGGGGTCCCGGGCGGGTGATGTCGGCCATCGATCATGCCGAACAGCTGATCGTGGTCGATCGGTCTCCGGTGAGCCCGGAGCTCGCCCAACACCTGCTGGCGCGAAAGCGTGCCCGGCCCAATCTGCGAATCGTGCTGGTGACCGACCCCTGCAACGAGGCGTTCGGCGGTACTCCGCTGCAAACGCTGACCTCGTTGGAAGAGTCCGGCATCATCGTCGCCCGCGTGCGGCTGGAACGATTGCGCGATTCGAACCCGCTCTATTCCGGGTTGTGGCGGCTGATGTTCGGTTGGTGGAGCGACCCCTTCGATGAGACGCCGGGACAAGTCACTTTGCCGGCATGGTCGCGGATGCGGAACTTCAAGGCAGACCAGCGGCAGCTCGTGGTGGCAGACGACGGTTCCGGTGGCTGGACTGCCGTCATCGGGTCCGCCGGCGCCTCCGCCGGCCTGATTCTGCGGGGATCTCTGGCCCGCTCGATGATCGCCGGCGAACTCGAGGTTGCGGCATGGTCCTCGGATGACGATCGCCTGCCGGCGGGCCCGCCCATGGACGACCGCGGAGTAGGTTCCATCGATGCTCGATTCCTCACCGAGGGCGCCATCGAGACTGCACTCCTCGATGCCATCGCCGCGGCAGGCAGCGGCGACGAGATCAGCATCGCCGTGCAAAACTGGAGCGATCGGCGCCTCGTCGCGGCTGCGTTGGGCGCGGCCGGGCGCGGCGCGCGCCTGCAAGTGCTGCTGGCTCGGAACCGGATGCCGAATCAGGCGGTGGCCGGCGAACTCCTCGATGGCGGCGGCGGCCACATCGAGGTGCGTTGGTGCCCATCCGGAACGGAAGCGTCGCTTCCCAAGCTGCTCGTGGTCCAGCACCGCAACGATCTTTGGATGAACTTTGGATCGGCGAATTTCACCCGCCGCAATCTCGGCGATCTGAATCTCGAATCAAGCGTCGAACTTCGCATGCCCGCGCGGGCCGCACCGGCGCGCGCGGTCACCGAATATTTCAGCAAGCTTTGGTCCAACGCCGCTGCCGGGGCGGATTTTGAGCATCCATCGCCGGCCTCCTATTGGCGCTATCGGTTCGCGGAGGCCACCGGCCTATCGAGCTTCTGAAGTCTTGGCGAGGGCTTCGTCGGCATGGGCCGCGATCTCCGTCAGTGCCGCATCCGCCGCGTGCGCAAAGGCGTCGACGATCGCGGTCAATCGATTCTCGGCGGCCGGCTGCTGCGCATTCGCCATGAACTGTCCGAGAATGCGCCGATCGCCTGAACCACCGAGGCGGGCCAGCAGATGCACGTGCACCGTGGGAGCCGTCGCCGCGGACGTATATTCCGCTTGAAAATCCGCGACCTCGATCTCGAGCCAGTAGGCGCTCCCGAATACCGACGCATCGCCCCTCACGCTGCGTAAGTTGGCGTGCGAGCGAAATTCTTGCACCGCGAGGTCCTCGAGCACTTCGCCGAGCGGTCCGCTCCAGCGCGCGTCGGCAAAATAATCCAGATGGCGGTCCGGATACAGCACGGCGATGCGGTCGGATTCGAGTCCGGGCCGCATTCTGGGCTTGAGAATCGCGAGATCGACGGGAATGGCGGCGGCCGGCGTACCGGTGGCGGGCGGGTCCGCGGCCGGCGCGCCGCGGGCCGGCGATTCCGCGCCGGCCGACAGCCAATAGACGGTGGGCGGCTTAACCTTGCTTTGGAACAGCGAGCCCGTGCAGGCCGCGAGGCAAATGGCCGCAAGAAGGCCCGCCCGCCCGGCCAAACGAATCACTTCGCCACCTCGACGCCGCGGTAGTTCGGCTCATAGATGAGCTGCGAGGGATTTTGCTTCAGGCTGCGCGACAGGTCGCGAAAATCGCGCGCCGCCTGGCGGCTTTCGCGCAGCAGCTGCTCGAACTCGGGCAGGCTCTGATGCGTGAACCGCGTGACGACGGGCTCGTTGTCCGCCACGAAGTGCTCCAAAAGATCCGAGGTCTTTGCCAGGTTGTCCGCGACGCGCCGCATGTTGGCGAGGGTGGATTCCAGATCGGGTGCGGCTTGCGCCTCGATTGCCCGCAGGTCGGCGGCCGCCCCCTTCACTTCCTGGAAGGTGCTCCGCGCGTCCGCCACCAATCCCTGCACCTCGCGCAGCGTGCCGGGCAGCCGGTCGCTGGCGAGCCGCGCATTGTCGAGCGTCGCCTTGAAGGAACGCACGTTCTCGTCGCTGAATACCTGATTGACCCGGTCCACCAGCTCCACGAGATTCGTGGTCAGTGCGGGCAGGTTGCTCAACAATACGTCGAAGTCCGACGGCACCGAGGGAATGACGGGATAATGCAGACCGTCTGCAAGCACGCCCGGCACCGTGGACTTGCCGTACTGCTTCAAATCGATGTACAGAAGGCCGGTGATGCCCTGCAGACTCAAGGAAGCCCGAGTGCGCCCATCGATCGGAGCGGTGGCTTCGATATCGGCGATGACGAGCACGCGGTTGTGTTGTTGCGGATCGATCAAGATGCGCGCCACCTTGCCCACGTCGACCCCGAGGTAGCGCACCGGGCTGCCCGGGGTGAGTCCGCTGACGGTGCCCGGAAAGTAGATCTCATAGCGCAGATAGATGTGTTTGTCCTGCAGATTCGTGTACCACAACACGAAAGACACCGCCATGGCGATGACCAGCAGCACGAAGGCGCCGACGGCCACGTAGTTCGCGTCCCTATCCATGCGCACCCTTTTCGGCGGCGCGCGCCCGCGGCCCATGAAAATACTCGTGTATCCACGCGTTCTGATTCTGCAGCATTCCCTCCAAGGTATCGGTGATCATGCGTCCGTCGACGATGACCCCGACCCGATTGCAAGTTCTGAACAAGGTATCCAAATCGTGGGTGATCATGACCACGGTGAGCCGCAGTTGGGAATGAAGATACAACAGTAGCTCATCGAAGGCCGCGGCGGAAATGGGATCGAGGCCGGCCGTCGGCTCGTCCAGAAACAAGAGCTTGGGTTCGAGGCTGAGCGCCCGCGCCAACGCGGCGCGTTTGACCATGCCGCCGGACAATTGCGACGGATACTTCGTCCCGGCATCCCGCGGGAGTCCCACCAACGCGAGATTCAATTCCGCCAGTTCGTCGAGGGTCTCCTCGGACATGGGATGATATTCGCGCAGCGGCAATTGAACGTTCTGCGCCACGGTCAACGAGCTGATCAGCGCACCGTTCTGAAACGTCACGCCGTAGCTTTGGACCAGTGAGCTGCGATCGGCGGCCGCCAGTTCCTGCACGTCCTTGCCGTAGAGCTCGACGCTGCCGGCATCAGGCCGCCGCAACCCTAAGATCGTGCGCAGCAGCACGGACTTTCCCGTGCCCGAACCGCCGACGACGCCGAAGATCTCGTTCGATCTCACTTCCATGTCGAGTCCGTCGTGGACGACCTGCGCGCCGAAGCGGCTGACGAGACCGTGTACGCGAACGACGGAAGTTGCGGCTGGTTCCGGCATCAGAAGTCTATCTGCACGAACAAGACCGCGAAGAGCGCGTCGGCCAGAATGACCATGAAGATGGATTGCACCACGGCGACCGTGGTCAAGCGCCCGAGTTCGCGGGCGGATTCGCGCACCTGCATTCCGCGGTAAGTGCCCACCATGGCAATCAGCACCGCGAATACCGGCGCCTTGACCATGCCCGCCCAAAAGGTCGTCGGTGAAAGCGATTCGCGCAGCCGACTGATGAATTGCGGCAAGGGGATGTGCAAATTCACCAGCGACAGGAGTCCGCCGCCGGCCAGCCCCATGGCATCCGCAATCACCGTCAACAAAGGCAGAGCGATGACGAGGGCGAGCAGCCGGGGCACTACCAGGAGCTCGATCGGATTCATGCCCATGGCGCGCAGCGCGTCGGTTTCCTCGTTGAGCTGCATCACGCCGATTTCGGCCGCAAATGCGCTTCCGGAACGTCCGGCGACGATGATGGCCGTCAGCAGCACCCCCATTTCCCGCAGCACGGAAATGGTCACGAGATCCACGACGAAAATGTCCGCGCCGAACTTGCCCAGCTGCTGCGCTCCCAGGTACGCCACGATCACGCTGATCAGAAAGGCGATGAGCGACACGATGGGGATGGCGGTGATGCCGGTCTCATAGATGTGCCGCGCCAGCGACGACGGGCGCAGCGCCCGCGGCCGGGAGAAGGACTCCCGGAGAACCGTGACCAGACGGCCGAAGAATCCGATCACGGCGCGCCCTTCGGCGCCCTGGAGCACCGCCCACCGCCCCACTTCGCTGACGGAACGTTCCAGACTCGGCGCGGCTTCGGGCGCCGCCGGCGCGGCTTGGGCGTAGTCCCTAAGTTTCTGCAGCAGCTCCAAAAAGTGCGGCGGATCCCCGGTGTGGCGAACGTCGAAGTGCTGGGCGCCGATGCCGTCCAGCCGCGTCAGCAAAGCCCATGCCGGACCGATTCCCGGGTCCTCGGCCCGCGACCAGTCGCAGTTCAGCGTGCCGTGCAGCCCGCCGGGCAGGGCGCGCAGCTGCGTCTCGATTTGCGCCATCGCCGCCAGCGACCAATCGCCGTCGAGCCGCAACCGCCAATCGTCGCCTTCTCCTTCGAGCTTAAGGACGGTCATACTTGGACTCATCGCCATATGCTAGCAGGCAGCGGCGCCGCTCTGTTCATTTCGAGGACGCGATGCATAACGATCCGCTGTTGCAAATCCTGATCCTGCTCGCCGCTTCGGTGTGCGTGGTCGCGGGCGTGCGCAAGCTGAAGCTGCCGGCGATACTGGGATATCTCGCGGTGGGGATGCTCCTCGGTCCGCATGCGTTCGCCCTCGCGGTCGACAACGAGACTACGCAGCTGCTGGCGGACTTCGGAGTGGTATTCCTGGTATTCACTCTGGGTCTGGAATTTTCCCTGCCCCGTTTGGTGGCGATGCGCTGGGAAGTGCTCGGCGTCGGCGGCGCACAGGTGCTGATCACCACGGCCATCGTGGCGGCGGGCGGAACCCTGCTCTTCGATGTCGTGCCGGCGGTGGCCGTGGTGATCGGCGGCGCCGTGGCCATGTCGTCGACCGCCATCATCATTTCGCAGCTCACCGAGCAGTCGGAGAACAACCGGACTCACGGACGCCTGGCCGTGGCGATTTGTCTGTTTCAGGACCTGAGCTTCCCGCTGTTTCTCGCCCTGGTATCGGTGCTGACCGGCGGCGGGAAGGTTACCGATATCAGGCACATCGTCGACGCCATCGGCTTCGCGATTCTCGCCTTGCTCCTGGTTCTAGCGGCCGGCCGCTGGCTGCTGCGGCCGCTGTTCCTCGTCATCGCCTCGGTGCGCTCTGCCGAGTTGTTTTCGCTCGCCGTCTTGCTCGCGGTGCTGGCGTCCGCCTGGGCTACTCACGCGGTGGGCCTGTCGCTCGCGCTCGGCGCCTTTCTCGCCGGCATGATGCTCGCGGAGACCGAATTCCGCCACCAGATCGAGGCGACGATCCGTTCCTATCGTGAGGTGCTGCTCGGCCTCTTCTTCATCACCGTCGGCATGCTGCTCGATGTCGGGCTGCTGGTGCGGCATTTTCCACAGGTCGCGGCAACTCTCGTCGGCGTGTTGCTGCTCAAGGTGGCGGTGGTCACCGTCGCCGCCAAACCCGCGACGAAGAGCTGGTTCAAATCCTTGCGCACCGGCGTGGTGGTGGGCCAGGGCGGGGAGTTCGGATTTGCGCTGTTGACCCTGTTGTTGAGGCGCGAATTGCTCGATCCGGCGGTCGTGCAGCCGCTGCTGGCCGCCACCGTTCTCAGCATGGTCCTCTCGCCCTTCCTCATACGGCACAATCGGCGAATTACGCGTGCCTTGCTCGGCGAGTCCGGCCCTCCGCACAGCGAGGCGATGCGCGAAACTCAGGCAACCCTGGCCGTCGCCGAGCGCGATCATGTCGTCATCTGCGGTTTCGGCCGCGTCGGCCAGAATATCGCGCGCGTGCTCGAAAAGACCGGCTTCGAGTACATTGCCCTCGAGCTCGACGCCTACCGGATTCGCCTCGGCCGGCAAGCCGGCGATCCGGTCATTTACGGAGATGCCGGCCAGGTCAAGGTGCTGGAGAATGTCGGGGTCGCGCATGCAAGCTGCGTGGTGATCACTTTTGCGAACCCTGAAGTGGCCTTGCGCATTCTGCGGGCGGTCCGCGAATTGCGCGATGACGTGCCGATCCTGGTGCGCACCCAGGACGACACCAAACTCGAGGCGCTGCAGGCGGCGGGAGCGACGGAAGTGGTGCCGGAAACCTTCGAGGCCAGCCTCATGTTGCTGTCGCATTTGTTGCTGCTGCTGAAGTTGCCCGTGCCGCGCGTGATTCGGACCGTCAACGGCATTCGCAGCCATCGCTACGGGATGTTGCGCCAGTACTTCCGCGCCGCCGATGCCGAGCACCTCGATTCGAGTCACGCCTTTCGCGAGGAACTGCACAGCGTCATTCTGCCGCCTCACGCCTGGGCGGTGGGCCGCAGCGTCGCGGATCTCGCCGCCCGCGGATCGAGCGCCTCGGTGAGCGCGGTGCGCCGGGACGGCATCGTCGGACGCGAACCCGCCCCTGATACCTTGTTCAAGGAAGGGGACGTGGTCGTGGTGTGCGGCACCCCGGAAGCCGTCGAGCACGCCGAAACCCTGCTCCTCATGGGTTAAAAAACCGCTTTACAGAAGCGCTCCATCCATCGCATAGTAGGGATGCTGTTTAAGGGCAAACCCGCCGAAAGGTGGGGACGCAAAACCACCGGTCTAAGGGGCTTCTAGAGAGAAGCCTGACGATAGCGGGGTCGCCAGTAACCTTCGTGCATCGCACAATCCGAAAACCTCTCGGTTTTGTGCCCCCCGACAGCCAGCGGAATTTCAGCGTCACTTTATTCTTCCGGGGGGAAGCATATGGTAAGTAAGGTCACTCGTTCGCCCGGGGCGGACTCATCGGGCATTTATCGCCGGCCACGGATCGTCCTCAAGCTGAAGCGCTTCGAAGACCTTCCGGCCGTCCTGGCCAAAACGAAGAGCTATCCCACCCCCATTCGAATGGTGGGCGCCGATTATTCGCAGACGCGCTGCGTGGGCGGAGACGGCGGTACCACCGTCGACACCGGTACGCTCGACAAAATCCTCGAATTCGGCGAGACCACGGTGCGGGCCCAGGCCGGCGTACGCGTGGGTACCCTGGTGCGCGCGCTCGCCGAGCGCGGCCTCGAGTTGCCGCTGACCCCCGAAATGGGCCAGATTTCCCTCGGGGCCGTAGCCGTCACCACCCTACCCCAGGCTTCGTACGGCGCGGGCGTCGCGCAACTGTCCTCCTGCGTCACGGAATTGAAGTTGATCACCCCGCAAGGCAGGCAAATGACCGTCACCGAGCGGGAGCGCGACCTGATGCGCGTGCTGCGCTCGAGCTTCGGTTTGCTGGGTGTCGTGCACGAGGTCGTCCTTCGCGTGCGGCCGCTGACGCCGGTCAAGATCGATTATCAGGTGCTGTCGATCAAGGAATTCACGGCGCGGTTCGGTCCGATCGTCAACGCGCCGGGTGCATTGCGGCTGCACATCTCGCCGTTCAACGATCGAATCACGGTTGAGCGCCGCACGCTCGACGAATCGGCCTCCTTGAGCCGCTCCGGGATTTGGCAGATCCGCAATTCCGTGATGCGCAATGTGTTGCCGGCTTTCGGCTCGACCGTGGGCAGCGTGCTGGCAGCGCCGGGACTTCGCGCAGTGATGCAGAAGGCGCTGCGTGCGACGCTCGATCATCGGAGCACCCGCGGAGTGGCCATGTATGCGCATGAGTGGATGCGCGACATGCCGAACGAAGCATGGAAGGCGCGCCATACCTACAGTCTCTGGGCCTTCCCTCAAGGCAATTTCCCCAAGGTGCTGTCGGAATATTTTACGTTCTGCAAGTCATACTACAAGGAACATCGATACCGTTGTAACGTGGTCAGCGGTGCGAGCCGGCTGCATCAAGACCGCGGTTCCTTGTTCAGCGCCAGTTATTCAGGCCCGATGTTCACTCTCGAGCCTTCGTCCACCGGCGATGCGGGCTGGGATGACTTCTTGATCGACTTCAATGATTTTGCGTCGGCGAACGGCGGTACGCCCACGTTCAATCAGACGCGCGCCTTGCAGCCCGAACACGTGGCGAAATCTTTCGGCGAACGCATCAAGCTGTTTCGGGCGCTGCGTCAACGGACGGACCCGCTCAACCGGCTGCGCAACAGCTACTTTGCCCATCTATTGGGCTAGCACTCACCGGGCGGGGGAAGGACCTGCAAGGCAACGGGGGAGCGGAGCAGTTGCCTTGCAGCTCCTTCCCCCGCCCGGCGAGTGCTCGAACCGTCGAGCGGTCCGACGCGAACAGCCTGGGGGGATGGGAAGCCTGAGGGCAACTGTTCCCCCCGTTGCCCTCAGGCTTCCCATCCCCCCAGGCCCTTAACGCTGGGCCGCTCAACGTCACGGTGCGAAGATGCCCGTCAGTCTACAGGCCGGAGACGATCTTGGCCTTGATCGACTCGAACTCGGAGTCGCTGATGAGTTTGGCGTCGAGCATTTCGCGCGCCTGCCGCAGGCGCCGAGCCGGTTCCGATTCCGCGCCCGCGGAGTCTGCGCCGGCGTAGCCGCCCTGACCGCCGCCGATTTGCACGCCGCCCGATTTTGCGCGCAATTCCTCGAGCTCCCGGATTCGGCGCTTCTCGCGCCACACTTGGTCGTGCTGCTGGCAAATTCGATACATGGACTGCGCCTGATCCTTGCACAAGCCGGCGAAGGTCCATACGCGATTCACCTCGGATCCGATGTTGAGGTCGGAGCTGCTCTGCGCCACGAGCGTGAGGTCCGCGGCGAGCATTCCCGCGCTGATGCGGGTTTCCTTGAGGTCCTGCCAGCGAATGTCGGCGGATTCATAGCCGCCGAGCAGGCGGCGATTGAGCGAAATAAACCGCCCGCTCGTGGCTGCGATGCAGGCGCGGCGATGCGTCAGTGCAAACAAGCGATGCTGCACGGCCCATGCCTCCAAGGTCTCCCCTGCGGTGAGTAATCCTCGCAGCGTGTTGAAAACCGACTCGAGGCCGGGGTCGATGCCCGGCTCCGGCCGATTGCCCATCGCAGGATCGGCCATCAGGCTTTCTCTTGCAGATGCGCTTCGAGGAACCAGAGGTACTTGTCGACGTCGCGGGATATTCCCGTGAACAGGTCCGCCGTATCCGCATCGCCCAATTTGTCCGCGTCGTCGATGGCCGCTCTGGCCGCCTTGCCGAACACCGATAGCTGCGTCGACAGATAAAAGAGATGATCCTTGCCGGCCGTGATGCTCAACGGATAATTCTTCAATTTGCTGCGCTTGGCGGCGACGGCCACCGTGCCTTCTGCCGTACCTCCCAAGCTCGTCACGCGTTCGGCGATCGTGTCGATTTGTTCCAAGAAGACATCGGAGATCTTGTCGAACAACTCGTGCAGGGCAATGAAATTCGGACCCTTCACGTTCCAGTGTGCTTGCTTGACCTGGCTCTGCAAGTCAATCGCATCGGCCAACCGGTCATTCAGTATGACAATGACGTTGCGGCGGGTCTTCTCCGAGAGATCAATCTTGGTCTTGTACATCGGCGCTCCTCGAGATGATGACATCGAAACGCCGCTATTTTGCACTGCTCGGGTCTGAATCCCAAGAAGGAACGGAGCGGCGCAACCGGTTTGCCGCCTCGGCTTGCGCGCGCAGCCCGTCAGATCTCGGTGCGCCGCGTCCGCAGCTGGATGGCGCAGACGATCAGCGCGGCGCCGACGGCGATGCCGATCCAGGTTTCCGCACTGGAAAAGAATCCACCGACGTTGAAGAAGCCCCAGATGCTGATGGGCGTCGTAATGGTGTCATTGTCCACGACGGTGGTCACCCAAGAACTGGAGCCCGGGTCGTCGCGGAATGCCTGCGCCGGATAACCCAACAGTCTCTTGCCCAACACGTCCGCGATCACATGGCTGTCGAAAAACCAGCGCTCGGCCAGGACCAATGTCAGCGGAGGCAGGAGGGACCACAGCATGACGGCGCGTTTGGCCCAGGCGGACACGACCAGCAAATACGCGGCGATCGGCAGGTACCAGAGTGCGGTCGTCGCGATCATGTAGAGCCATAACGTCTGCAGCTGCAGCCAGAGGTTGGCGTGCCACAAGGCGCCGTCGATGGATGCACTCCATCGAACGGAGACGATGAAGGCCATGATGAGCGTGGTCAGGTCGGCTCCCGCAAAGTACACCGCAGGAATCACGATCAAAGCGGTTGCGAGCTTGGACAGGACCGTCGTGGTATCGGAAATCGGCATCGACTTCCAGAACAATACGCTGCGGTCCTTGCGATCGGCATACAGACAGTCCAGCAGATACCAGGTCGAGTAAATCGACATCACGGCGAAAAACGTCGCCCCGACGGCCAGCAGAAACCCGCCGCCGACGGCTTGGACCGGCATCTGGGGGGAGATCGACATCAGATCGACCCTGCCGAACAGGGCGATGAGGACCATCAATCCGCCGATCACCGCCGGAATCATCCAGATCGCGCGATTCTCCCAGAATTCCCGGCGTACCAGCCAGATGACGGTGTTCATTCGGCACCTCCGGACAGCTTGGCGACGAACAAGTCCGCGACGTTCAAGGCGTGCACCTCCCCCAGCGACGCGAGCTTCGTAAGGTTGGGCTGCTCGTAGTACAGCACCACCTTGCCCAGCATCGGTCGTTCATGGAAGGGCTTTTCGGCCCGCGCCGCATCCAGGTTGTCGGCGGCGACCGCGACCGCGGCATAGCGGGTCGCGATGTCGTCGAGCGAGGAATCGAGAACGATTCGGCCCTTGTCGATGAAGAGCACGTCGGTCAGCAGATTTTCCACCTCCTCCACTTGATGCGTGGTGATCAATATGGTCCGCGTCTCGTCCATGTAGTCATTGACCAGTGCATCGTAGAAGGCGCGCCGCGCGAGAATATCCAGACCCAGGGTCGGCTCGTCGAGCACCAATAGCTTGGCGTCGATGGCCATGGTCAACGCCAAGTGCACCTGAGTCTTCATGCCCTTGGACAGCTCGCGCATGCGCCGCTCGCCCGTGATATCGGCCTTCGCGAGCAGCGCCAGAGCACGATCGCGGCGAAAGCGCGGGTGCACGCCGGCGACGAAGTCGATGGCGTGATCGACTCGCAGCCACCCCGGGAGCACGGCGACGTCGGCAATGAAGCAGGCGTCATGCATGAGCGCGGTGCGTTCGCGAAACGGCTCGTGACCCAACACCTTGAGCTGCCCTTCATAGGCGGTGAGGCCCAGGATGGCGCGGAGGGCAGTGGTCTTGCCGGCGCCGTTCGGGCCGATGAGGCCGACGATGCGGCCGGCCTCCACGGAGAAATTGGCACGATCCAGCGCGACATGCGCGCCATACGTTTTTGTGAGATCTAAAGCTTCGATGAGCGCAGGCATGATGAATCTCAATCTTCCTTGGTATCGCCGCCGCGGGGCGGCGGGGCCGGGTGGGTAACTGCCGGGGTTTGCGCAAACAATTCCTGCGCGGAGAATCCGAGCCTGTGGATGACCGCCAGAATTTGCGGCCATTGCTCGTGCAGGAACCTTTCCCGCTCTCCGGCCAGCAACAGCCGTCGAGCACCTTCGCTCACGTACATGCCCCGACCGCGGCGCTTTTCGACCAGGTGTTCGTCGACCAGCTGCTGATAGCCCTTCAGCACCGTCAGCGGATTGAGCCGGTAATCGGCGGCAACCGCCCGCACAGAGGGCAATGGATCACCCTCCTTGAGCGCGCCCTCTAGAATGAGGGCGACCATTCGATCGCGCAGTTGGCGATAGATGGGCTGGTTGTCATTCCAATTAGGGTCCATTCCTCACTCGGTGTGGTGTTGTGGCTATGTAGCGCTGTAGTGTAAGGCAACGCATTCATTCGAGGGCTCACGCGCGATCGAGGCTCATACGCGATGCGTGCTCACACGGCGCCGTACAGCAACGGGGCGGCCGTATGAGCCGCCGAGATGGCCGCCACGTGTTGCTGCAGCGGCCCGTTGAATAAGTACGCTACTCCCGCGATGAGCAGGCTATTCATCATCAGGGCGGCAGCGAGGGCGGCAAGCTTTGAAGAGATTTGAGTGTTCATAAGGTCTCCGATATGAGGGTCAGTGCAGTCATCGAGGTGTTTCAGTGACTTGGTGATATAGTTACATACATCACCGCTACATGCAAGCACCTCCGGAAAATACTTGTGTTTGAATCATGCTGCGTAGCACAACATTCGAAGGGCCACCGATGATTGGCCCCCCGGTGGCCGGAGAAGCGGCAACGTGTATGCTTGAACCCATGGAGCCGCTCGACGAGGACGCAAAGCTGATGGTGCGGTATCGAGACGGTGACGCGGACGCGTTTTCGACGCTATACGCCCGTCACAAGGGTCCGCTTTATCGCTATCTGCTAAGGCAGGTGCGCAATGCCGGCGCCGCCTCGGACTTGTTTCAAGATGTGTGGTCGCGATTGATCGCCACGCGCAGCCGATATGAGGCGCGCGCAAAATTCGCGACTTATCTGTTTCACATAGCGCACAACTGCACCATCGATTTCTTCCGTCGTGACCTCAAGATGCGTCGCACCACGCGATCGGATGACGCCGAGGCGCAAGCAGAACCGGAAGTGCCCGAGTATCAACGCCCCGACGGGATCGCGGAATTCGCCGAGCAGCAATCCGCGCTGCTCGCGGCCCTGGGCGCCCTGCCGCAGGAGCAGCGCGAGGCGTTTCTGCTCCACGAAGAAACGGGATTGACCATCGAGGAAATCGCGCGCGTGACCCAAGTCGGGGTCGAGACGGCCAAAAGCCGGCTGCGCTACGCGATTCGCAAATTGAAGAAGTCGCTGCTTCCGGCAGAGATCCCGGTGCGCAGCTACGGACGCGAACGATTTGAGCAACACGCAATCAATGGAACCGCCCGACGACTTGGATGAATATTTGCGCGGCGACAGCGCGCTGTCGCGTCAGTACCGGAGAGAATCCGCACCGACGCCGCCGCACGCGCTCGACCGCCGCGTGCTTGGACTGTCGCGCGGCGCGCTCGGATTGACGGACGGCGTGCACGGCACGGCGCGGCGCCTGACGCCGTGGTTGGCGCCTCTGGCGTTCGCCGCCAGCGTCTTATTATCGGTGGCGTTGGTGCTTGCCATCGTGTTCGGGCCGCAAGCCACCAAGCGCGTCGACGATGCCCCGCGCCTGGTGCGTGTCGCCGCGCATCCGGACGCGTCCGCGAATCCTCCCCTCAATCGCAGGCTGCATCTCTACAGCAGCGACCCCAAGCTCGCGCGCGCGCCCTCGGTCTGGCTGGCCGACATCGCCGCGCTGCGCCGTGCCGGGCGCAACAGCGAAGCGGACGAGGAATTGCGGCGCTTTCGCGGCGCCTACCCGGACTTTTCCATCGGCGACCTCGCGATCCTGCGATGAGGCCAGCCTGGCGGGCGCCTCACGACGCCCCTCACGCGTCGCCCCATGGCGCCCCCGGGTGGCGCGTTTTCGGCTAACATTCTTGGTTTTTGCGCCGGGAGCCAGTCATGAAAAAGCCAGTCACAGTCACCATTACGGGCGCGGCCGGAAATATCGGTTATGCGCTCGCGTTTCGCGTCGCGTCGGGTCAAATGCTGGGCGCCGATCAGCCGATCAACTTGAATCTGCTGGAGATCCCGGCGGCGAGCGCGGCGGTGCAGGGCGTCGTGATGGAGTTGAACGACTGCGCC